>JAFLEF010000027.1 GCA_017309115.1 Verrucomicrobiota bacterium | reverse complement strand
CCTCGACGTCGCCATTACCGCCACCCTTGATCCCACCCGCGCTCTGACAGCGCGATTCGAAGCGTTGCGAGATCTGGATGAGCCCGTTGTTGAACGCCTCCGTCGGATCGTCCCACCCCAGGGCCTGATAAACCGCCGCCATTTCGCCGTACTTCAAGGCGGACCCGATCAAGACGCGCAGATTGAGTTCTGCATCCGTGATCGTGCCGGTGAAGATCCGCTCCATGCGCGTGATCACGGTTTCCGCGTCGAGCTCGGTGGCGCCGGTGGGTCGCGGCAGCGCCAGCAATACGGCGCGTTCCGCCGAACTGACCGCGGCCCCGCTCTCACCCTCCGGTTCCGTGGCCAGATTGAGCTGACGCAGGAAGGCGGCGCTCACTGCGGCATCCGCCGGATTGTCCGGGAACCATTTCCCAGTGCCATACAGCGCGATGAAATACTGCCGCATGGCCAGGGTGAATCGGACTTGAGTGAAGAAGGCGTTGGTCTGCGCCTCCGCCAGGAACTCCGCGGGTGCCTCGCCCAAGCCGGCTTGGTCCTGCGGACGGACCCGAGCAGGACTGGAACCGCCACTAAGAGCGTTGCCGATGAAATCCCAGTCATTGAGCCAGCGCTGCATCCCGGTCTCCCATTCGTCCGGCACACAGAACGAATCGCCACTGGATTGCTCCAAGCAGTCCGCCATCGCACAGAAGTTCAATCCCGGTCCGAGGACGCAGCCGTGAATCGCACCCGCGACCGTCGCCACCGGGCCGAGAAACTTGGTGCCCCGTCCCAGCGCCTCGCTCAAGGCCGGACCGCATCCAATCGCCACGCCTCCGCTATTGTTAATGACCGTCGCCTTGCAGCCGCTGGAATCCAGCAAACAGTCCCGCACCGTCGCGACCGCTGCGAGCCCCAGGCCAATCGCACACGGACGATTCACGTTGTCCGGATCGGGCGACAACTTCGCCGGCAGCACCGCCCCAAACCCACAATCCAGGGCCGAGTTGACCAGATTACCGATCTCGGCTTTGCACTTTTCGAACGGCGATTTTTCCTCCGGTTCATCCTTATCATCCTCGTCGTCCTCCGGCGGATCCTCCGGCGCATCATCGTCGGTGTCCGAGCCGGGATTGATCCCATGCCAACCCGGTTGACGCACCCCCACCCCCGCGTCGGTGTCGACGTAGTTGCCATCGGCACTCACCGTCATGGGGCCCTGCAGTTCCCAACGGCCGGTGTCGTGATTGAAACTCCACAAGCCGCTCTTGGCACCGGGCGGCAGTTTCAATCCCGTCTTCGGATCCGGCAGATTCGGAAAGCGCACGGGAACCGGCTCGGAGAAATTCTGCGGCCCGTCGGTCTGAATGGTAATGACCAGCGGCATCTCCAGCCCGGGGGGCAGTGGCTCGGGCAACCGGTCCGGGGGCACCGGCGCCAGACCCACCCGACCGCCCCGCGCCCCGGAGTCTGCGAAGAGGGCATTGGGCGGCACCACGATTTGCACGCCCGCCAGCGCCGGATTCGCTGCCAGCACTTCCGGGGTAAAGGTAATGGCCGTCGACACGAGCGGACTCACCTCGCGTAGGGCTCCCGCAGGAATCAGCGGCAAAAAGATCTCCCCCGTCCCTCCAGGCAGCGCATTCGTCGTCCCAGCCACCGTTTCCCAAGCCTTCCCCACAAACGGATAGTACGCGCCACTCGGCCATTCGCTGCCCGCCACGCTGCGTCCATCAATGTGCACAAAGAAGCGCCCCACCGGACACGAGTTCAGTTGAAAGAAACCGGAAGCATCCGTCGTCGTTCGCAGCGATTCCTCCGCGCCATCCACCGTCACGATCACTCCGGCAAGCGGCCGATTACTGCCGTCCGGATTTCGTTCCGAAGCGAAAACATGTCCAGACACCGCCGTGTTGGCCGCCGCCTGAATGGAAGCCGTGTCGAAGGTAAATCGAAACGTGCCCCCCGCGATGCCATCGCCTTCGGCATCCAGTTCCGCACCGCCCCCATCCCGCACGCCAGTCCCCGCAAAGGTCACCTGCACCCGCGCATTCGCCGGCACGGGTTCCAGATGAAACAGAGTGGCACTTCGCCGATCACTCCCGAGTTCCACCCGCCCCAACAACCGTCGCCCATCCGCCTCCACAAAGTAGCGGTCGGTCGTCAGTACGGTGTCCGCGGCCAACGGCGCCGAAAAACGCAGAATGGTTTCGCGCGTCACCGCCACTCCCGTTTCTCCCACCAGAGGCGACGTCGCACTGACGCGGGTCAACTCCGTCTGTCGGAGTCGGAAAAATCGCGTCTGCTCCCCTGACGACACAAACACCCGGGCCACGCCCTCGCTGACCGCCGGAACCTCCGCCACCGGCTGCCAGTCAGCCTCCAGCGCGCCGGTCGCTTCCAGCACCGTCTGTCCGGATTCAGGCCATTCAAGGCGCAGCCGTTGATTCGGCTCTGGAAACACCTGCAGAACCGGCTCAGCACTGCGAGTGACCCATTGCGTCAGGGCCGTCAGAACTCCCGCAAAGATCAAATGGCGGACCGGAAAGAAGATCATGAGTGAGCAGGATACGTTGACTATCGAGCACACACTTAACCGACCAGAACCAGCCGAAAATCCGGACGCCATCGACGATCCGACGGTTTCGAAGAGCAACCCGACGGAGCATCGGGCGTTCTGCCTTCCCCACTGATCCGCTGGAACATCGCGGATCGAACCCACTTCGGACCGGACCGCATTCCCAGAAACAGACGAGTCATCAACAACCAACGCGGAACCGGCCGGATTCCTTGTCAAAAAAGAAGCCCCCCGGTAGGACGACGCGGATCCTTTGGAGGGCGGTAGCGAAGCCTGCGTAGCTACCGCTTTCCGTCCCGGCTGCTGACGCGTCGAGTAACATCCGACCCCACCTACCTTCACGCGCCCCAAAACGCCAGAGGGCTCGCGCACTGCTTCCCATCTCTCAACTCTCAACTTTCAACTCTCAACTACACGCTACGGCAACGCTCCGCGGAGCCGTCCGCTCGTGGACTCCTGACACGTCACTCGCCGGGACGCGCACGGCTCGGCGGAACCTCGCCCTACCAAGCTTCCCTTCCGACCTCTCAGCTCTCAGCTCTCAGCTTCCCCCGCCCTCTACTTCCGGTTTCGTCTCCGAACGACTTCCGCTACGATTTTCCGACACCGTGCGCCGCTACTCTCTCCAACGACTGCTGACCTTAGCCACGGTGCTTTCGTTCGCCCGAGTTCTGCTGGGCGCTCCCGAGTATTCCGCCGGGTCAGGGCCAGGCGACGTAACGGATGCCTTCGACCTTTCCCGGGGCCTCCAGGTCATCCGCTCCACACCGCAGAACACCACCTGCTGCGGGATCTCCGATCCGCGAGCGATTTGGGGAGGAATCACCGCTCCTCCGTGGAGCGAACCGGGCAAGGCGATCTTTGCCGACGGACCCGGACCGGGCTTTGTCGATATCGTCGAATGGCAAACCCGGGAACCGCTTCACCTGACCGAATTCGCCCTCCGTCTCGAACAGAATGCTCCGAACTCCGCCGAACGAGCCGCCTCCCGCTTTCGACTCTTCGCCAGCACTGACGGACTCACCTTTCGCCAAATCTCTGGCGGAACGGTTCCCAGCGCTCCGGGACCCAATCCCCACACGCCGCTGCTGATCCGCGACCGCTCCCTGTTGGGTACGCCGACCGAAGTCCGCGCGTTCCGGTTGGAGCTCACCCGGGCGACCTCCCGGGGCGTCCGCGTGGTGGAACTGGACGGCCAAGGCACTCCGGTTCCTCCCACCAGCAATTTTCTCGACCGCCTGCTCTTCAACGCGGTCGACAATTCGCTCGTCGGTCGCAAATCCGCCGCCCGCGATGACGAAGGACCCGGTACCGCGTCCGGCTTCCGCGTCAGCAGCCGGCTGGGCGGGGTGGACACTCCGGAAGACGCCTTCGGCAATGCCAACGGACCCATCGAACCCGAGAGTTTCATCTTCGAAGACAACGGGGTGCCCGACAACGGCAACGCAGACTGGGGCGACGGCGGGGAGACCGTGGATTTTCTCGAGTGGCAGGTGGCCGACGAAATTCCCCTGGCCGGGTATCGGCTGGAGTTGGTCGGGGACGGCGCGTCCAACGGAAAGTTCCGTTCCGTGGAACGGGTCCGACTGTTCGTGGACGGCGAAGTGGCCGACGAGTTCGATAACCAGGCCTTCAACGGAGTCATTCTCCGCACGTTTGCCGACGGAATCCGCCGCGGTCGTCAGTTCCGCCTCGAATTCACCCGGTCCAGTACCGGCGGTCCCCGCGTTGTCGAAGTGGACGCCCTGGTCGCGCCCGAGACACCTCCGGCGGGTGAACTGGTGCTCAACGAAGTCGTGACCGCAAATCAGGACTCCACCCGCGACGAAGATGGAGATTCGCCCGACTGGATCGAATTGTTCAACGGACGGGCAACTCCGGTTGCCTTGGCTGGATGGGGACTCTCAGATGATCCGGATCGGCCCTTCCGTTGGGTGTTTCCCGACGTGGTCCTGCCGCCCCGCGCCCACCTAATCATCTATGCTTCCGGCAAGAACCGGCGTCAGCTGGGTTCACCCCTCCATACCAACTTCGAACTCAAGTCCGACGGTGAATGGGTGCTGCTGACCGAACCCAATCAGGTCCGGCGCGACCAGATCGCCACGCCCCGCTTGCTGGACGACCTGGGATACGGCCGTGTTCCCAACGGAGTTGGACCGTGGAGGTTTCTGTCACCGTCCACTCCGGCCCGCTCCAACGGCTCCGCGACGGCCTACGACTCCGTGGTGTACGAAGCACCGAACCCTTCCGCCGCGGCCGGTTTCCACGCCGAGCCGTTCAACCTAGTCCTGCATACGGCCGAGGCCGGAGTTACCCTCCACTACACCCTCGACGGATCCGAACCCACCTCAGCATCTCCGATTTATCGCGACCCCCTTCCGATCACCTCGCGGGCCACAGACCCCAATGTGTTTTCGGTAATTCCGGGTACCGCGACGGCCAATCAGTTCACCGACGGTTGGAAGGCTCCCTTGGGATCTGTGCGTAAGGCCACCGTCGTACGCGCTCGGGCCCTGCGACCCGGGGGCCTGCCTGGGCCAATCTTGTCGCAGTCGTTCTGGGTCGGCGAAGCTGCTGTTTCCCGCAACCTGCCCACAGTTTCGTTGCTGACTCCACCTGCTGGACTTTTCGATTACGAGACGGGGATTTACATGCTGGGCGCGGTTTTCGATCGGTACGTCAAAGCCCATCCCGACGAACCGCCCACCCAATACAAGCCGGCGAATTTCACCCAGCGCGGACCAGAATGGGAACGCGAAGGCCATCTCGAATGGTTCGACACCAACGGAACCCGGGTGGCCACCGAACCCGTGCTGATCGACATCCAGGGCCAATCCTCCCGCTCCTTTCGGCAGAAGACCTTCGGTCTCAAAGCCCGGGGCCCGGAGTCCCCGCGCAACACCTTTTCGTTTCCCTTTTTTCCCGGGCTAACGCGTCTGGGCGACGGCGGTCCGCTGACCGACTTCCGTAGCCTGCGGCTGCGCAATTTCGGCAATGATTGGGATTACGCACTGATGCGGGACGACTGGGCCCATCGGCTGGCCGGGGGGCTTGGTTTGAACCTCATGTCCTCTCGCTACGCGCAGGTTTTTCTCGATGGCGAATACTGGGGAATTCTCGGCGTCCGCGAACAATTGGACCGCCGCTATTTTCAGGCTCACTACGGAGTAGACGATGACGAGGTGGTAATCCTCGATGCGGGTGGTGGGATCATTGAGGGTCAGGCAGAAGACGCAACCGCCTGGCTCGAACTCCTCCAATTCTGTGAGACCCACTCGCTGGCCGACCCGGCGAACTACGCTCATGTCGTGGCCCGGGTCGATCCGGAAGACGCGCTCAAGTACTACCTTTCCGAAATCTACTTCGCGAACGCCGATTGGCCGCAGAACAACCTGCGGGTCTGGCGTCGTCGACTAGCCACTCCGGACATCAACCTGGGTCCGGGTCAGGATGGTCGCTGGCGCTTCCTGTTGTTCGACGTGGATTTGGGCGCCAATCATCCCTGGAGCGCGGGTGTCTCGGATTTAACGCTGCAGGCGGCGTTGTCACCGACCGGACGTCCTGGCCTGAACTCCCCGTGGAGCACCGCCATTTTCCGGGCTTTCATGACTCATCCGGCGTGGCGCCAAGAGTTCATTTCCACCACAGCGGACCTTCTGAATAGCTGGTATCAGCCCACCCGGGCCACAGCCTTGGTGGATACCATGCGCGAAGAACTGAGGCCGGCGATGGAGGAGCACATTCGTCGATGGCGGGGCAATGGAGGTAGTGTCGCTGCGTGGGAATTACGGGTCCGTTCCCTCCGCGATTTTGCGCTCCAGCGTTCCGGGGTGCTCCGACAACAAGTCCTATCTGAACTCGGGCTACCCGGGACGGCGCGAATCACCCTCAATCTCACGGAGCCCGACGGAGGCGTGATTCGCGTGAATCGACTCCAGATCGACGAGTCCCTGCCTGGAGTTCGCAACCCGGTTTACCCGTGGTCCGGATTCTATTTCCAAACCGTGCCGGTCACCCTGGAAGCCCGGCCCCGGCCGGGCTGGCGCTTCGACGGCTGGTCGGGGCCAGCCGGCACTTCAACCAACACCGTCTTCATCTGGAATCCCACCATCACCACGGCCCTCACTGCTCGGTTCGTTCCGAACACACCGCGGCTCGAACTGGACATCACCACGACCCATCTTCGCCTTCGTCTGCATGGGGACCCAGGCACGCGACATCTGATCCAGTCGTCAGAGCAGCTCGCGACCTGGCAGGATCTGACGGAGCTTCAGGTTCCTACAGGGGGACCGGCGGAACTCCTTCTTCCCCGAGAGACTCCCGCACGCCAGTATCTACGAGCCGTGACCCGGTAAGCGGTGCATACGGCTTGGAGTCATGCCTGATTCAGAGCAGTTATTTCAGATGTCGCCATGAACGTCGCAAGATTGCTGGAGAACGCTTGGCGTCTTGGTTGGTTTCGAACACTACCCGTGATTCTCCTGGTGGACTTGGCCGGCTGCTCGTCGCAACCGCCGCCGGAAAACGGTCCGCTAACGTCTCAGGCCCCCTCGGAACCGGCCGTCCCCACACCTGACCAACCGGTGGTGGTCACCGTGAGCTCGTTGCCGAGGGTCGTAAAGGCCGGTGAATCGTTCGAAGTTCAGGTGATCGTGGAGCTCGCAGCTGGCTACCACATCTACGCGACTCAAGGTGTTCGCGGTCCCTTCACCCCCACCGCTCTCGAATTCACGTTCCCGGAGGAGGTGGAGTCATTGGGGACCTGGGGTGCGCCGGAACCAAAACGCGACCCGAGCGGCGAACCCTCCTACTGGGGTAAAGCTGTTTTCAGCCGGCTTTTGAGAGTCAGAACGAACGTTCCACCGGGGGCGCTGTCCATAAAGGGTAAATTCCAATATCAGGCCTGCACTGAAGAGTTGTGCTGGCCACCCCGAAGCACACTACTTGTCACCTCCATTCAGGTCACCGCTCCCTGATCAACCCATGAAAAAGAACCTCTCCCGGATCGCCCAGACGGCGCTGCTCGTCATTGGACTGGTACCCCTGACTACCTCGGCCAAAGATCTAGCCGAACTAAAACTGCTGTATATCGGCCCCGAGCGTAGCGCGGCGTTTGTGGACTTTCTGCGTCCCAAGGTCGCCCGAATCGAAACCAGCTCGCGCGCGAATTTCCAAGCGTCCGATGCCAGGAACTTTGATGTAGTCTTGCTGGATTGGCCGCAAAGCGGAAATGGCGAGGACTTCCCGCCAAAAACCTCGCCACTCGGAGCTCGGGACGCCTGGTCCAAGCCTACGGTTCTGTTGGGTAGTGCCGGGCTAAATCTCGCTGTGGTTTGGCAACTCAAGGGCGGAATTGGATGCACCTGCATGGATCCACTGGCCTATGATCTGCGCGAGCACCCGATTTTCGAGCGCCCCTTCCGGATCGATCGCAACTCCATGATCTCCATTCCCACGCCGAAGGACTTCCGAGCGGAGATCAAGGCCAGCAACATCATGGTGTTACCCCTGACCGACGATACCAAGAAGGGCTGGAAGGCCGGTTGGTGTACCTACAGCTACGACTTCGGCAGCAATCCGGAGGTGGAGTTGTTCTCCGGTGGCGTCAACCACAAGACGCCCACCGCTGCGGGACTATGGCGACAAGGTAACCTTCTGCATTTTGGTTTCGAGCAGTCGCCCGAGGAAATGAATGAAAACGGACGCCGACTCCTGCTCAACTCCATCGTCTACATCAGTCGCTTTACACAGGATCGCCCCATCGCCATCACGCCCTCGCCCTTCGCCGGACCGGTCGCACGTCTGCGAAGCACTCCCGCCCGATGGCTTCGAAACCCCGATTACGGGATCCAAATGACAGAGAGCATAGTAACCCCGAACGTATGGGAGCAGGTGAGTCCGCTCAGTCGCGCCCAGAAGGCCGAATGGTTTGATCGGAACGAGCGATATCTTCACCCCGACGCCACGCAAAAGCTTGAGCTGGATTCTGACCTGGTTGCGCTGGGCGTCGCATTCGATCAACCCGAATTTTTCGACAGGACCATCGCCGATCTTCGCGCGAACGGGACCGCTGCCGAACGAGCGAAGCGATTGCTCGAACGCTACGCGCCTTGTGGACCGAAAAGCGGAAGTCCGGATCAATGGGCTAATTGGTGGATTGAGAACAAGCCCTTCGCGTTTGCCTCGGACGCGGGCGATTACCGCTGGTATATCGATCCCCTGGCCCAGCAGCGTGGCAAACCGAGTCGAGAACTCCGCGGCTCCAGTCGAAGTGACGCAATAGGTGCAGGACACGGGAAATAGCGAAAGGCGGCCCAGCCGACTTCTCGAAGCGAATTCCACTTCCTCGATCCTTCCCTCCTATTCCTTATCCGCTTCTACCCCCCTCCGTCACCACTCTCGGCTCGCCTCCGAACCTGTTCTGGGGCAGGTTCCTCGCATTCACGGCGCGGCACGGACTTCCGAAGAATCGGGACTGGGGCCGTGCCTTCGATTCCATGAAAAAGATAGAAGCGATTATCAAGCCATTCCGCTTGGAGGATGTGAAGGACTCCTTGAATGACATTCAGATCCAAGGTCTCACCGTTTCCGAAGTGCAAGGCTTTGGCCGGCAAAAGGGACACACCGAAATGTACCGGGGCGCCGAATACACCGTCGACTTTTTGCCCAAGCTGAAAGTGGAAGTCGTCGTGAGTGACGAGCGGGTCAACGACGTGGTTCAGGCGATTCTCAAGGGCGCCAAAACCGGAAAGATTGGCGACGGAAAGATCATCATCAGTCCGGTGGAGGAAGCCATTCGAATTCGAACAGACGAACACGGCGACGCCGCCCTGTAGCCGAGCGCCCAAAGATCTGGCTGAGGTGACTCGCCGGGGGCCTGGCGAAGTTCGCCGGGCTACCACCCCAGAGTCCACCCTACGCCTTTCTGGCGTGCGCCTTATGCAATCGGTCGGCCGCCTCGCGAACCCGCTGAATCAGTTCCGGAGGCCGGATCACCTGTGCCAGCCCTCCCCAGCCCAACACCCAGCGCTGGATTTCCCCCAAGCTGCCCAGTTTCAACTTTAACTCCACGCCGCCTTCGGCCAATTCCCGCAATTCCTGCGAAGGATGCCAGCGCTTCTCTCGCAAGTAGTCGGCGACCGTGGGATCAAACTGAATGACCACTTCGAAGTCGCCCTCCCGCGAATGCACGTCGAAACTGTCCCGAAGCAGCTTTTGGAGCTGAAACTTCTCGGGCCGTTGGAAGGACTGTCCCGTCGGCTCGGCCGAGAGAATCCGGGCGGGCACAAATTTCCGGAGATCGCGCCGCAGATGATCAAAAGCGAAGAGGTACCAGTCTCCATTGACGTTCGCGAGCTGGTAGGGATCCACCACCCGTTCCTCCACCTGTTTCGCCCCAGGCTTCCGATAGCGCAGGCGCAACTGATCCCGCTTCTGGGCCGCCCGGGTCAACGCCTCCAATATCGGCGGAACCTGCTGGAGAGGTTCGGAGGTCGTGTGAAAGGAAATGGCCTGATCCCACTCGGCTAGGTTCAACGAAACCGTGTCCGGTAGCGCCTGTTCCAGTTTGCGCAGCGCGCCCACCAGGCGGGTTTCAAACGGAGTTCCCCGATACTGCTGCAACGCTTTTTCCGCGACCAGCAAGGCGAACAATTCACCTTCCGAGATCTGCAAGGTCGGAAACGAGTCGACCTCTTCGGTGTAGTAGTAGCCGTTGCGTTCCGACTTGTACTCGATCGGCAGTCCCAACCGATCCCGCATGAACTCCAGATCGCGGTGAATTGTCTTGGTGCTGACCTCCAATAATCGTCCCAAGGTGGAGCAATTGGGAAAATCCCCAGCTTGGAGCGCGGAGTGAATCTGCATCATGCGATCCAACGGAGGCCGGGTCGTCGGCATCTGGCGGGGATTGGACTTCATACGGCTGCGGCAGAATCACCCAGCGCGCCGCCAGTCGCAATGGCTTCCCGCACCGCGGGACCCGCACATCCGTGTACCGCCGGGACCTCAGCCCTTTTCAATGCAGGCGTAGGCGTTGTGGTTGTGGATGCTTTCGTAGTTCTCCGCCTCGACTCTGTACCACTGCACATCCCGACGCTGGTTCAGCCGAACTGCCACGTTCCGAACCAAGTCCTCAACGAACACGGGATTCTCATAAGCCCGCTCCGTCACCGCCTTCTCATCCTCACGCTTAAGGAGCGAGTACATTTCGCTGCTGGCACTGGATTCGATCAGACTGATCAGATCCTCGATCCAGAAGATCTCACGGGTCCGAACCTGCACCGTGACCTCACCCCGCTGGTTGTGGGCGCCGTATTTGGAAATGGCCTTCGAACACGGACACAACGTCGTCACGTTGCATTTTACAGTCAGGACGAAGTCGAACTCCTTCCCGATCATTCCGGCGTCAAACCGCACCGTGTAGTCCATCACACCAGGCTTACCTGAAACCGGGGCTTTCTTTACAAGAAAGAACGGAAACTCCATTTCCAGATGGGCATTCTGCGCATGGAGCCGGGTCTGCATTTCACGCAACACCGTGGGAATACTCGCCACTTGAAACACGCTCCCATGGGCGTTCAAGACTTCCACGAAGCGGCTCATGTGGGTTCCCTTGAATTCCTTGGGCAGATCCACAAAAAGCCCGAGGATCGCCACGGTGTTTTGCACGGAATCCGTCGATTTATCGCGCACTTGAACCGGGAAGCGCAGGCCGCGCACACCCACTTTGTCGATCCGCAATTGGCGGTGGTCGGGTTCGCTTTGTTTGTCGGTCAGAGGCTTGGACACGGCAGCCGGAGAAATCGTAACAGGGGACGACAGGTTCATATCGACGATCACCGGGAACTCCAGAAGATTTCCCGGACGGGAGCACGCTAACATCGACCCTCCCGAGTGCAAATCTCCGGTCGTTCCCTAAATCTGGCGGCTGCGCACCGCCTTTCTCCTGCGCTACGCTGACCCGATGAGACTTCTGTTCTGGATTTCCGCCCTCAGCCTGACGCTGGGGCTTGCCCGGGCCGCCGAAGCGGCCGCGTCCCTCACCGTCGCCACCTACAACCTCCAAAACTATTTGCTCGAATCCGCCGGTACCCGGCCGGCCAAAGCTCTCGCCGAGCGGGAACAACTGACCCGGGAAGTGCTCCACATCCGGCCAGATCTGCTGGCGGTCCAAGAAATCGGCCCGCCCCCCGCCCTTCAGGAGTTTCAGGAACGTCTGCGCCAAGCCGGCTGGAATCTGCCCCACACCGAACTCGTCGGCGGTTGGGACACCAACATCTTCGTCGCCATCCTAAGCCGTTATCCGTTGATCGCGCGTCGATCCCACAGCAACGACACTTTCCTGTTGGAAGGTCGCCGCTTTCACCTCGGACGGGGCATTGTCGAGGTAGACGTCGAGCCCACGCCCGGCTTCCGCATCACCGTCTTGGCGACCCATCTCAAGTCCAAACGACCGACCGCCCGGGTGGATGAAGCCGCCCTGCGCGAGCAGGAAGCCCGGGTACTCCGGGGACACGTGGAGGCCATTCTGCAAAAGGATCCTCAGGCCCGGGTAGTCGTCTGCGGTGACTTGAATGATCACCCTGACAGTCGGCCCCTTCGCCTGCTGCGCTCCAAGGGTCGAATGGCTCTAACCGACACCCGCCCCGGTGAAGGTCTGCCCGATCAACTGGCCAAACCCCGGGCCAACCAACGCATCGTTTGGACCCACTTCTATGCCCAGGAGGACAGCTACGCCCGGTTCGACTATGTCCTGCTCAGCCCAAGTCTGGCCAAGCATTGGCAGGCCAAACGGAGCTACGTGTATGCGAGTCCCGGCTGGGGCACGGCATCGGATCACCGGCCGGTGGTGGTCGAGCTAACCCTTCCAAGGTAGCTCCGACTCCCCGATCTCAGGGTGGCAGAACGTTAATCCTACAAATTCTGCTTCTGCTTTTGGCCGCAACTCAGGGATTCTCCCGCTGGCACGAGTCTCATGTCCACCCCCGCTGACCGTCTCGCGAATCGCATCTTCCTCGGCATGATCGTCGGCGTGACCCTGGGCGCCCTGCTGCGGTTGCTTTTTCCCCATGTCAACGGTCTGGAGAGTTTGGCCAAACAAACCTCGATTCAGCTGCTGGATCCGCTGGGCCGCATTTTTCTCCGCCTCTTGTTCCTGGTTGTCGTGCCCCTGGTGTTTGCCTCCCTCGCTTTGGGGGTGGTACAGCTGGGTCGGCTGGATCGGCTGGGGCCGATGGCCGGCCGAACCTTCGCGTTGTTCGGCCTCAACATGGCCATTGGCGTCGGCCTCGGACTGCTGGTCATGAACGGGGTCAAACCCGGCACCCGTCTGGAACCGGAAACCCGGGAGAAGATCCAGGCCCAGTTCAAGGGAGAGGTCCAGAAACAGGAGAGTCGTTCCGCCGAAGTCACCGCCGGTCCCACCCAACGGCCACTACCCTGGCTGGTCGACACGTTTCTTCCCGCGAACATGCTTCGCGCGGTGGTCGGGGACACAACCACCCGAATCGGTGATGTTCTGCCTCTGATCCTCTTCGCCCTGTTAATTGGTGCTGCGGGCACCACCCTACCGGAGGCCCAACGCCAGTCGCTGCAGCAACTGCTGGAATTGTTGTCCGGTCTCATGACTCGAATCGTTGGCTGGGCGCTACAGCTCGCGCCTGTGGCGGTCGCGGCCATGCTGCTCAGCACGGTTATCAATCTGGGTCTGCAATTCCTAATCCCGCTCCTGTGGTTCACCGTCTCGGTGCTGGTGGTGATGGCGATTCACTGCTTCGGCACTATGTCATTGTTGTTGCGATTTTTGTCCTCCCGCTCCCCGGTCGAGTTTTTCCGGGCGATCCGCACCATTCTATTCACCGCGTTCTCCACCAGTTCCAGCAACGCTACCCTGCCCACCTCGCTCCAAGTCACCCAGGAACGACTCAAAGTTTCCGCGCCGGTCGCGGGATTCGTCCTGCCGCTGGGAGCCACCATGAACATGAGCGGAACCGCCCTCTACGAAGGCTGTGTGGTGCTGTTCATCGCCCAAGTTTACGGAGTCGATCTCAGCCTCTCGCAACAGATCATTCTGCTCCTCCTCACGGTTCTCAGCGCGGTGGCTGTCGCGGGCATTCCCGGAGCCTCGCTGCCTCTGATCATTGGCCTGCTCGCCAACTTCCAGATTCCGGCCGAAGGCATCGGACTGATCCTCGGTGTCGACCGCCTGCTCGACATGGCCCGCACGACCCTCAACGTCGCCGCCGATGTGGTCACCGCGGTGATCGTGGATGAATCCGAACAGCGGAGCCAGTGACTCCAGTCACGGTCCGAACCGAGGGGGAAACACAGATCCTACCGGCACAAGATGGTCCTCCGGCCAAACTAGGTAAGCGGTTCGATCCGAGTAATTCCAGGCCCGGATAAAGTCCGCCCGCGGAAACACCCGACGCACTCGCTCCCGCCGAACACCGGGGTCGTTGACGATTACATCCCCTTCCGGCGTGAACCCACGGACCACCACCAAATGACCGTCACCCGACTCCGCCGCCGGCTTGCCCTTCAACAGCGCATAACTCACGGAGACCGCCGCCGGCGCGCCTGAGAGGATCCACCGCTCCAAATCAGCCATTCCACCCAACCGGCTGACGCATGCCCGAAGTCCGTCGTGACTTCCCGCAAAGGCCATGTTGAACGGCCAGTTCCCGGTTCCGCCCCAGCCTGGATCAAACACACCCGCCGCCGTGTCCTGGACCGGTTGGTCCCAATCCGGTCGCTTCCGTTGTTCCGCCCAGTACGCCAACAGCATCGAGGTACTGGTCGGACTGCACCACTTGTCCACGCCTTCGGGAAACTCCGCCTGACTGCGGATCGGCACTCCCAAATCCCAAGCCCATGCTGACCGAACTTCGGACGTCTCCGCCGGCACCGTGGTGTCGGTAAACGCCAGATACACTGCCTTCACGTCCCGGCGAGCTCCCTTCACCGTCACGCGAACCTGAAAGCGGGTTGCCGGCTCCTTTAGCACCAGAGTGTCAGTGTGCATGCTGGCCACCGCATCCTTCTGGTTGTTGAGGCTGGTGCGCGGTGAGTCCGAATCCGGCCGAGCGGTCCAAGTCCCGAAGGAATAAAAGCGGGAATCCTCGGGCGGGACCGGACGTACCTCCACCTGGAGGGCGACCGACGGCGCCGCATTCCAGGACGCCACCACTTTGTTCCAGGCTTGGCCCGCGTCCCAAACGGGCGAGGTCAATACCACTTCTCCGGGTCGGGTTCCCGGGGTCTCCGCGAATTCCGACCAACCTGGATTTGTCCATAACCGGGCCGGACCCGCCTCCAGCGTCATCGAAATTCCCCAAACTCCGGCAATCAGCCACGCGCTTCCGGTTTTCATGGAGGTTCAGACCAGCAATCGATTCCGATGCTGGTAATGTTCCACTGTAAAATCGTCATTCTCGAGCACCTTGCCCAGTAGCACGAAGTCCGCCTCGAACGAGGGGAACAAGGCGTCGCCGGAGACCGTCCGCTTCACCCGGGTGAGAAAGAGGTCTGAGCAACGGGGTAACAGGAGCGAATAAATCTCCGCCCCACCCGCGACGAAAACCTCCCGCGGATCATTCGCCACCCAGGCCTCGAGTGCCGCCAGATCCGTCACGGTGGCCGTTCCCGGGGCCGAGAATCCCTGCCGACTCAAAATCAGCGTTTGCCGCCCCGGTAACGGCCGACCAATCGACTCAAACGTCTTCCGGCCCATGACCAGGATATGGCCCAGCGTCGTTTGCTTGAACCACCGGAAGTCCTCCGGCAGATGCCACGGAATCCGGCCCGCCGCTCCGATGACCCGGTTCTCCGACATGGCTGCAATGGCTTTGAACGCCTTCACCGGCATCAGCCTGAGAGATTTATCCAAAGTTGCCCAATGCAATTTCTCCGGCTGCCCAAAGCAAAAAAGGCGGACAGGAAAACTCCTGTCCGCCCCTCAAAACTCGGCGCCTGCTTACAGGCCCTTTTCGATGATGAGCTTCACCAAGTCGCCAACGCGATTGCTGTAGCCCCACTCATTGTCGTACCAGCTCACCAACTTGAAGAACCGGCTGTTCAGTTCGATACCCGAACCGGCGTCGAAGATGGAGCTGTTCTTGTCGTGGATGAAGTCGGAGCTGACCACTTCGTCCGGGGTCCAGGCCAGGATGCCCTTGAGATACGTCTCGCTCGCCTTCTTCATGGCGGCGCTGATCTCGGCATAGCTGGTCTCCTTGACGGTCTTCACAGTCAGGTCGACCGCCGACACCGTCGGAACCGGAACGCGGAAGGCCATGCCGGTGAGCTTCCCTTTGACTTCGGGACACACCAGACCGACTGCGCGGGCGGCGCCAGTGGTGCTCGGAATGACGTTCTGCGCGGCGGTGCGGCCGCCCTTCCAGTCCTTCTTGGAAGGACCGTCCACCGTCTTCTGCGTCGCGGTGTAGGCGTGCACGGTGGTCATCAGACCTTCCTCGATGCCGAAGCCTTCCTTGAGCAGGACGTGCACCAGCGGGGCGAGACAGTTGGTGGTGCAGCTGGCGTTGGAAATGATGTGATGCTTCGAGGCGTCGTACTTCTCGTGGTTCACACCCATCACGATGGTGATGTCCTCGTTCTTGCCGGGCGCGGAGATGATGACCTTCTTGGCGCCCGCGGTGATGTGACCCTTGGCCTTCTCGGCCTCGGTGAAGAGGCCGGTGGACTCGATCACGATGTCGACGCCAAATTGCTTCCACGGCAACTCGGCCGGGCTCTTGGCGCTGACCACGTGGATGTCGGCGCCGTTGACGATCAGGATGTCGTCCTCCGCCTTGTCCGGGCTGCTCTTCTTGCTGCCCACCGTGCCGTTGAAGCGGCCCTGGGTGGAATCGTACTTGAGGAGGTAAGCCAGGTTGTCGGCGGGCACGATATCGCCCACTGCGACGACCTCGATTTCCTTGCCGACGAGCCCCTGCTCAACCATCGCGCGGAAAACCAATCGGCCGATACGGCCGAATCCATTGATCGCAACTTTAACTGCCATGGTAATGCTTTCGTGTTCTAAGTTTCCGGTCCAAAACCGAGCGCGGAGCCTATTCGGGAGGGGGGTCGGGTCAACGGGTTTTTGCCCTCCTACCCCTCAAAAGGGTGCCTGGGCCCGTCTCCTTCTACCGGTCGCACCCGCCTTGGCCGGCCCCTCCACCCCACCGCTCCCCTCAAAATGAGGCCCTAAACTTTACCCCAAAGCCGTAGGCCTTCGGGAGTTTCACCGGCAAGAGGGATTTAACCGGATACTCGCTGGGATCGTAAAAACTGATGCCGTCCGACTCCACCACCAGCGGATCCACCCAATTTTCCAAAAAGTGGTGCCAAGGCCCCCGATACCCCCGGTTCCGGTCCGTTTGGACCCACTCCGTCATTACTTCGCTACCCCGAAACCCGGGATCAACCCCGGTCATTTCCGCCGCTTCCTCCGAGACCGGCTCCGGTCCGTTCGCCAACTCCACACCGTCGGAATCAGCAACCGGCTCTGGCACGGCCGGCACAACCGGGACCGGCAGTAGGGCGCGCCAAGCGAATCGATCGTAACTGAAGTGAGTGGGCGCTTCCGGCCACAGCGTCAGCGTCGGCGTCCGGACTTCCCCGGTGGGCAACCGACTGGCCGTCGGATCGGCGGCGGGAGCGATCATCGGATCAGTGCCCCGATACCAGGCCGCCGCGAGGATCGCAGCCAACCCTCCGGCCACGGCGATTCCAAGTCTGGCTCTGGTTGACATCATGTCAGTCAAGACAGCGCGGCCGGATGCTTTGTTCAAGAATCCGGCCGCGTGTCCGTGGAGCTCGGCTCCCCCACTGCGGGCTATTGGGGCCCGTTCGCGGCGCTCCATCCGCGAATAAATCCGATGCATTGGGCCACGTCGGGCACCGAATGATCCCAGTTGAATTCATACTCAACGCTGATGTTTCCGGCAAATTTCTGCCGCCGCAGCTCCGCCAAAACCCCCGCCATGTCCGTCGCTCCCGCCCCAAAAACCAGATCGTGTTGGCCCGGCCCCAGCTGGGCCCGTTCCTTGGCGTGCAACGAAATCACCCGACCCTCCAAAATCTTCAATCCGTCCACAGCCTTGATCCCACTTGTCTGCCAATGGCCAATGTCCGCACACGCCCCAATCCGACGGTCCCGGTTCTTCACCTGATCCCGCACCCATTCCGGATCCCAAACTTTGTAGTTCGGATTCCCCGGGTTGCGGGCGTGGTTGTGGAAGGCCACGCAAATGTCGTACTCGCGCACCAACGGCTCAAAGGTGTCCATCGCATCCACCGATTCCGTCGTGATGGCGTACAACCCCATCTTCTTGGCGAACTCAAAGAGCTGCCGGGCCGCCGCAGCCTCCTTGGGAATGGTCACCACCCCATAGTTCACCGCCTTGATGCCGTGCTTGGCCAACTTGTCCTGGAGCTTCTGCAAGGCGCCGGCGCCCATGTCGTGACTGACCTTGACGTTTCGCTCCTCCGGACTCAGCGGCTGTCCCGGATAAAACTCGATCACCTTGCCGCCCGCGGCTTCGGTCTTCTCGATCGCCTCGAAAGCGGTGAAACGATTGAACGTGTAGGCCTGGCATCCCGCGGCGAACCCGCCAATACGGTATTCCGCAGGAATAGGCGCGGCTTGGAGGACGTGCAGAACGGAAGCCAGCGTCAGCAGGGCTCCCCAACGGAACAACCGGGACAATTTCATGGAGGAACAGGAACAGTCAGCCGACGAATCGCTCGGTGGAAAATTCAAAGCCGCCCATTCCTCCTCGCCCCCCGCCCCTCGCTTCACCCGCGACCTGACACCCACTGGCGCAGGATCCTCCCCACGTTCCGCCAGTTTAGAGAAACATACCGCGCTGTGAGCCGCCGCAGTCGAAAGACATCTCCTCCCGGTCGATTCATCCCCGCCTCGGTGGTGCAGGCCGTCACGAACCCCGCCTCCTGAACGAGATCCCGCACCGCCGGATTCCAATCCCCGAACGGATAACAGAAATGCCGGATGGGCCGACCCAAGGCATCCTCCAAACGAGCCTTACTGCCAAAAATTTCCTCCCGGGCCTGATCCCGGGGAATCCGACTCAACCGTGGATGCGTGCAGGTATGCGCACCCACGTCGTGCCCCGCCGCCAGCCACTCCCGGATCTGATTCCAGTCCATCAGTCGTTCGGTCGCCTCGCCTTCGCGTTGCTCCCATTCATTGGTCCGGCCCACCAACCCTGGTACCAGAAACTGAATGGCGCGGAGTCCATGGGTGCGCAGGGGATCGAGACCATTCCGTAGGACATTCTCAAAGCCGTCGTCAAAGGTGAGCGCGATCCGCCTTTCCCCCGGGACTGCTTGCGTCAATTCGGCTAGGTCTGCGGACCGATAACCCGCCGACCGCAAATCGCCCAACTGCTTCTGAAACAGACTGACGCTGACGTACAGACCCTTGAGGCGAACTCCCGCCGGGCGCGGACCGAGCTTGTGATACATCAGCGCCCCACCGCCCCGCTCCAGCCACCCCGAGAAAGGAGCCAAACGAGAAAACACCCCCGGAAACTCGGGAGGCAACGGCTCATGACCATCGGAGAAAAGCGGGTCAGTCATTGTGGCCAGCAGCAGGCGACCTAGCGACGCCACGGACACTGAAGACGAACCGTCCCGGAAACAATCTTCAGCCGCGGGCAATGGGCTCACCGCGATTGAACAAGCAGTTCCTGATAAAGCGCGAGGGTTTCTTGGGCGTAACGCTCCAGGGACATTCGGGACGCTACGCGATCGTGGACTCGTCGTCGCTCCTCCAAGTTTAGAGCCGGACCAAGCGCCACCCGCTCCATTGCGGCCGCCAGGGCAGGAACGTTCTCCGAGGGCACCAACTCGCCCAGTCCACCCATAGCGAAAGCCTCGGGAATACCGTCCAATGCCGAAGCCACCACCGGACGCCCACAGGCATGCGCCTCGACGACCACGCCTGGCATGGCTTCGGTACCAATCTGCGGGTGCACCATGCAATCCAGCGCATTCATCGCCGCGGGCATGTCCGTACAATATCCCGGCAGTCGCGCGACTCCCGGCAAGCCCAGTCGGACAATGTCCTGTTCCAGCAGTTCGCGCATGTCACCCCGACCCAGGATCAGGAACCGCGCCTGGGGAACGCGCTCGCGGATCAGCGCCGCCGCCGCCAAAAATTCCCGCTGACCCTTTCCCCGGGGCAGCATGAATCCCCCCACGACCCCGAACACGAACTCACCCGGTTTCACTCCCCAACTCGAACGCATCGCCGCCACGGCAGGATGATCCAAGTCCATTGGCTGAAATCGCTCCAACTGAAAGCCACCGTAAATCACCCGAATCTTGCGCTGATTGCCGCGCATGGGCGGTCGCCAATGACGCTCTTCCTCCGGCGAATTCGGGTCTGCATCGCCCTCGCGCAGCACTTTGGCGACGAATTGCGAGCACGCCACCAGCGCATCGCACAGACTCAGAATCAACCAACGACCTGGCCAGGATCCCGGGCTCTTGGCCAGATGCCGCGTCAGGACGATCCGAGGCCTTTGCCCAGACATCAGCGCTGCTAGAATTGTCGGCCAGTAATCGCGTCCATGATGGCCATGGACCACTTGGATACGGCGACGCCGGATGATCCCCGCCACCACGGATATGTACCGTAATTTGATGAATCCTTCGGCGCCGGTGTCTTCCAGCGGCACTCCCAAGTTCTGGACCACGGATGAAAACTCCCGACCCGACGGCCCGGCCAAGGCCACATTGACTCCGGCTTGATGCAATCCCGCCGCCAACTTGACGCATTGGTCATCCGTGCCCCCACCCGTGAGCAGCGTGTTGAGTTGCAGCACGCGCAGAGCTTCCCGGGAAGATCCGGTTTCGTTGGAACTCATTTCCACGGCTCCCGGCGGTTCAGAAGGTTCCGGATAACTGCCCGATTCCGCCCGATCCAACTTCGGGCCCGGGCGTGAAGAGACCCGAAACAATTCAGAGTTGGGACCGGTTCCTGAAAGCTGCGGACATGCATTCGTTCGACTTCGAGTCTCAGAGTTCCCCATCTACAGGGTCAAGCTAGGTTGTCGAGGCTAGGATCTGTCCTCGTCTTTCCCCGACGATGTCGGAAATTAATTTGGACCCGAGACCGGCTTGAGGCCAACTCCGTGCATGCGAACCGGACCGCCCAAGGCGGCCATCATCATCAGTACGTACAACTGGCCGGAAGCCCTGAGCCTGGTGCTTCATTCGGCCCTGCAGCAGACCGAGCCGAACTTTCAACTGGTCATTGCCGATGATGGTTCACGTCCGGAGACCGCCGCCGCCATCGCTTCCGTTCTCACCGCTTCCCCGGCCTGCTGGTGTCACGTGCGCCAGGAGGACACCGGCTTCCGGCAGTCTCGAGTTCGCAACTTGGGGGCGCGCTATTCGACGGCCCCGCTGCTCCTCTTCCTCGATCACGACACACTGCTCCATCCGGCCTTCGTGGCGGACCATGTTCGACTCGCCGCCACGGGACAGTTCGTCCAAGGAAAACGCTGCTTCCTCCCGCCCGGCGAGACCGAACGGCTGCTGAAGGGGGGTCTGGCCGGGCGCTGGTGGCCGTCGCCTTGGCTGACCGGTCTGGAGAATCGGAAGAACGTCCTCCACTGGCCGCTGCTGGGATCAATTCTTTCCCGTCCCAAGCCATTCGAATCGTCCATCCGCGGATGCAACCTCGCCGTTCAGCGGTCGGATTTCCTCACCGTCGACGGCTTCGATGAGCTCTATGATGGAGTCTGGGGCCGCGAGGATTCCGACTTCGCCAACCGCCTCTTCCACGTGGGTGTTCGCTGCCGCAACGCCTGGTTTGCAGCGCTCCAGGCGCACCTGCATCACCGTCAGGTCAAACGCCGCGAGCGGGATCACCTGGACGACGAACTAGACAAGATGCGGGCGGAACGCCGCAAACGAGCGATTCGCGGTTTCTCCCGCATGGATGCCGAAGGCGTCGTGATCGCGGCGTCCAAGGGTTATCCGGATTGAGGGAGCCCCAGTTCTCGATTCGCCTGTAGGAAGGTGGGGGGAAACCTCGCCCCCCGTGAGGGAGAATTCTCGAGCTCGATTCTGACTCCACCTCTTCGCGCGATCCGGCTCTGGATTGCGGTACCCACTCCACCCACCCCGGCGCTCCGACTAAGCCCGCGGCAGTTGGGGTTGCCGGTGGAGCTCGTAGGCATTGACGATCCGTTGCACCAGCGGATGCCGGACGACGTCCCGCTTCTCAAAGCGAACCATTCCAATGCCCTCCACCTGGGTCAGCGCCTGCTGCGCCTCCACCAAACCGGACCGTTTGCTCGTCGGCAGATCAATCTGCGTGGGATCGCCCGTGACCACCACCTTCGACCCAAAGCCAAGCCGGGTAAGAAACATCAGCATCTGCTCGGTCGTCGTGTTCTGGGCCTCATCCAGGACGATGAAGGAATTGTTCAGTGTCCGACCGCGCATATAGGCCAACGGCGCGATCTCAATGACCCCACGTTCCATGTGCTTTTGGATTTCGTCCGCCGGCAACATGTCGTGCAGGGCGTCGTAGAGGGGGCGGAGGTACGGATCCAGTTTTTGATACAGATCCCCCGGCAGGAACCCCAAGGCCTCCCCGGCTTCGACCGCTGGACGGGTCAGAATGATTCGGCTGACCTTGCCGTCGCGCAGCGCGGCCACGGCCATGGCCATCGCCAGGTAAGTTTTGCCCGTGCCGGCCGGACCAATGCCAAAGGTCAGATCATGATCCCGAATGGCCTGCACGTACTGCTGTTGTCCCACCGTTTTGGGGGTGACCGGTGCCTTCTTGGAGGACGTTTGCACCCGGTTGGAAAACAGCTGATCCAACGCGTCCGCCCCTTCATTCTTCACCAGATTGAGCGCGTAGGAAAACTCCCGGGGTTTGGCGGCACCGGCCTCCTGACTGGACTTCTGCAGGGCCAGGAACAGGCGCTTGGCACGCTCCACTGCCGCCGCTTCGCCCTCCAACTTAATCCAGCCGTCCCGCGAAGTGGCCTTCACGCCCAGTTCCGCTTCAAGGGAGCGCAGGTTTTTGTCGTCTTGGGCGTACAGGGCCTGGGCGGCGCGAGCGGAATCGAAGTGCAGAGTTTCGGTAATCACAGGACTTGGAAGGAGCTCAGGATAGTCGGGAGAGTTCCGCACGCAATTTCGCAGCCGTTTCCTGGAGCGCTTCCGGCAAAACCCCGGTCGCTCCCAGGACGGGCATGAAATTGGTATCGCCTTCCCAGCGTGGCACCACGTGTAAGTGCAGATGCTCCACAATTCCGGCGCCGGCACACTTGCCCAGATTGAGCCCTACATTGAAGCCCTGCGGCTTCAGCGTCACTCGCAAGGCGCGCACACATCGTTGGGACAACTGCATCAACTCGAGTGCTTCCTCGTCGTTGAGTTCGTCCAGTCCCGCGACCTGCCGATACGGCACGACCATCAAGTGTCCGGCGTTGTACGGATACGCATTGAGCACCACAAAGCAGTGTCGGCCCCGAGCCACGACCAGATTGGTCACATCCTCGGAACTCTGGCCGATCTCACTGAACAGCGAGACTCCATCTGGCGCCACGGGTCGCTTGGGGGCCAGGACGTATCCGATGCGCCACGGCGCGTGCAACACTTCCATGCCGCACAGTAGAAAGGTCCCCCGAAGCTGCAAGGATCGGAACAGTCGATTTGCCCCGGAATCCCCCCGGAATCAGCCGCCATGCATCTCCCAACAGGAGACAGGCCGACCGGTGGTCATCCGGGATGCGACCGACAAGGTACTCGATGAAACAACCCTGGCGGACTTGGTACGTCAGCAGGATTCCCTCACCGGGAAGGTACCGTTTCTTGACTTCACAATCTGAACTGACGGACCCGTCAGTTCCTCAGATGGTGAATTCCGGTGAATTCCGCGGTGGAAGAGGTTCCAGTTGCCTGGACGCGGAATCTCCCTAACTCTCTCTGCGGTTAGGCTATCGGAGCCGGTCCCATACCCTACGCAGGGCCGCGAACGACTCCTCGTCTCCTTCCAGGGACGTTCTCTCCGAATGACCTCTACTTCCTCTCCGCCCCAATCCATCTGGATCGAGCACCCCAATCAAACCATGGCCAACGTGGGCGACATGGCCATGTTGATCATGGACGTGGAACGAGCTCACTGTCTCTTTCCAGACGCCCGCATTGTCACCCCAACCAAGCCTGCCGATTGGTTGGCCCGACATTGCCCGGCGGCCAAGCGAATCTCTGCCTCGGGGTTGTATCGACTGTCCTGGCGCCAGTTGCTCCCGGATCGGCTGGCCCGGTTCCTGGGGATGGAAGCCTTCGAACGGCACTGGTTGTTGCGAAATGCCGACCAGTACCTGCGGATCATTGCCTGGCGGAACCGCCTACGCGGCCAGGCTGATCCCCAGACCCAGGTGGAGTTGGACCAACTGCGGCGATCCGATCTGGTGATCGCGGCCGGTGGCGGATACTTCAACGACACCTTCGCCGGGCCGGCGGTCCGCTGCACCAAAGTTCTGCTCATCGCCCAATCCCTGGGAATCCCAACCTTCCTGTTCGGCCAGGGCTTGGGTCCCATCAATCGGCCGGACACCCGGGAGCTTTTGGGCACCATGCTTCGTCGCAGCCGTCTCATCGGACTTCGCGAAGGAATTCTCGGTCCCCGGCTGCTTCAGGAACTCGGGGTGACCGATTCCCAGTATCGGGTCACCGGCGATGGGGCCATCGAACTGGCCGCCCGCGAACGGGTCGACGAACTCGGCGATCATCTCGGCTTTAATATCCGGATCGCGAAGTACGCCAATCCCCAGGCTATGGATCTCGTTAAAGTCGGCCACTTGGTGGCTGAGTTTGCGCAGGGTCTTAACGTCCCAGTGATGCCCTGCCCCATTTACTTTGGTCAGAAGGAACCGGACGAACCGGCCGCCCGGGCAGCTCTTCCGTCATCATGCCAGGTCTATCGTGAAGCCTGCCCCTTTGATCCGCTGGAAGTGATTCGCCGTGTCCGCCGATGCCGCGTGGTGGTCACGGGCAGTTACCACGCCGCCGTCTTCGCACTGGCCCAAGGAATTCCCGTTATTGGTTTGGCAGCCTCGCAGTATTACGCCTCCAAGTTCGACGGACTGGCCGGAATGTTTGGTGCCGCGATGAGCGTGGTGTACCTCGACCAACCCGAAGTGGCGACGACTCTGGTCGCCCGGATGGCGCAACACTGGCGAAAGGCCGCTCACCTTCGGGCCGAATGCCGCGAAGCAGCGGACCGGCAACGGCAGTGGAACCGCGAGGTTTGGGCCGCGGTACCTGGGAATTTGAGTGCAAACTCCAATCAACCCCGATGACACTCTCCGAAACTCCCGTTGCGTCGCGACCCCAGTCTAATCCTCCAAACGCCATGACCCTTTGCCTTTTCGACCCAGGCCTGCTGGATCGCACCGGGAAGCCGGCCGGCAATCTGGGAAACCTGGTCATCCAGCAGGCCGTCACCCGGGAAATCGACAGAATCTTCCAAGGTTGGAATGTCATTCGACTCTCCACCTTCTCAACGCCCAACGCCCAGGAGCGACGGCAGATGCGATCCGCAGACGTCACTATCGCCGGCGGTACTAATCTGCTGAATTCGCAAATGAATCGCTACCGCCAGTGGGTGATCTCCATGCGCCATGCCCCCGGAATGAAACGGGCTCACCTGCTCGGCGTCGGCTGGTGGCGTTACGAAGGCAATCCCAACCTGTTTACCCGGATTTTTCTCAAGTTTCTGCTCACTGACCACGGCCTTCATTCCGTCCGCGACAGTTACACCGAGGCCAAGCTCCGGAGCATCGGATACCGGAATGTGGTGAACACCGCCTGCCCTACGATGTGGCCCCTGGCCGACGCCCGTCCTGAAGAGTTTCCCCATCAGAAGGCCCGGAACGTCCTGATTACGCTCACCGACTACAGCAAGCACCTGGAGTACGACCGCAAACTAATCGAACTCCTCAGTACCAAGTACGAAAAGCTCTATGTCTTCCCGCAAGGCCAGTTTGATTTGAACTACCTATCGACTTTCAAAGCCAACTGGCAGATTCTTGAACGAGATTTCCAGGCCTTCAACGAATTCATCCGTTCCGAGGAGTCGTTTGACTTCATCGGCACTCGTCTTCATGGGGGAATCCACTGCCTCAATCACCGTCGCCGCGCGCTGATCCTAGAGGTCGATAATCGGGCGAAGGAGATTGCCAAGGACACTGGGCTCGTCACCGTACCCCGGGAAGATCTCAATCAGGTACGGGACTGGATTGATCACCCTCGTCCGTTCACGATCCGTCTTCCGGTCGCCAACATCGAACGTTGGCGTCAGCAGTTCACTCAGTTGAAGCGGAACTAAAGTCACCAAGACGACGGTAACGAACTGTTGGGGCCGGCCGGTAGCGCTCCTACGGGATCGTGGGCTGCGGTTTCTTCATTCGGCAACTGGATTTGCAGGACGGCCCACGCGTAAATGCCAAGCGCCCATCCCCAAACGATCAATCGATCAATCAAGGGCATGGAGAACGAGGAGGAAGGAGAATCCCGGAGCCGACGAAGGATCAGGCCAGATCCATTTTTTACCGCTAGATCGGCGCAAAAGCATAAGACCTTTCACTTCGTCGGCCCGGGCCGCAGGCTCATCGCATCCACCCCCGGCAAAACCCGCCGTTTGCCAATGAGCCCGCAAAATCAAGCCGGAACTGCCGCCGGCGGGCTGGCTGGAATCGTCGGCACACTAAAGTCCACCGGGTCACTACCAAGAGGAATGTCCGCGAAAAGCCAAGTCGAGAGGTATCGTTCACAACACGAGGGAACAATCGCCACGATAGTCTTGCCGCGGTTGGCGGGTCGCCGGGCCAGTTCCAAGGCCGCCCAAATCGCCGCCCCGCTGGAGATACCCACGGGAATTCCCTCGAGCCGGTTAACCTCTTTGGAGATGGGTCCGGAGTCCTCCTCCAAGACCGTGATAATTTCATCAATGACCTCCCGATTCAGGTTGTCCGGCACAAAACCAGGACCAATCCCTTGAAGCTTGTGAGAACCTGGGGTGCCGCCGCTGATCACCGGCGAACGCCGCGGCTCAACCGCCACCATCCGCAAGGACGGTTTGCGCTCCTTGAGAGCCTCACCCACCCCCGTCAGGGTTCCGCCGGTCCCGACTCCGGCCACCACAAAATCCACCTGTCCTTCAGTATCCCGCCAAATTTCCTCGGCCGTGGTGCGGCGATGGACCGCCGGATTGGAAGGGTTAGAGAATTGCTGAAGAATGACGCTGTTAGGCACCTGGGTGTGCAACTCCTCCGCCTTGGCGATGGCACCGCGCATGCCGGCAGCCGCCTCCGTCAAGACCAACCGAGCCCCCAGGACTTTCAGCAGCTTCCGACGCTCGAGACTCATGGTCTCCGGCATGGTGAGAATCAGCTTCAACCCCCGGGCGGCGGCCACGAACGCCAACCCGATCCCGGTGTTGCCACTGGTGGGTTCAATCAGAACGGTGTCCTGGTTGATCCGCCCCGTCGCCAAAGCATCATCAATCATCGCCACAGCAATCCGATCTTTGACGCTGCTCAACGGATTGAAGAACTCCAGCTTGAGGAGCACCGTGGCCACCGCCCCATGTTGCCGGGCGGTACGGTTCAGACGAACCAGCGGGGTGTTGCCAATCGTCTCGGTGATGTCGTTGAAGATACGCGCCACAGCTGAAGCGGTTAGATGTTTTGAGCGATGGACTGTAGCCGGCGATATTCCGTAAGGATGGTCTCCAAAGAACTGACCAAGGCCGAAACCTGGCGGTCGAGCGGGGCCTTCTGCGGAGTCTCCAGAGTAATCTCGAACGGGGAACGGACGCTGCCGGGAGCCGACTGCAGCATTCCGGGATATCCCTGATGGATGATTCCCTCACGAGAAACAAAACCGTCGATGACCGAACGACGGTTGCGGGGGAGAAATCGATTCGCCTCCCGCAG
Organism: Verrucomicrobiota bacterium; assembly: GCA_017309115.1. Lineage (GTDB taxonomy): Bacteria > Verrucomicrobiota > Verrucomicrobiia > Limisphaerales > UBA9464 > UBA9464. The sequence continues at coordinate 69,323 of JAFLEF010000027.1, read as the reverse complement.
GGCTGGCTCAAGCAGGTATTCGGACAGAACCGCTCCCCGGACGAATCCGTAAAGTCCGTCGCTGGTGTCGTCACTGTGGAGGGTGACAATACCGTGAAACCCGTGGGTGTTGATCTCTGACTCCAGGAATCGAACTTCCGGTTGGGCGCTGTTTTTCCAAAACTCCCGATTGAGATCCAGGCCACTGCGTGACGTCCGGGTGCCGTCTTCGAATCCCGTCGGATTGCAGAGCGGATAAATGAAGATCCCGAATCCTTCGCCCAATTCAGGCCGCCGGGCCAGATTGTCGAGTAACCTCGCCAGGGCCACTGCGCCTTCGGGTTCGTCACCATGAATCGTGGCGAAGATGCCCACCCGCATCATTTCCCCACCCCCGGGACGACCGATGTAAAGAAACCGGGGAATCATGTAGTTCTCGCCATCGTTCTCGAAGTGGCTGTGTCCGGTGGAGAGAATCCGAGTGCACTCGGACGCCACCCGATCGAGTGGTTCCAAAAGACGGATCAGGGACCGGCGGCGGGACGCCTGGCGAACGGGCGCACTCATGGTGAAGGTGGATGAATCGGTACTGACAGGCATATGAAGGAATCGCCCCAAGGGCGAAGTTGAAGTTGAGATTGAACTGTTATCTGCGGGAAATCTGGTTGATGACCTGATCGAAGACGCCGCCCTCGGCAAAGTGCACTTCCGTCGCCTTGCGCCAACCGCCAAACGTTCGGTCGACGGAGAGGAGTTCTAGCGCGGGAAACAGGCCGGCATGTCGGCGTGCCACCGAGTCAAGACGAGGCCGATAGTAGTTTTGGGCGGCAATATCCTGCCCGGCCTCAGTGAACAGAAAATCAAGGTACGCTTTGGCCAAAACCAACGTCCCCCGCCGCTTGGCCACCCGCTCCACCACCGCAACGGGCATTTCGGCCTGGACGCTCACGGTAGGGGTCACCCGCTCGAACCGATTGGTGCCAAACTCCTGCAAGTTCAGGAGTACCTCAGCCTCAAACGTCAGCAGCACATCACCAATTTCCCGCTGTACAAAGGTGGTGGAGGCCGCCCTGCCTCCTGCCTCCATCACCGGAACATTACGGAAGATGGACGCTACAAACTCACGCGCTCGCTGATCATTCTGCCCGAATTGCCGGAGGGCGTATCCATACGCTGCCAGATAACTGTATTTGCCATTACCCGACGTCTTTGGATTCGGAACAATCACCGACACCCCCGGCCGGGCGAGGTCGGACCAATCCCGAATGCCCTTGGGATTCCCACGACGGGTGAGAAAAACAATTGTCGAGGTGAAGGGACTGGAGTCGTTCGGAAACCGTTGGCGCCAGTCAGCCGCCACCAAGCCCCGGGAGGCCAGCGCCTCGATATCGCTCACCAGATTGAACGTAACGACATCGCCCTCCAATCCATCGATGACGGCCCGCGCCTGTTTGGAAGATCCGGCGTGGGATTGCTGGATGACCAGCGAGCCACCCCCGCTCTTCCTCCAGTGCTCCACAAACACCGGATTATAGGCCTGAAACAATTCCCGGGAGATATCGAAGGAGACATTCAGCAGTTCGACGTCTCGGCCCCAAACCAGCCCCCCGAGGACCAAGTTCAACAGCAGGGTCCAACGCGAGAAGAACAACCAGCGAAGAAACGCGTTCATGGACCAATCAGGGCGAGACCGAACAAGACCCAACTGCAGCCAACTTACTGGGTCGCTCCACTGCGATTCGGCTTGGCGTCAAACCGAAACTTCTCCACCCGTTCGATCTGCACTACCCGAGCGTCGTGAACCACAATCTGCACTTGGCCAAACTTCAAGCTGCTGACTTGGGCTCGCACCGTTTCCAGCCAAGCTGGAATCACTGTCTCCGACTCCAACTGCGCGGTTCTCGTTTCAGAATTCGTCATCGCAGAAAGAGAATTCAAAATATACTCTATTACGTCAATAGAGTTTATGTGTTTTATTGAAAATCCCTGTTTTGCTCGCCTTTTTTAAACTCCGAGGCCGATTAATCCGCCGCCGCCTATTCTACCATCTTTTTTGTAGAGATTACTAACCGCCGTCCGAGATTCCCGGATCAATCCGTCGCCAATCCGATCTTTGTAATCTCGAGCTGCTGGAGGACATCGAGGATGCTAATCATGTTTTGGTAGTCGGTCTCGTCCGATCCCTTCACGACCACAGCCAGGTCAGTCGCCGCCCGTTTCCGCGCCTCTAGCCGACTCTTCAACTCCACCAATGTGACCACGGTTTGGTTAAGCCGAATCACCCCCTTGCGATCGACCTGGATCCGGTTGATCTCCGGCTTGGGGGCATCCGGTACGACCGGGGGCACCTGACTGGAGGGCAAAGTCATCTCCAGATTGTTCATCAGCTGAGGCGTGGTGATGATGAAAATCACCAAGAGCACAAACACCAGGTCCAGAAGGGGAGTGATGTTCAACTCGTTCAGGGTGCCATGATGGCTGCGGGTTGTTTTCTTCATGGCCAGTCAGGGCAAAATGGGTTCGGTGGGGACTTCGACATCGAATCGGACAATGACGCGGGGGGGGAAATTGGTCGGGGGCGCCCGATTGAGCCCAGGAGTGGCCGCCAGGGCTCGGCGAACCGAGGCATCCCACTCCGCATGTCCGGAGGTTCGTTTCCAATTGGGAGCGCTGAACGCCCCGGAGCGATCAACCGTGATTTCCAATTCCGCTACAAACTTCTCATCCTCCACGTCCGCGGGCCGCTCCCATTTCGAACGGAGCGCATATTCAATGAGGCCTTTGTAGAGCTGGACGGGATCGGCCGTCGTTTGGACCGCCTTTCCCCCCTCAAACACGAACGAGGGCAACTCCGCCGCAGGCGGTGCCACCGGCGGCGGCGCCGCCACTCCTGAGGCCGGCGGAGGAGCGACCACCGGACGGGGAGTCTCCACCACCGGCGTCTCCGGTGTTGGAGTCGGGGTCGTGGGTGGAGGTTCCACTTCCCGCGGCTTCTCCGGCTCCGGCTCCTTGGGCTTCGGCACCTCCTCCTTCACCATCTCCACCGCAATCTTTTTAAGCTCTTTGCCCAATAGTCCCTCGCGCGCCGCGAGATAGGTCAGGGCCAACACAATGGCGACATGAAACGCCAGCGAGATCAGCAGATTGATCTTCGAATTGTTCCGGCGTTGCCTCGGTTGGGATTGGGGAATCACGGGAAAGCTCACTTCTAGCGTGAATCCAACGGTTCCGTGGCAAGATCCACTTTCACCACGTTGGCCTGCTGACACGCATCCAGCACGGCCCGAATCTGCCGATACTTGGTTCGCCCATCCCCCCGGATGATCACGCTCAGATCCGGGTCATCAATACGCAGAGTGGCCAGTGCCTGTTGGAGGTCAATCGGTTCAATGGCCTGTTTGTTCAGGTACACTCGGCCCGAGGATTCCACCGAAATGTAGTTCGCCTTTTTTGGCGGATCCTTCTGCCGCTTCGAGGCACTCGGGAGGGTCACATCCAGATCATTGACGATGGGAGTGGTGGTGATGATGAAGATCACCAGCAAAACAAACGCGAGATCCAGCAGAGGAGTAATGTTCAACTCCGTCAGCGTCTCGTGTGCGGATCTCGAGCACTTCTTCATTCGGCTCTCCCCAAATTTCCGACCTAGTAGGTCGTCGACAGATCCGACTTCGCAGAGTCCGTTCCCAGTCCTTTCAGCGCCCCGACAATGCGATCCGCCAAGACCTCGTTCGCCTCTCTGATTTCCTCGGACAACGCGCGATTATCCACATATTGGTGTTCGATCTGCGTGGCAAATCGACTCGCAAAGCCATCCAGTTCCTGAGTGATTCCGCGAATGGTGGTGACCATGAAGTTGTAGGCAAACATGGCGGGAATCGCGACCAGCAACCCAATGACGGTTGCAATCAAGGCACCGGCGACACCCGGAGCCATCGCGGTGAGACTGGCCGAGTTTGCCTTGGCGATTCCGGCAAACGTCTCCATCACGCCCCACACGGTGCCAAGCAATCCGATGAACGGTCCGCCGGCCACGGCGGTGGACAGCACAATCATCCCCTTCTCCAGCGCCATCGCCTCGGCGCCCGACGATTCCTCCAAAGTCACTTTGACCGCCTCAAAAGATCCCCGACTCACCCGCTTCTGACCATCGACCTGAACCGCATTGTTCTTCAGGTGATAATCGAGCTCATCGGATCCCCGGATATACACTTGGAAAGCCGGAGCCCCTTCGAAATCCGCCGCGCGATTGCGAATGTCCAGCGGATCACGCGTCTCGGCGTAGGCTTCGTAGAACTTTCGGGACCACTTCCGGGCAATGTAGAGCTGCCGGAACTTGGTGATGATGATGGTCCAACTAAAGAGGGAAAGAACCAGCAGGCAGCTGATGGTGATCTTGCCCTCCAGGGTGGACTTCTCGAAGGCGAACTGAAGCGCCCCGGATGCCAGGAGCGGGGATGGATCGAGGATACTCATGATTTGGGAGAGTGATGGTTTAGGGCTTGGGGAGGATCACAGTGACGCGGCCCACCGAGCGGGAGAGCAACGGAAGTTCACGCTTCCCTCGCTTCAATTCGTCGGCGTCCTGCTCGGTGGAAGTCGAAGCGACGGCACGTCCCTGGTCATCCGCCTGAAGACTCTGGCTGGCCGCGTTGGCAGCTGAGCCTTGGCTGAAACCAACCTGGGACGAGGAGGAGACATCTCCGCTGGCGGTCACATTCTGGGACAGCAATGCCGCATCCACGGAGGCGCCGCTGGCATTGACGCTGCCAATTCCGACGATCGTTCCGGAAATAGTGCCGCCCGCGCTCACGTTGACGCTTCCCTGAGCCAGCGCTGTGACGTTGACACTCTGCTGCGCCGTGACGTCGATGTTTTCCCGGGCCACCACCACGCCGGTGATGTTTCCGGTGGCCTCCAACTTGACCGTGCTGCCGATGACTCCGGAACCCGTGGCATCAATGCTGCCCACATGAATCACATTGCCTTCGGCATCCTTGGTCCCCGCCCGGAGGGTTACTGTCCTTCCGTCGCGACCGATTCCGTTCAACGACATTTGGATCACTCCTCCGGCGTTGGCAATGATGTCTCCCCGCGGCGCCTCAACGGTAATGTTTCCGACCGGGTTCAGCGACGCCGGGAAGGCGGGATCCAAAGGAGGCGGAAAGGTGGTGGCAAGAATGCCGCTTCCGGGAATGGTCGGAGCGTAGGTCAGAATCTGCCGGGTCACCGGATCGACGACAATCTTCTCCACCGCAGCCACGCCACTCCCGCCAGTTCCAGCGTCAACCGTGCCTTCCAACGAGCGAACCAAGACGCTTCCGCCGTCGTACGCGGCGATACGGGATCCATTGACGTTGATGTCTCCGCGGGCAATGACCGTAACGTCGCTGGGATCGACCGTGAAGATGCCCCGGGCGCGCGAGTCATTCCCAGTGAAGAAACGCGAACCCACGTTGATATCGCCATCCGCCAAAACCGTAATGCTTCCTCCGTTCAGGGAGGAGATTGTGGTAGAGAACATGTCGAGGTTCCCGCTCAGGTTCACCGAGATGTCGGCTCCCCGATTGAAGTAGTTGGCCAAGGCTGAATTGCCCCGCGGTCCCTGAGAGACGATGCCGACCGTGGCGCCCAGATCGAGATTCCGTGCCGACACTTCGAAGCGCCCACCGCCGCCCAGCCGGTACCCAGTATCCGGATTCAACGGAACGTCCTGGCTGTTCTGGTAAAGCGCTTGGGTAACTTCCGCCGGAAGAAACGGCACGATTCGAGTAGCCGGGTCGCCATTGGGCGCGAGAACGGGAAGTCCGTTGGCATCGAAAACCATGACCGGAAGATTCGACAGAATCCGCTGCTGATCCCCCGTCATGCGGCCGCGGAAGGTGATCGTTTTGTTGGCGGCGTCGTACTGCAACAAACCAATGATGCCGGCCAGATCCCCGTTCAGCGGCGGAAAAGCGAGATCCAACAGCGACCAGTCGGGAACCGCTGCCAGAGGCACGCTGGTGAACTCGTTGCGATTCCGAATATCGCCCGCCACCGTGATTCGAGTAAGGTCACTGGAGCGAAGATTCTGACCTTCGAAACGGCTGTTGATCAGATTGCCACCGACAGTGATTTCCGCGCGTTTCGGGACTCCCAGCAGCACGCCCGACAAGTCACCGGAGATGTTCAGTTCAATCGGCTGGGGATCAAGGAGGTGGATTGGCACGGCGGCGTGGTCCGCCAGCCCGAAATCCCCGGTCTCCCGATACTGCTTCTTGCTGCTATCTGAAACTACCAATTGAACCAGATCGCCTGGTTTGGATCCCGTGACCGATCCACCGTCGGTCGTAGAAATCTTGAGATTCCCAATGGGTGACGGGAACAGGGTCACATCATTTCCCAGATTCACTCCACCGGCTCCCGCAGTAATCTCCAATATGGCGGGATAGATCGGCGTCAGACTCCGGGAAAAATCGTCCTCAAACCGGGGGAGCGCAGTACCTCGAAGTTGTACGGAGTTGCCGCCGGACAAGAGCGTGTAACTGGAATCCGAGTAGTCGAAGAGATGCTTCGTGGCCGAATTCGCGAAGCCGACATTGTTGAAGACGCCATTGGGATTGCGGACTTCCTGGAGCAGGACGTTCTGACCGGCGGTCACTTCCCAGCCACCATCTACCAGACTCAAGGCCAACAAACGGGATTCCGTGCCGGCATTGCGACCCGCGGACAGAATGCCCACGCCACGACGCACCACAAAATGACCCGAAATGTCCCGACCAGCGGTCAACGTCACGTTACCCGCTCGAGCACCGAAGGCCCCGCTGCCGCCATCGGTTTGAACTCCGCCCGGAAGGGGGAGAAAACTGATGATGTCCTGACCGGCGACCAACGTCACATCCCCTCCCGCAGCCGTGCTGATGCCGCCCAAGTCGGGGTCCACCGAGTAACCGGTGGGTCGAAAGAGAAACCCGTTGGCGCGAGTTCCCGTATTGATGTTTCCCCCCTGGGCCAACACGGAGATGTCTCCACCGCCAACCGAGCGAATGAATCCGTTGCCCACGGTGACATTGTTTCCGGCCCTTAGGTCGACGGTTCCATCATGGGAAAGGATGGAACCCGATCCCGAGACCTGAATGTTCCCCACCCCGGAACGAACGCCCGACTCTGTGCTCCAATCACGTCCCGCCCACAAGGAGATCGACCAACCCGGACTCGCGACCAGACTCGACCCTGAGCCGAGGCTGATATTATTGCCGGCTTCCAGAATGAGGCGGCTGCCGGGACTCGAAACCCCGGTGCTGGCGGCCAGATCCCAAAGCGTGTTGGCCACCAACTGAATATTCCGGGTGGCCTGAAGATGGATCTCGGAGAATCCCACGAACGCGGAGTTGACGTCGAGATTGAGGGTTGTAGGCGGATCGTTCTGCCCCACGGAGCCGCCTCCGATGGATCCGGAACCTGTATTGCCGATTACGATATCGGTCGGATCAATGTAGAGTTTACCGCCCACGCTCCCGGCCTTTGCACTCCCGTCAATATCCGCGCGGATGGACGCCATGGAAGCAGCCGAAACTTCCACAAACCCACCATCGCCTCCCGAACGCCCTCCAGAGACGACAATCACCGCGGAATCAGTATCCCGATACCTCCCGGCCGACTTAATCACCACTCGACCAGCATCCCCTGCTTCTCCTCCAGACGCCTCGATTCGGGAGTTCGCCTGTAACTCGATCGCTTCTGCCGCCACCAGTTCAATCACCCCGTTGCGTTCGCGAACCGTGTTGGCTTGCAGCAGTCCCGAGTGGTTTACCACTTCCGCCTGCAGGGCAATTGTCCCGGCATCCGCCACGATCCGGCCAGAATTGTTGACAGAGCCCGACGGCAGACGAACCGACGAGGTGATTCCGAGTCCGTCGGGGCGACTGCTCAGGAGGACCTCCTGGCCGGCAAGCAACCCGACCTGACCTCCCGGAGCACTCAACCCACCATGGTTCTCGATCCGTTCCGCGATTAGGAACAACGAACCACCCGGTGAGGCCCGCAACTGTCCGTGGTTAACAATGCCGGCCTGGGGCGGCGCACCATTGAATTGCCAGAAAAGTCCGGCGGCAGACTCGGCAGGAGCCATGGCTGTCGACACCACCAAACCCGCAGCTCCCACGTAGGCATTCGGTCCGAAATAGAAGCCTGACGAGTTCATCAGAACCACGATGCCATTGGCTTCCAGATTACCCCAGATCTGGGAGGGCTGTGCGTCGTGAATCCGATTCCAGACCACTGAACTTGCGCTGGGTTGTTCGAAGCGAGTCGTCTCGCCCGGCTGAATGTTGAAGGACTGCCAATTCAACACCGCTTGGTGAGAGGCCGAAATGGTCAATTGATTTCCCAGCGTAGAGACCGTGGCCGAGCCGCTCTGAACGCTCAGACCGTGGGGATTGGCCTGGACCATCCACGGGGTCAAGGCGGCCAGTATGCCCAGAGAGCCGGTTGTTCGTCGCCCCACTGATCGTCGATTGTTGGAATGCTTCATTAGAACTGTCCTCCCAAAGAGAAATAGGTGCGAGCCGTTCCTTCATCCGTGTTGATCGAATTCAGCAACGGCCAGCCGACGGTGATGCGGACGTCCACGTGATTGTTAATATTGGCGCTCAAACCAAAGCCGGTTCCCCATAGCGTGTTAAACTGCTCAAGGAAGCTGGGCGCCTGATAAATAAAGCGTTGTCCCACATCCATGAAAATCAATGCCCGCACCCAGACGGGCGCCTGATCCTTCCAAATCGGCACGTTTTCCACGAGATACGGCGTTCGCAATTCCGCGCTTCCAAACCAGCCAGCATCACCATTTTCATCACCTTCAAAATAGCCCCGAACACTGTTCATCCCGCCCAGCGCAAATTGCTCGTTGTTGATCAGCGGTCCCGTGGCGGCCTGAGCTGATGCCCGCAACCAAAGGTTCCAATTGCCCCACAATTTTTGATCCCGATTCGCAGAGGCAACAAACTTGGCCCAGTCTGCCTTTGCGGAAGGCGACAAGGCGAGAGCTCGAAACTCAGCCGCGTTACCCACGAAATTGTAGCTCACCCCAACATTGGCCGACATCGTTCCGGTCCGATCCTTGTGGGAATAGTCCACACCGACTGATAACGGCAGATAGTGCACGTCATTGTTGCGGACGGGCTGGGGAGACGACTCCACCCAGTTGGTTGTGATTACCCCGCCCTGAGGGGTCGTGTAGGTCTGGGTGAAGAAGAAGTTGTTCGTGTTATAACTCTCCGTCGAAAAGTATTTCAGATCAGGCCCCGCCGAGAACGCCAGACGATGAGTTTGGCCGACGATCTTCGGAAAGCTGAACCGTCCGCCGATTGCGGCATTGTCCGTGAGATTTCGACCGGTGTCTTGGGAGACGATTTTCAGCCCCGGTTTGTCGGTCACGATCAGAGGCGGTCCATACTGCACTCCGGTATCGTTGGAGGAAGCGCTGCCGTAGACCGTGGCCTCGGACTGCCCGTCAGCCGGTGGCAGACGAAACTCCCGAGTCGCTTCGTCATAGCCGAACCGCGTCGAAGAGTTCAGCCGGGAGGACAGGGCCTCCGGCGGACCGAATGGCATCCGATAGTATCCGCCGAAATTGGCAATCAAGGGTCGATTCAGAAGAAGGTCAGGCTGTGGGATTGGGTTCTTGTATTCCTGCGGGCTGAATCCGTAGGAGAGGCCGACCTGATGTTCCAACTGCCAGAGATTGTTATACTGCGCGGAGGTATTTATCCGCCAACTTGGCGTTGCCGGAGTGTTGTAATTGTTGACCTCCAAGCGGCCATGGATGGGAAGCCGATCCTTTACCTTAAGGTTCAGCGAACTGGTTCCAGGTTCCGGACCTGGACCCACAACGGGGTAGATCTGCCGGTCCCGGTTCTGATTGGCGATGTCCAACTCGCTTTGAAACACCCGGCTATTTAGGACCTGGTTGGTCGCGAGGCTCGGCAAGGCACGCGTGACATTGTTCGAACTAAAGTGCCGGTTGCCCGTCACCCGAATGTCCACCAACTCGCCTTCAATCACCTGGACCTTAACCACGGCATTCGTGAGTTGCTGCTGCGGCAGACCCACGGTAACGGTGGCATAACCCCGCTCCCGGTAAGCCAATTGCAGTTCGCCCAAAGCCTTCCTGATCTGTGTCAGGGTTACCTCCGCACCCGTCGCATTCGTCAGAATCTGGTCCACCACCTCGGGTCTGAGCAGGGAGTTTCCGGAAACGTCATACCGCCTCACTTCGAAGACCGGCGTCTTTGGAGTTCCCGCTGCCAAGGAGGCATTCGCATCGAAAGTCGGCAACGCCACCCTCAGCGGCACTCCCTCGGACACTTCAATTCGAACCTTTCCCTGCGCTGGCGCCTGCTCTGGCAGTGTCACCGTGGCATCCACCAAACCCCGCTCCCGATACACCGCTTGAAGGCGCGCCAGAGCCGCCCGAATTTCCGCCACCGTCACGGCCGACCCGATTGCCGGGGCCAGGCTTTCTTGAACTTCTGAGGAAGTGAGCGTCTGATTTCCCCGCACTTCGAAGCTGCGAACCTCAAAGGTATCTCGGGATGTGGTCGGCATCGCCGCTGTCTGCACTCGAATTCCGACGACTCCATTAGTGATGGGTTGTCGGGCGAGACTCAGGGTCACCCCAGCCAAGCCCTCCTCTTCCAGCAGGCGTTGCAATCGACGCAATCCGTCGCGCATCTGCTCCGAAGTAACCTCCGAACCCACAGCCCCCGACATGACCTCTTGGACTCGTTCCGGGGAGAGCGTAGATGGACCCAGCAATACATACTGGTGGACCTTGAAGCGTGGAGACACGCCGCGGACTGGTCCATTCGTGCCCCCGGCTCCGCCCGTCGGCTTCGCCCAAACGTCAAACATCCCTGCAAGGACCCCGGCGAGCAGAAGCCCAAACCAAGGTGCTCCCCGAAACCCTCGGGCTGGGTTCGGAACACACTCCACTCGCATGGTCGTGCCGGAGCTTTGCATGGGGCAAATCCAGACGTCCGGTTTACTCCACCGGCGCGACCGGAGCGCCATCGGCCACCCGCTCGACGCGCATCTTGCTCAGCGGAATCGAAAACGCCGAAATCTGGAGTTCAGTGTCGATCGCACGGATCAGAGCATCGCGGAACGACCGAACGTTCGCGGACGCCGTGCTGCGGGAGAAGATGTGCTCGTAGACCCACAGGCTGTATTGGCCATTGATGACCGGGGTAAAGTCGTTCGCTACGTTGTTGAAGGTTCCCCTGAACGGAAGGCTTCCGTTATACGCGAGGACGTTGGCACCGCCATTCACTCCGAATGCATCCAACGTCACGAGAAAACTGATGGCCGGACCCGCTGTGTTCAGCTGAGTCTGAATCTGCGGCGCCGTGCGACCCGTGGGATCAATCACGAAGCTGGACGAGGGAATGTCCCACGTATAGGAAATCGGGGATCCGTTGAATCCGGAATCCTTGAAGAGAACCACGCGCTGTCCAGCAGTCGGGTCCCGGTTGATGAAGACCACCGGGTTAACCTCGTTCGTGTTTCCGGAAAAGAACCAGGTCGGCAGGCTACCGTTGGCCGCCAGCGTCCGAAACTGTTGCGAGTTGATGTTGGTGATCCCGGAGGAAGCGGTCGTGCTTCGGACCAGCGTGATTGGAGTCACCCCGAACCGGGCGTCATCCAGGGTCGGCGTGGTGTAAACGGTCGAACGCTGAAACACCGAGGATAACGCCAGATCGGATTTCAACGCCACCGTGTTGGTGTCTCCGGGTGTTGTGGTGTTGAGAAAGAGAACGGAGCGATCCTGAGTGAGGTCCTGAATTCCAGCGACCGCTCCATTGTAAAAGGCCCGGACGGTCACCGCCTGATTCCCAAATAGGGCCGGAATCGTTCCCGTCCAATTGACCTTTAGTTGGGATGAGGCGGTCGGACTATCAGCGGGATTCTGCGAGACTAGGTTCGCACCATAGAGGTTACGGATAGCCCGATAGGCGGTATCCCGGAACGCCACGGCCCCGGAAATGTTGATCTCCACCTGAGCCCGGACTGCTGCCAGGCTGAGGAGTCCCGTCGCGGATAGGAGTGCCAATTTCTTGATATTCATAGTTCGTATGCTGGTAGCTGACGTTGGAGTAAATTAATGTCTGTCAATTCAAGGATTCACTTCGACGACATAGAAGCGAACCGGACTGCCACTGGTATCCTGGAGAACCCCCTGCCCTCCGGACCCCACCAACGAAGATCCCACCGACCAAGCGGAGAGCGGCTGGGTCAGACCATCGGCCGCTCGCAGTCGATAGGTGGCTCCGGCGACCGTCGCAAAGGTGATGGAGGTCTGGTCTCCGACGCGGTTAATCGACTGGATCACCGGGGGCGGAACGACGGCTGTACGGGTGCTAAAGATCAGGGTTCCATCAGGCTTCAGTTCAAAGAATCCCAAATGCCGACCGGCAGTGTTGATCGAGCCTCCGGCGGTTGTCCCCGGGAGGAGTTCAAACAGATCCGAACGCGAGACATTGGCGGGATCACCGTCAAAGTCGTCGGCTGTGGTATTCTCCACATTTCCCTGAAACACCCCGGAAAAGTCGCCGGCCGCACCAATCAGTTGAGTAAACGCCGCCTCATTGGCCACCGGGATAGCGACACCGGTCGTCGTGTTGGCTGGACCTGCTGGCGTCCGACTGCTGAACGCCGCGGCGTTCACCCCCACGGCGTCAATCTGGGAGGCGGCATTGCCCTGCACGAACTGTCCCTTCCGCAACCAGGCTGACGCCGGCACCTCCGCCAGCAGTCGAGGCGCAGTGACCCAGAGTGTCTGGGACGGGAATCCAGATTGGGGTGATCGCGTGGCTCCAGAAACGGACCAGATCAAGCCGTTCAAACTCGGGAATGTGGCGGTCAGAAGCTCTGAGGAAAGCGCGGGAACTACGACCGTCGTATTGTCGGGAATTGAGGTGTAATTCGTGGCGGCTCCAACGTTCACGACCAGGTCATCAGCATTTCCAGTCTGACGAAACGCCAACAACAAATCTCCGGGTGAGTAGAGAAATGGTGCGGCTTGCAACACGGAGCCGACTAGAGCCAAACCGGCGACGAGCACGATTTTGGGCGGAGGAGTTAACAACAAGCGTACTGGTTTCATAGAATTCATAAACACTTGGATATTGAGGAGTGAATCGCGGGGCTCGCGGGATCAGAAGCCGAGTTGGATCCGGGTAAAGAAGACCTTTTCATTCCCCGTTGCGGTGACCGTCGCCGGCGGGAGGACGCTGTTGGGATCGACGGGATTGATGACTCCACCGCCATTGAAGAGGCTGTAAGAGAAACTGGTGAGGATCCGAATGTTGCGATTCAGCCACCAGTTGAGTCCAACAGACCACGTGCCGACCGATTCGGCGGAGGTATCGGGATTTGAAAATCCCTGGAAGGCCTCTTCGTCGACGTGCAACTGACCGTATCGACCGACCAATTGCCAGGCACCCCAACCACCCAGACGGGGATTGAAAGGGTTTTTGGGGACGATCGCTTGGCGCGAGGCGGGTTCCCCGGTCAACATCCACTGTCCCGTAATCGACCAAGCCGTGTTATCGAGCGAAGCCCTCCGCAACGTAGCACTGTTCAGGACATCTTGGTACGAGACGCTGTACTCTACGGCGAACCCGAAGGGTCCCAGGAAGTAAGTGCCTTGCGGTTGAATCCGCCAGTGTTGGCCGTCAGCCACCACGGTTCCCGCCAACGGATTGTAGGCGAAGAACTGTTGCTGACCATCGGTCCAGTATCCGGGCAGCGTGCCGCCGATGTTGTTGGGCAAGCCGGCCACGTTGGAGCTGACCAAACCGAAGCTTCCCCCCACACCCAAGCCGACTCCTTTCAGCCAGGTGCGAGAAAGATCTTTAAAGGGATGGGCGAATACCCGGCCGGCAAACTCCTTGTTGTCATCAAAGGGCACGTTCGCTGAGATATCTCCATCGCCGACTCCATTGAAAACGCCCAAGGCGTAGTGCCATTTGCCTCCCTCCAATTCCCCCCAAAGTTGCAGACCGACATCACGGTTGGGAACAAGGTCGGACGCCAGCGACCGTTCGTTAAACGGCAGCGTGGCCGCCGATTGCAACATTTCCAGACCCACGGGGGGCTTGAACTTGCCCACTCGCAGTTGGAGCCCGGGCTCGTATCGGTAATTGATATACGCGTCAAACAGGGTGGCGGTGGGGGGCGCAAAGTCGGGCACAATCGCAAAGTCGAAATCGCGATACAGCGTGCCCTCGAAGATGGGCCGCGCGCGGCGAAGCAGAAACCCGTCATTCCCCTCCAGAAACTCGCTTTCGCCGAAAAACGTCCGGGAATCCACCTCGATCAATCCCCGTAACCGCAGCACAAAATTAGTATCGGCGGAACTGAAGGAGAACCCATTCGGTCCGGCCTGGAAACGCGGCGCCTCCCGGCTCTTGGCCTCGGCCGCCTCCCACGCGAGTTCGTTCTTGCGCTCCGCAATCTTTACCTGCTGCTCCAACGATTCCACGGTGGGTTTACCCTCCGGTTGCACCACAATCTCCGGCAGAATCTCCCCCGATTCCAAGGACTGCACCTTGTTCTCCAACTGATCAATTCGGTCTTGCAGGCGCTTCACTTCTTCGGCGCGATTCTGCTGGTCGCTTTGCTCTCGCTCCCGTTCGCGTTTTTCCAGAGCCTCGATCCGTTCCAATAGTTTTCGCACCAGGGCCGCGTCTGGGTTAGACGGCGTAGCGGTCACTGATCCAGGTGGCTCAGCTTGAGCAAAAGCAGGACTGCTCCACGCTGTTAACGCGCTCAGCATCAGCAGATAAAATAGGGCGCAACGAAACTGAACCTTCATTCGAAGACAGGGTGAAATCCGGGAGAATGCCAACGGCAGAAACGACGGGTCCGCCTAGGCGTTTTGGGGGAGACTCCAGCAGGAGGCCCGGGCGGAGACGGGTTGGATGGCGATCCAGCGAGGCCAACGGCACCGCTCGTGTCGCAATTGCCCGTCCGCTTGTTCCTGTGTGTGTGTTTTGTTTCCGGAATTCCGTGTCCTCATGGTCAATGTCGATACTTTTCGGTTGGGGCGTCCGGTGCACGGTGAGCTCCCAACAAGAATGGCTACCTCCAGAGACCTGGTCGGAATCCACGTCGACGGTCGGCGAACACCAAACCGTAACGTTCGCGCTCCCCTATCAACCCGGATAGAACATCAGAACTAACCCAAGGAGACTGCCTCGGCAGGATGCGAACCAATTCCTCGTAGAATCAGTGATTACTCGCATCGCTGCTGGCAGCGGGACCGCTCGGGAGCAACGCTATTCGCAAACACTACTTTGTCAATAGAGTATATAGATTACAGCACAGCTTCGGCTTTCGAGCGATTTCAACCCATTTACTGCAACTAAATCCGATACTTGACTGTTCCGGTCGCTATTATGAGCATTTGAATTCATGAAATTGTCAGTTCGGGGGAAGTACGCTCTCCGAGCGTTAACAGCACTGGGTGAGGCCTACGGAAAGGACGTCGTCCGCATCCAGTCGATTTCCGACCAGCAACGAATCCCCAAGCGATTCCTGGAACAGATTCTCTTCGACTTGAAGTCAGCCGGCATCGTTGAAAGTCGCCGGGGAGTGGCCGGGGGCTACCGACTAGCCGTGCCTCCCGAGAAGATTCCATTGGCCAAGGTCGTTCGCCATCTCGAAGGAGCGCTCGCCCCCGTTGGCTGCATTAGTGAGCGGTTTTATGAGAAATGTTCCTGCCCCGATGAACGTCGCTGTCCACTGCGGTCCTTTATGAAGGAAGTCCGAGATGCCATCGCAAAGATCTTGGAAACCGCCACCGTTGCGGATTTGGTGACTCGCGCCGAACAACTCCGTCAGGAACCAGACCGACCGATTGATTTCGAGATCTAATCGTTTTCAATAGGTCTCCGACAATCGGGCGGTTTGCCGATAGGTAACAAATTCGGTGTGGATTTTGACCAAACCGGGCTGGTTTTTTCTTCCGGGACTGCCACTCTCCGACTTCGTTGCCTCTAGTTTCGGCTGATCCCGGGAAACCTGTTTTCCTCGTCGCTGGTTCGGGGGCAAATCCAAGTTAAGCGATCCATGTCCGACACAGTCTCTCTTCCCGCTCCCCGTCTGGGCCTTTTGCGCCGCTCCGTCATTTCCTTCGTTCACTGGTTTGACTCTGACTATGGGTCCCAGGAATTGGCCGCCCTGAAGGACAAACCCGACCGGGTGGAATGGGTCCGAGCCATCCCCTTCGTCATCCTCCATCTGGGTTGCCTGGGGGTCATTTGGACCGGATGGAGCTGGTTCGCGGTCGGTTCGGCCATCTTTCTTTACTTCGCCCGGATGTTTGCCGTCACGGGCTTCTACCATCGCTATTTCTCCCACCGAACCTTCTCTACGTCCCGCGCCTGGCAGTTTGTTTTGGCGCTGTGGGGTGGAGCGTGTGTCCAACGAGGCGCTCTCTGGTGGGCCTACACGCATCGCCATCATCACCAACATTCCGACGAGGAAGACGACAAGCACTCGCCCCGGCAGCACGGCTTCATCTGGTCCCACATCGGCTGGATCACCAGCACCAAGAATTTCCCCACCGACTACAGCCGGGTGAAGGATCTCGCCAAGTATCCCGAACTGGTCTTCTTGAATCGCTTTGATGCCCTGGTCCCCTTCCTCTTCGCTGTCTCGTTGTTCCTGCTGGGGGTTCTGCTGGAAAAGTTTGCGCCCGGCTTGGGCACCAATGGCTGGCAAATGCTCGTCTGGGGCTTCTTCATCAGCACCACGGCCCTGTTCCACGGCACTTCCTGCATCAACTCGATGGCCCACGTCTGGGGTAACCGACGTTACGCGACCGGCGACGACAGCCGGAATAGCTTCCTCCTGGCGCTGATCACTCTTGGTGAAGGCTGGCACAACAATCACCACCAACACATGGGCTGCACCCGTCAGGGCTTCTATTGGTGGGAAGTCGACATCACGTACTACCTGCTGAAAATGATGTCGTGGACCGGCTTGATCTGGGACCTTCGGCCCGTTCCCCACTCGGCGTACGATCCGAAGAACCAGATTAAGCCAGCAAAGTGATTCGGAGCCGGCTGGTTGCATTGCCCTTAATCTGGCCAACCATGACGCCTCATGCGTCGGCCTCGCCTTGCCATTGTCGGTACGGGAATCGCCGGTCTCGGCTGTGCCTATCTGCTCCGGGATCGGTTTGATCTAAGTTTGTTCGAACAGGCGGACTACGCGGGCGGGCACACCAACACCATCGACGTCCAATACCGGGGCGAATCGGTTGCGTTCGACACCGGCTTCATGGTGTTCAATCGGGTAACCTATCCCTTCCTCTGCCGCTTGTTTGAGGAACTAAAGGTACCGGTCAAACCCACCTCCATGTCGTTCAGTGTCCAGCACCGGCCCACCGGTCTGGAGTTTTGCGGCTCAGGTTGGAACACCTTGTTCGCCCAACGCCGCAACTTGTTTCGCCCCCGCTATTGGCGACTGCTCCAAGCCATCCACCGGTTCAATCAGGAGGCGGTACCAGCACTCGACGATCCCCATTGGGCCGAAGTCACCCTGGGCGACTATGTCCAAACCAGGAGCTACGGCGACGACTTCCTGAACCAGTATCTGATCCCCATGAGCAGTGCCGTGTGGAGCACTCCGCCCGATCAGATGCTCGCCTTCCCGGCGACCACCCTGCTCCGCTTCTTCCACAATCACGGATTCCTCGGACTCCATACCCAACATCCATGGTGGACTGTGGACGGCGGTGCCCGGGAGTATGTCCGACGAATGTGGCCCTTGTTCGGCGACCGCATTCGCCTGAAGCGAAAAGTTCGGTCAGTGCGGCGGCTGACCAAGGGTGCGGAAGTGACCACCGAAGATGGGTCCGCGGAGTCGTTCGACCGAGTAATCCTGGCTAGTCACGCCGATCAATCACTACGACTGCTGGCCGAACCGGATCCGCTCGAACTTTCGTGTTTGAAGGAATTTCGTTACCAACCCAACCGAGCCGTCGTGCACACCGATACCTCGGTAATGCCCCGAAGTCGGCGAGCCTGGGCTTCTTGGAATTACCGTATCGATGTGGGCCGGGAGAGCCTGCCTTCCACAATCTATTGGATGAATTGCCTGCAGGGTCTGAGCGACCGAACCGACTACTTCGTCTCCATCAACGGAGCCGACTTGATTCAACCTGAGCGCGTCTTGAGGACGATCGATTACGAGCATCCCTTGTTTAGCCTGGGGGCCATCCAAGCGCAGCGCGAACTTCCTCGTTTGAATTCCCGGTCCCCTGACCAGGCCATTTTTTTTGCCGGAAGTTACTTCCGCTATGGATTCCACGAAGATGCGTTGGGCTCGGCGGTGGCGTGTGCCCGAGCGGTGGCGGGGGAAGAGGTTTGGGCCGGCGCGTGAGTGGTAGCACCGCTTCCCAGTCCAGTCGGAGAAGTTACTTCAGCGCCCCTTGGCACTTTTGTTCCATTTTCCTGAAACCAACTCCCGAGGCAGGGTGTCTTCTGCGCAAACCTAAAGTCCGTTTGACCACTTCCGGCAAACTCCTCAGTCTGAGCAAATCATGAAGTTTCGTTCGCTGCTGACGACCGCCTTGTTGGTCGCCACTCCATCCTTGGGCTTGGCCGAGGCCAAGGTTCGCACGATCACTCTCGATGAGTGCATTCAGGAGGCGTTCGAGAACAATCTGGAAATCAAGATCCTCCGCTACTCCCCCGAGTTGGCCGAATTAAACCTGACCGGGAGTTATGCGGCGTACGACCCGACGTATTCTTTCGGATACGACGCCAGTCGAGCCAGGGTGCCTCGCCAGCCAGAAATCAACTCCCTGCGGATTCCCGAGAATATCAACTGGAACCAAGGTTACGACATGCGGCTGGGAGGCTTGCTCCCCACCGGTGCTTCCTACCAACTTTTCGGAGGTCTGGACGCCAATCGATCGCGCTTCGGGTTCGAGGATGCCACGTTCCAAAATGGTGTGTCGGCCAGCACCGGAGTCAGCCTGACCCAACCTTTGTTGCGCAACCTCTGGATCGACCAAGCCCGCTGGGCCATTGCCCTGAACAAGAGGACCATTCTTCAGGAAGAACAGGCGGTTCGGTCGCAGTTGATTCAAACCGCCACGGACGTGCAAGTCGCCTACTACAACATGGCGGCTTCCCGGGAAAACGTGACGGTGCAGACCAAAGCCGTGGAACTGGCCGAAAGGCTCTTGGTGGAGAATCGGAAGCGCGTCGAAGTGGGGGCCATGGCGCCACTGGAATCACAGCAAGCCGAGGCCCAGGTGGCGACTTCCCGGGCAGACCTGATTAGCGCCCAGCAAAATTACGGGACGGCCCAAAACAATCTCCGGCGACTGCTCACCTCGGACTACAGTGACATCGCGGATGTGACGTTTGTCCCCGGCGAGAAGTTTGTCCCCCAACCATACCCGTTCAATCGGGCGGAGAGTTGGTCCCGGGGATTGACCATGCGGCCCGACATCGTTCAGTCCCAGGTCGAGATGGAGAAGCAGAACATCACTGTTCGCTTTCGCCGAAATCAGCTGTTTCCCCAACTAGACTTGGTCAGCAGCTTTGGATTGGCCGCCAATTCCGCGACGATCAACTCGACCAATGGGAATTTCAACACCGGCTACAACCTGGATCAGGCGTTAGGCCAATTGGGGAACGCCGATTTCCGGAACTACGGAGTTGGAGCCCGCTTCTCCTTCCCGCTGGGTAATCGGGGGGCCGTCAGCAGCTTCCGGTCGGCCAAGGTGGTCCGGGAACAGCTGATTCTCCGCCATAAACAACTCGAGCAATCGATTATGGTCGCCGTCGACAATGCCATTCTCGTGGCGCAGTCGGCCTACGAACGAATCCAGGCGACTCGCCAGGCGCGCATTTATGCGGAGGCCGCCCTCGACGCCGAACAGAAAAAGCTCGAGAACGGCAAGAGCACGACGTTTGAAGTCCTGCGCCTCCAGCGCGATCTTACAACCGCCCGATCCGACGAGGTTCGCGCGCTTCTCGACTACTACGCCGCCTTGGCCGTGCTGTTCCAAGGCGAAGGCTCCACCCTCGAGCGTTTGGGCATTCGGATCACCGCCCGATAGTCCCTTCCCGCTGAGGAATCCCCCCGACTGCCTCGGTCAATTCCCCGGGATGAGGCTTCATTTCCCCTAGATCAATCGCGCGATTTCTCCCTCTCGCGCGTCCGTCATCCGCAGGCAATGTGCCGGTTGGTTCAGGAAAACCTGAATCGCCCAAAGCCATGCCTTCAACTGAACTTCGTCCCGATTTGTGGCCAACTGCTCCGCCGTTGGCCCCCGCCTGCTTGCTCCTGATTGCGACTTGCGTGGATTCTCCTCTGGTTAGATCGGATCCCATCCTGCAATCAGTATGAAAAAGCCCCTTTTGGCCCTGCTCCTCTGCTTCGGAGCCACGCTCTCTGCTCAAACTCTCAAAGTCATCACGCCTCAGGTCCTCGAATTGACCTACTCGACGGTCCTGACCAACACGTCCCAACTGCCGGCGCCTCTTTGGCTCGGCATTGGAGGTCCGGCGAATCTGCCTCAGCCGACCGATTTCCAGGTTCTGGAGAATGGAACCCCGTCGCCGGTCCTCCAGATTGGGGCCGTTCGGCGGGCGGCGTCAGTGCAGAAAAAGCAGTGGTCCAGCGTCATGGAGAGCCGGGTCTTCCTTGTGCTATCCAACGCGCTCTCCGCAGGTTCCTCCGTCACGGTCAGCGGTGTGGAAGTAAACCCGGTGACAATTCCATTCGATGAGTCCCGCCGAGGGCCAGTGCTGCATGTGAACCCCATTGGGTTCGTACCCGATGCGCCCAAACTGGGTTTTCTCGGTTACTGGTTGGGCAGTCTGGGGGAGCTTCCCTTGACCGCTTGGCAGAACGCCAGTTTTGACGTCGTCCGGGAAGCCGACGGGCAAGTCCTTTATACGGGCAGTTTGCAGTCTCGACCAGACGTCGGCTTCAACGCCCCCATGCCATATCAACAGGTACTTGCTGCTGATTTTTCGACGCTGACGAATGTCGGTACTTACTTCCTACGCGTGACGGGCATGGGACGATCCAGTTCCTTTCGAATCGGCCCTGAAATCGCGGCTGCGGCCGCCCGAACCTACAGTCTGGGACTAACCCACCAACGCAGCGGGTTTAACTTGGCTTGGCCAGATACGCGCTTCACCCGGCCGGCCGACCATATGGCTCCAGCGGAGATTCCCACCGGAGCGCATCCGACCAACCCGTTGCTGGCCGCCTCCAGCAGCGATTTCAGCAACAATCCTCGGCACACTGCGCCGCAGTTGGCCAATGCCACCAACTCACTGTTTCCCTTCCTTCAATCCGGCCCAGTGGATGTCGCCGGCGGCCACCATGACGCGGGTGACTACAGCAAATACACGATCAATAGCGCCCAATTGATTCATCATCTGGGCATCGCCGCGCGCCATTTTCCGGGAGCTGGCATTCTCGATGGATTGGGAACACCGGAAAGCGGTGACGGGGTGGGCGATCTCTGGCAGATGGCCGAGTGGGAGGCGGGATTCTTGGCTAAACTTCAAGACACCGATGGAGGTTTCGCGTTCCTGGTTTACCCACGGGCGCGGCGGTACGAGGACAATGTCATGCCCGAGCAGGGCGACCTCCAAGTCCTTTGGCCGAAAAACACCGCAGCTACCGCCGCCGCTACCGCTGCTCTTGCGGAATTGGCCGCGGCCCCTGGATTTGCCGACGCCTTTCCCCAGAAGGCCGCTCAATACCGAGATCAGGCGCTGCTTGGCTGGTCGTTCCTCACCAACGCCATCCAAACCTACGGCAAGGACGGATCCTACCAGAAACTGACCCATTACGGCGACGTCTTCATGCACGATGACGAGCTGTGCTGGGCCGCAGCAGCACTTTTCGCACTTACCGGTGAGCCGGAGTACGAGACTCAGCTCAAAGCCTGGATGCCAGACCCAGCCAATCGCTCGGTGCGCCGCTGGTCCTGGTGGCGGCTATATGGTTCCTATGGAAATGCCATTCGCTGCCTGGCTCTCAACACCAACACCGGGGACCCGGCGTACCGCGAAGTGTGCCGATTGGAGGTCCTGAATGGGGGTCTCGATCAAGCCACACGCTCAGCCCAGAATGCCTATGGCCTCAGTTTCCCGGCGGAATCCAAGCGTTTTTACAGCGCCGGCTGGTTCTTTGGCAGCATGCCAGCCTTCGATGCCTTGGTGGCTCTTCAAGTGAATCCGTCGCCGTCCCAAAACTCGGCCTTGCGATCGGCGGTCTGGAACAATTTGGGCTATGAATGGGGCGCCAATCCCGGCAATCGCAGCTACATCACCGGCTGGGGACCCAATTTTCCGCTCCAACCAGTGAGTCAGCAGGCCGAAAACGATACTCACTACCTGCCACCCACCGGCCAGATGGTGGGGTGTCTCCAGTCGGGCATGAGTTGGTTGAGTCTCTACGGCACCAACTTAAGTCGCTTCACCTATCCGGCAGATTCACTCACCAATTCGCTCCGCTTTCCGCTCTACGACCGATTTACCGACATGTTCAACACGTCGACCGAATTCACGGTGGTCGAACAAAGCGCCGGCGTAGCCGTCACGTCCGGACTACTCGCCGCCGCACAACTCCCTCCCAACTCCGGTCGAGGTATGGCCGGAACCTTGGTAGGCGCATCCTCAATGTGGAATCAAGGAGAGCCGAACCTGCTGACGCTGTCCGCGCCCGGGATCGATTTCGCCGGTGCCACGGTGATGTGGGAATGGGCCGGCGGATGGACCAACACCGGGTCCTCCCTGACTCTGGTTCGACCAGCTGCGGCAGGGTTCACCATTCAAGCCGAAGCTACCTTGCCCGATGGCCAGAGGGTTTATGGCCGACTGGAGATTCCCAGCATCAATCAACCTCCCCAGATCACCGTAGGATCCACCAACCAGTCCCTTGCCCTCCCCACCTCCAGCCTGAAACTGACCACCACAGTTCAGGACGACCATTTTCCCGGTTTTCCCCTGTCTTTGGGCTGGTCCCTCGTTGCTGGCCCGAGTTTGGTTAATTTCACCGATCCGACCAATCCCGTAACGTCAGTGAGTCTTGGGGCACCGGGAACGTATCAGCTCCGGCTATCGGCCACGGACACTGAATTCACCACCGAGAAGGACCTCTTCCTGACCGTCACCGGCGAGATGATCAGTCAATTGGGTCTCGCCCCTTCGAACGCATTGGCGGTCTACCGCTTCTCCTCAGCCAACAACGAAGCCACCAATGCTTGGCATCTGGCCCTGGAAGGAAACGCCACGTTGGTCCCCGCCGCTGGATTCTGGGGATCCAACGGCGGGGGAGTCCTGCGAACCCGCAGCGTGGGCGATCAGGTGCGGGTGGTTTTTCCCGACCTCATCGAAGGCACCAATGCCGCTCCAATCGTTTGGGAAGCCCGAATCTTGGCCCGCCAATTCAAGGCTTATGGAATCTCCGACGCTCCGATTGTTTCGTTGCGCCAGGATTGGGATTCCAATCTCGAAGTGGTCGAAGGCAAGTGGAACACCGCGGCCCGACCCTTTATTCGCGCCGGAACCACCACCTTGCTCAGCAGCAGTCAGTGGCTCAGCGAACTCCCGCTCAATACTTGGGTTCGGCTGAGGCTGGTCTACGAACCAGCCCTGACCCGGGCGAGTCTGTTTGTGAACGGCAGCCTGAGGTCTCAGGTGAACGTAAATCTCAACGCCTCTCGTACCACAAACTTTACCCTACTCATGGGCAATTTCGACGGCGACATCGACGAGGTTGGCGTTTGGCGGGAGTAGATGGCTTCACCGACTCCACCGACTCCCACTGCTCATTCCGACCTAGATCAGCTGTCGGCACCAATCTGTCGCTTCAGCGATTCGCAGATCAATCGGGACCAACGTTCCATGACGGCCTGGTCTGGGCCTTCGATCAACAAGCGGGCCTTGGGCTCTGTTCCGGAATAGCGCAAAAGGACCCGGCCACCGTGGGGCTTCACTTCCGCCTCGGCCTTCTTAACGAGGTCGAGAACCTCCTCTAGTTGATCGAAATCCGGTTTGTTGCGGACTTTGACGTTGCTGGTGAGTTGCGGATACCGGGTCCAGCAACGGGCCAGTCGGGACAAGGGTTGTCCCGTGGTTTTCATGGTGCTGAGGATCTGCAGCGCAGCCACCAGACCGTCTCCGGTGGTGCTGTGCTCTCGGAAGATCAAGTGCCCACTTTGCTCACCTCCCAGGTTGAATCCCTCGGCCAGCATCAGATCAATGACGTAGCGATCTCCCACCGGGGTGCAAACCACCTCGCCGCCCGCCGCGCGGATGGTCGCCGCCAGACCGGCGTTGCTCATCACCGTGGCGACCACGGTTTTCTTGGCCAACGTTCCGGCCGCGAGCATTTGCAAGCCGGTGATCGCCAGAATGTCATCGCCGTCGATCAGGGTTCCCGCCTCATCACAGAGCAACACTCGATCAGCGTCGCCGTCGTGCGCAATTCCCAGATCGGCCCGGTACTCCCGAACCTTGGAGCACAAGGTGGTCGGGTGCATGGAACCGCATTCGTGATTGATGTTCGTGCCGTTCGGCTGATTTCCGAACACGATGAGTTCCGCCCCGAGTTCCTGCAGAACCGCTGGGGTGCTCTTGTAGGCAGCGCCATGGGCACAATCCACGACAATGCGAACGCCTTCGAGAGTCATTCCGCGCGGGAAAGAAGCCTTGGCGTGTTCCACGTATCGACCAACGGCATCGTCTACCCGATACGCCTTGCCGATTTGATTGGCTGTCGGCCGAACGCTTTCGATTTCGCCACTGAACACCAGGTCCTCAATCTGACGTTCGATCAAATCGTCGAGTTTGAAGCCGTCGGGACGGAAGAACTTGATGCCATTGTCGTCATAGGGATTGTGCGAGGCGGTGATGACGATTCCGGCATCCGCTCGGAGCGAACGGGTGACGTAAGCCACTCCCGGAGTGGGCAGTGGACCGATGAAAATGACGTCCACCCCCATGGACAAAACCCCGGAAGAAAGGGCGTTCTCGAGCATGTAACCGGAAAGGCGCGTGTCCTTACCCACCACAATCCGATGCCGCACGCGATTGCGGGCCGTACCGTCCCGGTTCTTAAAGACATGGGCCGCCGACCGGCCCAACCGCAGCGCCGTCTCGGCCGTCACCGGTTCGATATTGGCCCGGCCCCGGACGCCGTCCGTGCCGAAGATTCGTTTGGGTATGCTCATGGAGATGATTTGGACGAATTGCTCTCGGAAAGTCGATCCACCAATACTTTAACCGGTTCCAACTGAGTTACGACGGTGCCCGCGGGCGGATTGACGTGGATGTGGATTGTTTGGGGAGTGCGACCGAGATCCACCAAATTTACGTAGGCCTCAATCAAGGCCGGCGAAAGGTCTCGAAGCCCTTCGGGTGAACCCCGCAATTCCACTCGGACCCGGGACGGATTCACTTCGTAGCGCCCCAGATCCGCCGCACTCGTAAGCACCACGATGGGTACGTTGTCGAACTGCCGGATCCCGTCGGAGGCATCGTCCACTATTCTGAGTCCTTCCGTGGATCGGACCGTGAACCAAATCAGCACGGCCAATCCCAGGGCGAACAGCTTCTGCCACCGATGCTCAAGGATGTAATCCCGCCATGACATGCCTAAGTTTCCCCTCCCTTGGCCGCGCTCGCCATCCGCAGTTTACGCCACCACGCTGCCAGTCCTCTGGGTTGGATGCTCGGAACCAACTCTGCCGTTAGGAACGCCCGGAGTTCCTCGACCGAGACGTTCCAGGTCAACTGACCGCGGTGCGCATAGGAAATAGCTCCTGTCTCTTCCGAAACAACCACGGCGATCGCGTCGGTTTCTTCGGTCAGACCAATGGCCGCCCGATGACGGGTTCCCAGGGACTTCGACAGATCCTGCCGGTTGGTCAGCGGAAAGATGCAGGCGGCCCGCAGGATTCGATTTTCGCGAATGACCACTCCCCCGTCATGAATCGCGTTATTGGGGAAGAAGATCGTTTCCAGCATTTCCGGAGTTAGGTCCGCATTGATGGGAATTCCTCCTTCGACAACTTCCGCCAGCTGCTGATTCCGCTCAATGGCGAGCAGCGCCCCAATTTTCACCGGCGACAACCGGTCGGCTGCCTGCACGATGTCCTCAATGTTCTCCCGTTGCTGACGGGTGCTGACGAACACCGGCAGGGTTCCCAATTCCGCCAGCATCCGGCGTAACTCCGGCTGAAAGATCACCACCAGGGCGAGCGCTAAGACCGCAAAAAACTGGTTCAGCAGGATGTTCAGGACCTTGAGGTCCAAAACCCGGGTGATGATGGTCAGGAACAGGAGCAGAGCCAGCAGGCCGGTCAGCATCTGGGCGCCCCGAGTTCCCTTGATGAACCGAAACGCCCAAAAGATTCCCGTCGCCAGGAGGAAAATCTCCAGCGCGGGACGCCAACCTTGATCTAGCCACCACCAGATACTCACACGGGTCGGGTTCGAGCAGAGGTCAGGGCCTCCACCGTTCGCAGCGCTTGGACGGTGGCACCGACGTCGTGGGTACGAAAGATCTGAACGCCCTGGAGTGCGCCCCAAACCGTGCACGCCAAAGCGCCCGGCAATCGATCCGGCACTTCAGCACCCAGCAGGCGGCCCAGAAATGACTTACGGGAGACGCCCAAAAGGATCGGCCGATGAAGTCGACTCAGTTGGGAAAGATGTGCGATCAGTTCCAAATTGTGGTCCAACGATTTTCCGAAACCAATGCCCGGGTCGAGAATGACTTGTTCGCCTCCGACTCCGGCGGCAGTCAATCGTTCGAGTCGCTCCTCCAAAAAACGCCCCACTTCCCCCACCACATCGGAATACGAAGGCGCGATCTGCATCGTCTGCGGCGCGCCTTGCATGTGCATGGCCACATACCCGCAATTCCCCTGGGCCACGACCCGCCACATCTCGGGATCGGTGCGATTGGCCTCCACATCGTTGACCACGGAGGCTCCCGCCTCCAGAGCGGCGGCCGCCACTTCCGGCTTCCGGGTATCGATCGACAGCGGGACCCGTAACTCCGCTTGCAGCCGCTCCAGAACTGGCAGCACCCGGCGCCGCTCCTCACTCGCCTCCACTTCCGGAGCACCCGGCCGGGTGGATTCGCCTCCGATGTCTACCAAGTCCGCCCCTTCCGCCACCAAGCGCTGGGCCCGATCCACCGCCGCGGAAGTATCCAGAAATCGACCCCCGTCCGAGAAGGAGTCCGGCGTCACATTGAGAATGCCCATGACCAATGCCGGGCGCGGAAAGGAGAAGGTGTACTGACGGCAACGCCACACCATGTGAATTCAGTAAGTGGCTCGGCCGGCCTGCGCCTCCGGACTACGTTGTATCAATTCCACTTCGTACCCTTCGGGCGCATCAACGAAGGCAAACCCACCCGAGCCATCCGGCTTGTAGTGTGGGCCATCCGAGTATTTGAGCCCCAAAGTCTCCAAGTGTTTGCCGAAGGCTTCCAGCGAACTGACCTCAAAAGCCAGATGAGTCAGGTCGGGCTGCACTTCGACCGGGCCGGAACTGGGAAAATGGCAGAGTTCGATGAGCGCCTCACTTTCCGGCGCCTTCAGGAAGACCAGTTCCGACCCCCGCGGAGACTTGTGCCGCCGAACCTCCTCCAACCCCAGGACCTCGCGATAGAACTTCACCGAACGTTCCAGGTCGTTGAGGCGGTAGCGGGTGTGATGGAGTCGGGTAACGCGCATGACGGACCGAGGGTAACGAACCCGTCCCAACAGGCAATCACCACCGCCGTCTCCTAGACCAAGGTTCACAGTCCCCTCGGACCAAAATTGAGAATTTGACCCGGACGGAAGACCTGCAAGGCTGCCATCGGCGCCTCTGGCATGTCCGGGCGCACTATTAATGAAATCTACTTCCCTCACCGTTCTCCTGGCAGCGCTTGGCATGGCCACTCCGCTGTTCGCCCAAAACGCCCCGGATCTAAAGGACCCGCAACAGCGCCTCAGCTACGCCATCGGAACCCAGATGGGTTCTAGCATGCGGAGCCAGGGAGTCGAAGTGGATCCGAAAGCCCTCGCCGCCGGATTGGCCGACGCCCTCGCCGGCAAACCCGGCATGACCGACGCTGAAATCAAGGACGTGATGACCGCGTTCCGTGATCAGATGATGGCCAAAATGCAGGCCAAGCAGGCGGTCGATGGCGAGAAGAACATCAAGGCCTCCGAGGAATTCCTCGCCGCCAACGCCAAGAAGGACGGCGTCAAGTCCACCGCGTCCGGCCTGCAGTACAAGGTGATCAAGAGCGGTTCCGGCAAGTCCCCCGGACCCAAGGACACCGTCAAGGTCCACTACCACGGCACCCTGCCCGACGGGACCGTGTTCGACAGCTCGGTCGACCGCAAAGAACCCGTGACGTTCCCGGTGGATGGTGTGATCCCCGGATGGACGGAAGCGCTCCAACTGATGAAGGAAGGCGACAAATGGCAGATCGTGATCCCGGCCAAGCTCGCCTACGGCGAACAAGGGGCACCGCCGAAGATCGGTCCCAACACCGCTCTTGTGTTCGACGTGGAACTGCTCTCGATCGAGAAGTAAGGCTCGTTGCAAACCAGCTGAGAGCTGAGAGAAAAAGACACGGCGGAATCGGGTGCCCCGATTCCGCCGTTTTCGTTTTCCAGTCCCCGGTTACCGCGCTGCGGACTTGGCCGGAGTCGCCGACCAAACCCACGCCGTCAGTCCCTTCAGGTCCCGGATATAGACGTCTTCACCCACCACGGCCACGTGCGCCCAAGATTCCTCTTCGCTGACCTTGCGTCGGTCAATGAGGGTAAACTTCTCCGGATTCGCCCGCAGCAGGAGCAACTCACCCTTTTGGTCCAGCGCCAGGATCCGATCTCCCTGGGCAACCAGACTCCAGTACTTCCCGAAGGAATCCCCGGTGGTCCATTGCTCCTGGCCCGTCGCCACATTGATACAGAGGGCGCGTTGATTGCGCAGATGCAGGTAGGCGAACCCGTTGACGATGACCGGAGAGGTCATGTAGCCCTGCGCCTTGAACTCCCAGGCGGGTTCGGCCCGATAACTTCCGTTGGTTTCCTGAATGTCGTAGGCCAGGGTCTTTCCGCCGTAGGCACTGGTGAAGATCCGATTTCCCACCGCAGTGGGAGTCAGGATGTTCATGCCGCGAAACGCTTCCACGGGCTGTTGCCACAGGACCGCCCCGGACTCCGGATTCAAGCCGACCAATTCTGTCCGGGTTTGCACAATCAACTGCGGTCGGCCGGCGACCGTCGCCAACATCGGTGACGAAAAGGCGCTGCCCATCATGCCGTCGGTGGATTCCAAGCTGCGCCAAACAATCTTCCCGGTGGCTTTCTCCAAGCGCATCACGCCCCCGCCCGCCTGCACATAAAGCGCATCGCCCACGACCAACGGCGACGAAACAAACCCAAACGCCGGTACCGGGGACTTCAACTCCTCCACAAAGTCTTTTCGCCAGCGAACCGCTCCGGTTTGAGCATCCAACGCCACCAATACATCCCGCATTCCCGCCACATAGAGCGTCTCCCCATCCCAGGCGGGCGTCGCTCGAATCCAATCCCCATTGGAGCGGGCAAAGAACGGCACGCTCATCGCCCCTTCCCATTCCTGCCGCCACAGCTCCCGACCCGTAGTTCGGTCCAAGGCCCGAACTCGTTCGAGCTTTTTATCGACGGTCTCGGTCGTGAAGACCCGATCCGGCGTCACAATGGGCCCTGAGTAGCCGGGCTCGAGACTCACCTGCCAGCGTTGGGTCAGCGCCGCTCCTTGAAGTGTTTCCGGCCACGCGGGTCCGGAAACTTGACCATCCCGGGTGGGACCCCGCCACTGGGGCCACGTGTCTGCCGCCCGCCCCTGCATCCATAGGCCGATCAAGAGCAGCCCCCACAACCATCGTATCATCCCTCAAAGGATCATCGTTGTGGGCGCCAGCAAGCAGAACCTGTTGCCTTTCGACCTTCTGTGCCAATGCTGGGTCATGACGGCCGCCGACTCGGACAATTCCCGTTCCTCGACGAGTTCCCCTTCCCTGGGATTGAGTCTCGCGGCCGGGTTGGGCTGGCTCGTGGTCACCTTTGCCGCCGCCGCCATCGGATCCCAAGCCGGGCCAGGCGACTGGTACGCCCGTTTGCAGAAGCCCTCGTGGAATCCTCCCAGTTGGGTATTCGGACCGGTCTGGACGTACCTCTATGCCACCATGGCCCTCGCCGCCTGGCGGATCTGGCGAAAGGGCGGTTGGTCCCAACAGTGGGGACCGCTGGGCCTCTACTGCCTACAACTCCTCTTCAACGCCGCCTGGAGCCTGATCTTCTTCGGACTCAAACGTCCGGACCTCGCCTTCGGCGAAATCACCGTGCTGTGGTTCCTGATCGGACTGACCATGGGCTGGTTCTATCAAATCGATCGTTGGTCCGGACTCCTGTTTCTGCCGTACTTCGCTTGGGTCAGCTTCGCCGGCTTCCTCAACTTCACCCTCTGGCAGCTCAACCGCTAGCCGCCGGTCAAAGGGCCTTTCGGAGCCGCACGAGTTGGCGGAGCAATCTTCCCATCTCGGCCAGCGGAATCATGTTGGGCCCGTCGCTAAGGGCTTCGTCGGGTCGAGGGTGCGTCTCAATGAACAATCCGCGGGCTCCGGCCACCACGGCGCAGCGGGCCAAAACGGGCGCAAACTCCCGCTGTCCGCTCGATCGATCGCCACCCCCACCGGGCAATTGCACCGAATGGGTGGCGTCAAAGACCACCGGATACCCGAGCCGGCCGAGAATCGGCAGGCTGCGCATGTCCGCCACCAAATTGTGATACCCAAAGCTGGTGCCGCGTTCGGTCAACAAGAGCTTGGGCTGACCCTCGGGAGCCGCCGATGCCGCCTTGGTCGCGACGTTGGCCATGTCTTCCGGGGCCAGAAACTGCCCCTTTTTGATGTTCACGATCCTTCCGGAGGCGACCGCCCGGTGAATCAGGTCTGTCTGACGACACAAAAACGCCGGAATCTGCAGCACATCACAGACTTCCGCCGCAGGTTCGACCTGCTCCAGACCGTGGATATCGGTCAGCACCGGCACTCCCAGGTGCGTGCGAATCCGGCCCAGGGCCGCCAGCCCTTCTTGAATTCCCGGCCCCCGAAACGACGTTCCGGAGGACCGGTTGGCCTTGTCGTAACTAGCCTTGAAAATATACGTAATTCCCAGATGGGCACACAGTTGCTTCAATTTCTTCCCAATACCCAAAGCCAATTCCTCACTCTCCAACACACAGGGACCAGCAATCAGGAAAAAGGTCCGGGGAGAATTTAAAGTTCGCCACAAGGCAGGAACGGTTGACGAAGGGTCACGTTGCATGGGCGGAACCCTCGGAAGTTCCCGGTCCGGGTGCCATCCACTTTTTTTCGGGCAGTTCGCCCCCTCGGGCAACTTCAACTCTTGGCGACCGCGACAAACTCGAAGATGGTCGGGACGGTGATTCACACTGCGGTTGAACTCAACGACTTTGCCGCCCGGGTGCACGCCGCTCCTTGGGTGGCGGTGGACACCGAAGCGGACAGTCTCCATGCGTATCCGGAAAAACTGTGCCTGCTTCAGGTCGCCATTCCCGGCGAAGAGCGATTGGTCGATCCCCTCGCTGATGTTCATCTCGAGCCGATCTGGGAGGCGTTTGATCGCCATGAGATCATTTTCCACGCGGCCGACTACGATCTTCACCTGCTCTTCACGGGCCACCACTACAAGCCCACCGCCATCTTTGACACCATGTGGGCGGCTCGTCTGCTGGGTGAAGCGAAGTTCGGCTTAAACGACGTCCTCTCCAAGTACCTTGACCTGCGGTTGGAGAAGGGATCCCAAAAGGCTAATTGGGGCCGTCGTCCGCTGACCGAAAAGATGGTCACCTACGCGCTGAACGACGTCCGGTATCTCAATCCGCTGCGAACCTTGCTGGGCGCCCGCTTAGCGGAGTTGGGACGGACCGAGTGGCACCGGCAGATTTGTCAGCGGATCATTCGGGATGCCGCCCGTCCCGACCGTGACAATCCCGACACGATCTGGCGGATCCGGGGTCACGACAAACTCGATGAAACCGGCCTGGCCGTTCTCCGGGAACTCTGGCACTGGCGGGAACGGGACGCTCTACGCACCGGTCGTCCGCCGTTTTTCATTCTCAAGCACGAAACCCTTTGCGCCGTGGCGGACCAAGCCTCCCGCGGAGGACACCGTGCGGTGCGATTGCCGCCTTATCTCACTCCCCGCCGCAAACAGGGAGTTCTGGAAGCCGTGCAACAAGGCTTGGCCGTCCCGCTCGCCAAACGCCCCAAGCACATTCGCGTGGTCAGCCGGAGAATGACCCGCAAGGAACTGGATTACGCCGAAGAACTCCGCATTCGCCGGGACGTGCGCGCCAAGGAACTGGGGATCGACCCCACCATCATCGCCGCCCGCGGAACCCTCATGGCCCTGGGTCGCGGGGATCCGCAAGAGTGGCAGGATCTGCTGCCCTGGCAGCGGGACCTTTTGGATACCCCCCTGCCGCCGGGTTACACACCCCCGCCGACCGCGGAAGCCGCGGAGACGCCGGAGCCGCCCCAACAGACCGAACTCGATCTGGCGGACTCTCCGGATACCGAATCTTCCGCCCGGGAGAACTAAGGCAGGCGCTTGGAAGGAGCACCGTTGAGGGTCGGCCAAGGTGACCGCCGGAATTCGAATTCGCTCCCTTCCCTTCGTGAGTCCGCGAAGGCGACTTCGCTCGAAGGCTCGCCATCCCACGGGTCGGGAGTCAGTCTCGACGGCATGCCTCCCGCTCATCGTCCCTGGGGATTTCGTCGGATGAGGAACTCAATTGGGGGCCTGTTCGTCGCATGGGCCACCGCTGCCGCCGCTGAACCAGAGTGGCGAGCTGGCGCAGCACAGGTGGTCATCACGCCACCCGCCGGAGCACCCCTGGCGGGTTACTATCACGCTCGGAACGCCGAAGGCACGCTGGACGACCTGTATGCCAAGGCGCTCGTTCTTCAGGACGGCACCAACACCGTCGCCTGGGTCACCTTGGACCTGATTACCACTACGTTCTCGCTGACCCGCGAAGCCCGCAGCGAAATCGAACGCCGCACGGGTATTCCCGGCAGCAACGTCCTGATCTCCGCCACCCACGCTCATACCGGCCCCGAACTCACCGATCGGGGTCGGCGCGGCGCGCTCTTCAGCGACACCACCACCGCCACCAATGCCGTCACCACCGCCTATTCGGATCACTTGCCAACGCTTATCGCCGAAGCCGTCGCTCGCGCCCAGGCGCAGCAAAGTCCCGTGCATCTGAGTGCGGCCACCGGACGCTGCGACCAGCTCGCCTTCAACCGCCGGTTCTATCTCCAGGATGGTTCGGTGGCGTGGAATCCCGGAAAGCTGAATCCCAACGTCATGTTGCCGGCAGGTCCCACGGATCCCAAGGTCGGACTGCTGCTGATTGAACCTCCCCACCCGCCCGCCCAACTGGTTCCTGCCGTCGCCGCATTCGTGAACTTCGCCATGCACCCCGACACCGTGGGTGGCACCCAATTCTCGGCGGATTTTCCGGGAGCGCTGAGTCGGCGGCTAGCGGACTATCACGGGACCAACTGCGTGACGCTCTTTGCCAATGGCACCTGCGGCAACCTGAATCACCTCGACGTCAATTGGGTGCGCCAGCAATCCACCCGCGCCGAAGCCGAACGACTCGGAACCATCTTGGCCGCCAGCGTCTTCCTTGCGGAGAAATCCCTCCGACCCGTTCCCCGAGCGCGGTTGCAAGTCCGTTCCACCACGGTGGCATTGCCGCTCGCACCCATCGCCCCGGAGGAAGTCACCGAAGCCCGCCTGACCGTCCGAACCGGCAATGATCGCACCCGAGAAAACTTCCTGAAACTGGTCAAGGCCTACCAGGTTCTCGACGTAGCCGCGCGGGAAGGCCGTCCGCTGGAGGTGGAAGTCCAAGTCATCGCGCTGGGAAACGAACTCGCTTGGGTGAGTCTTCCCGGTGAGATCTTCGTGGAACTCGGCCTGGCTCTGAAACGACGTTCGCCCTTCCGCCAAACGTTCCTCGCCGAACTGGCCAACGGCAGCATTGGCTACATTCCCGACCGCCGCAGCTACGCCGAGGGAAACTACGAACCGATCAGCGCCCGCTGCGCCGCCGGTTCCGGTGAGCAACTCGTTGAGGTTGCCGTGAAGCTCCTCGAAGAACTCGCCGTCCGACCCGCGAACGCCGCTCCATGACCTTGCGCTTCCGATTCATTCGCCGGTTGGTCCGAACTGGTGGCGGTCTGGGACTAACCGTCCTGATGGGCCTTGCCCCCACCGAGGCGGCCACCTCGACGAACCTGAACTTCGAGGTTCACATCCGCCCGATTCTCAAGGCGCATTGCTTTCACTGCCACGGCGAATCCGAGAATCCCAAGGCCGGCTTGGACCTCCGACTCCGACGATTCATGGTCCCGCATCAGACAGACGCCGACGGCGCCTTGTTGGTCAGCGGAGACCCGGATCGCAGCGCGCTACTGACGGTGATTCGCGACGGGAAAATGCCCAAGGGCGGCAAGGGTCCCACGCCCGCCGAGCTCGAGCGGATCGCGGAATGGATCCGGCAGGGTGCCCCCACGCTCCGACCTGAGCCCGAGTCACTGCCGCGAGGATTCTATCTGACTGAGGAAGACCGCACGTTCTGGTCGTTTCAGCCGATCACTAAAGCGTCACCCCCTTCGAATCGAGAGCCCAATCCCATCGACGCTTGGGTCGCCCTCGGTCACGACGCAACCGGCCTATCGTTTGCCCCACCGGCAGATCGCCGGACGTTGATTCGCCGCGTGTCGTTGGATCTGCTTGGTCTGCCGCCCACGCCCGAAGAAGTCGAAGCGTTCGTGGGAGATTCAGCGCCGGACGCTTTCGAGCGATTGGTGGATCGCTATCTGGCCCGACCGCAATATGGCGAACGCTGGGGTCGCCACTGGCTCGACATCGCCGGCTACGCGGATTCCAACGGCTTTGTCGAAGCCGACTCCGTCCGGGCGCAATCGTGGCGTTACCGAGACTATGTCATTCAGTCGTTCAACACCGACCAGCCTTGGAACGAGTTCATTGCCGAACAACTCGCCGGCGACGAACTAGCCTCCGCTCATCATGCCGACACCCAGGCCGCCCTGGCCGATCCGGCCCGCCGCGAAGCTCTCATTGCGACCGGATTTCTTCGGCAGGTTCCCGATGGCACGGGAGACGGACCGCCAGATCCCAACCTCGCCCGAAACCAGGTCATGGCCGAGACGCTCAAGGTGGTTTCGTCCGCCTTTCTCGGACTCACCGTGGGTTGTGCCCAATGTCATGATCACCGGTACGATCCCATTTCCCAGGCCGACTACTTTCGCTTGCGGGCCATCTTCGAACCGGCGTTGAACTGGAAGGAATGGCGGGCTCCGGGGGAACGCCAGTATTCCCTCTACTCCGCCGAAGACCGAGCTCGAGCCGAAGCCATCGAAGCCGAAGCCCGAACTCTCGATTCCGCCGCCGACCAACTGCACAAGGAACTGCTCGATCAAGCCTTCGAGAAACAGCTAGCGCTATTGCCCGAGGAGCTCCGTGAAACCGTCCGGATCGCCCGCAACACCGAACCCGGCAATCGCACCGCGGAGCAAAAGGAACTGTTCAAGAAGTACCCCAGCGCCGATGTCCGGTACTCCCTGGATCTCTATGATCCGGAGGGCAACAAAAAGGTCACCGCCAAGCGCGCCGAAGCGAATCAGATCCGTTCCACCAAGCCGCCCGAAGGATTCGTGATGGCCCTCACCGAGGTCGCCGACCGAGTTCCGGAAACCGTACGCCATCACCGCGGGGATCACGATCAGCCCCGGGAAGTCGTGCGTCCGGACGAACTCGAAGTGCTCGCTCCGCTCGGCTCATTGGAAGCCGCCATCGCTTCGGCCCGTTCCGGGAAGTCCACCTCCGGACGACGCCTCGCTTACGCTCAATGGCTCACCAGCGGACGCCATCCGTTGGTGGCCCGGGTACTGGTGAATCGATTCTGGCAGCACCATTTTGGTCAGGGACTGGTCCGCACGTCCGGTGACTTCGGGCATCTGGGCGAACCACCCACTCACCCGGAACTGCTCGACTGGCTGGCCGCCGATTTCATGGAACACGATTGGAAGCTCAAACGCCTCCAACGTCTGATCGTCACCTCTCGCACCTACCGGCAATCCAGCGTTCACGCTGTCGCCGAACAGCGCGATCCCGACCATCGCTGGCTTGCGCGCTTCCCGATGCGTCGCTTGGAGGCAGAAACCTTGCGCGATTCGCTCTTGGCCGCGAGTGGCGATCTCAATCTGTTTCCGGCCGGTCCACCCATTCCCGTGGCCCGTCATGGCTCGGGTCGTATCGTCGTGGGCGAAGAGAAGCTAAATGCCAATGGCGAACCCGTGGATGTGGGTTCCGTGAGCGGTGCCGAGCTGCGCCGCAGTGTTTACATTCAAGTGCGCCGGAGCCGTCCACTCACGGTGCTCGAGACCTTTGACCTACCAGTGCTCGCACCCAACTGCGAACGACGGGCGCTAACCACCGTGGCCCCGCAATCGCTGCTCCTGATGAACGATGCGTTCCTGGTGGAACAGGGAAGGCACCTCGCCCGCCGGCTGGAATTCGAGAACGGCCAGGAGCTTTCTCGCGCCGTCCTACGGGCCTGGGAGATTCTCTACGCCACCCAGCCTTCCGATTCCGAGCTCGCCCGCTGTCAGGACTTCTACAACCGGCAACTCCAGGTCTTCCGTCAGAATCGCCCACCCGAAAGTACCCAATCCGCTGAGTCCGAAGCCCTCGCCAGCCTGTGTCAGGTGCTGCTGTCCTCCAACCGCTTCCTCTACCTTGAGTAAGTCTGCCGCAACGCCATGAATCCTTTCTGTTCCTCCCGCCGACACTTCCTGCGCGCCCACGCGTTCGGCTTGGGAGGTCTGGCGCTTTCCTCTCTGCTGAATCGCGATGGCTTGCTCGCCGCGCCGGTCAAGCCGCTGCTGGAGCCCGTTCAGTTCGATCTGAAGCCCAAGCCGACGCCCTATCCTCCGCGGGCCAAGGCCATGATCTCGCTGCTCATGATCGGCGGGCCCAGTCAGATGGATCTTTTCGATCCCAAGCCCCAGCTGACGCGCTATGACGGACAGCCCTTCCCCGGCGAAATCCAATACGACAACGCCGCCGAGGCCTCCTCCAAGGTCCTGGGCAGTCCTTGGCAATTTGCACCTCAGGGTCAGTGCGGCATGGAACTAAGCGAACTGCTGCCCCACCTCAGCTCCGTGGCGGACGACCTCACGCTAATCCGCTCGATGAAGACCGGGGTCAACAACCACGGCCAATCTCTTTACGCCCTCAACACCGGTCGCATCACCGCCGGCCGACCTTCCCTGGGCAGCTGGCTCGGCTACGGCCTAGGATGTGAAGCCCAGAATCTGCCGGCCTATGTGGCCCTGACCTCGCCGCATGGCATGCCGCTGTTAATTGGCGAGAACTGGACCTCGGGTTGGCTCCCGGGCGTGTATCAGGGAACGGTGGTTCGCCCAACGGAACCGCGCATTCTCAACCTCGATCCTCCCGCCCATCTCCGCGGAGAAGCCCAGGCCAATCAGCTGGCCCTGCTGCGCGAACTGAACCGGGAACATCAGGAACAGCACCCCGGGGAACTCGAACTCCAAGCCCGCATCGCCAGCTACGAATTGGCCGCGCACATGCAGACCGCTGCCCGGGAGGCCTTCGATCTGTCCAGCGAACCCGAACACATTCGAAAACTGTACGGACTCGATCGTGACCCGACGCGCGACTATGGAACCCGCTGCCTCATCGCGCGTCGTCTGGTGGAACGTGGTGTGCGGTTCGTTCAGATTCTCAACCAGGGCCAATCCTGGGACCATCACGGCGCGATCCTCACGGAACTGCCCGCCCGCTGCGCCGAGACGGATCAACCTTCCGCGTCCTTGGTGAAGGACCTGAAACAACGCGGACTGCTCGACAGCACCGTGGTTCACTGGGGCGGCGAAATGGGTCGCTTGCCGGTCCTCCAAAACGACGCCGGTCGCGCCAAGTGCGGACGCGATCACAACACCCATGGGTTCAGTCAGTGGGTGGCAGGCGGCGGCTTTCGGGCGGGCTATGTCCACGGAGAAACGGACGAGTGGGGACACCGCGCGATCAAGGACGTCGTCCATCACTACGATTGGCACGCTACCCTGCTCCGCTGCTTTGGCCTGGACCATCAGCACCTGACTTACAAACGCAACGGCACCGAACTCACCCTAACCGATCAGCAGGACGCCCGGGTGATTCAGGAACTTCTCGCATGAATCGACGTCAGTTCGTCTCCACCACCTCCACCGCCGCCCTTGCCGTCGCTGCGGGCTGCGCCACTTCAGCCAACTCCCACAGCGGGATCATCGACACCCACACCCATTTCTACGACCCCAGCCGGCCGCAAGGGGTTCCCTGGCCACCGCCTGACGACGCGGTCCTGTCGCGAACGATCCTGCCGGCGGAGTTTGTGGAACTAACGCGTCCACTCGGTGTCACCGGCACGGTGGTCGTCGAGGCTAGCAGCTGGGTGGAGGACAATCAGTGGCTGTTGGATTTGGCTGACCAGAACCCCATCATCCTAGGCGTGGTGGGCAACCTGAAACCCGGTGAGCCCGAGTTCGCCAGCCACCTCCAACGATTCAGCCGCCATCGATTGTTCCGCGGAATCCGCATCGGGGACGACCGTCTGCAAGCCGCCCTTAAGCCCGGCCGCGCCCAGGACGATTTGCGGCGTCTGGCTGACCTCGACCTAACCTTGGATCTCCTGATTCCGCCGCAGCATTTGCCGCAGGCGGCCGACTTGAGCGACCAGATTCGCAATCTGCGCGTCGTCGTCGATCACTGCGCCAACGTGCCAGTCGGCAGTCCTCCTCCCAATGACTGGGTAGGCGGGCTTTCTGCGTGCCACTATGCCCCCAATGTCTTCCTCAAGGTCAGCGGCCTAGTTGAAGGCACCGGACAACGAGAACAAAAGGCCTCTACCGATCCCCAGGCGTACTCATCCGTGATTGACGCCGTCTGGCAGGCCTTCGGCCCGGAACGGCTCCTTTTCGGCAGCAACTGGCCGGTCTGCCTTCACTTTGCGAACTACGCAACCGTACTGCGAATCGTCCAAGCCTACTTCAGTCAACGCAGCCCATCCGCGAGCCGTCAGTTCTTCCATTCCAACGCGATTCGCGTCTACCGACTCAAGTCTCGATGATCAGGCGGTTGGACCAGACCATTACCTCTCCGTCCGACCGATGGATTGCTCTAGCCACATGAAGAAAATCAACACCCACCAAATGCCGGAAGAGCCCTGGACCTCTCCCAAGGGAACGTTCTCTTCGGCGAGCAAAAACGTCTCCGAAGCCTTGGGTCGCGTTCCCACCTCGTTAGATCTGCGGGAACGACATCCATTCGATGTGGAGATTTCCCGTATCCCCCCCGGACAGGCGAATTGCCCGTACCATTCCCATAGTGCCCAGTGGGAGTTCTACCACGTTCTCTCCGGCCGAGGTCAGGTGCGTCATGTCGGCGGTCTCACCGACATCGAACCCGGCGACGCCTTCCTGTTTCCACCGGGTGAAGCGCATCAACTGATCAACTCGGGAACTGAAGATCTCGTGGTCTACGTGGTGGCCGACAACCCGATTGGTGAATCATGCCATTATCCCGATAGCGGCAAGTGGTTGGTCCGCTCCCCGGAACGCCGCCTGATCCGTTCGGAGAGTCTCGACTATTTTGACGGGGAAGAATGAGAAGAGTGCAGGCGGCCAGTCACAGGAAACCCCCTGCGCCAGACCGCCCGGTCATCACTCTGGGTTGACGACGGAGGGAGTATGCCGATCGGCGGGGACGGCTTCAAGGCCGCTCAAGTCAGGCGGCCTTGGACTTGCTGAGCCGACGGGGTATCGGCACGTTACCTAAGTCCCATGAGGTCCCTGGTTCAACTTGGCTCCGCTGTTGTCGGTCTGTTCCTGATGTTCCTTCGTTTGGCGGCTCAGGACCCCGTCATCAACGAGATCCACTCGAGTCCCGACATTAAGCAGGAGCGGGTGGAATTCATTGAACTGTATTGGCCCGGCGAAACCCCTCTGGCCTTGGGCGGATGGTCCCTCAGCGGGGGCGTAAACTTCACGTTCCCCCCCGGAACCACCTTGCCTGCCCGAGGCTATTTGGTAGTCGCTCAGGATCCGGCCTCGTTTAGCGCTAAGTTTGGTGGTTCGGCGGTGGGTCCGTGGACCGGACGCCTGGCAGGCGACGGGGAACGCCTCAATCTCCGCGACCCGGCCGGCACCGTGCGGGACACCGTCGGCTATGGATTGGGATTCCCCTGGCCCACCGTCGGAGATGCCCCGGGATATTCCCTCGAACTGATTCATCCCAATCTGGACAACGACCTGGGAGGGCACTGGAGGGCTTCGGTTCTGGGAAATCCCAACACGTCGGGAATCGTCCTTCTGCCCGCGCGTTCCACCTGGCGGTTGTGGCGCGGCACTCAAGCCCCCGCCCCCAACTGGCAGACCACTCTATTCGATGACCGCGCCTGGGAATCCGCGCCCGCGCCCGTGGGCTACGACCCCGAGGTCGCCTTCGGAACCACTCTCAATGAAATGCGCGGGAACTATACCCAATTCTTCCTCCGTCGCAGTTTCACCCTCAACGGGGCCGCCGAGGTCTCGTCCTTGCGCCTCGAAGCCCTGTTTGACGATGGCTTCAAGGTTTGGATCAACGGTGTCCGCGTCGCGAGTGCCGGTCTTCCGAACGAGGATGTCCCGTTTAACGGGGTCGCCACCGGGAACGCTCGGGAAAACAACGGTTACGAAGGGTTTGACCTTTCGATCCCCTCCGGATTGCTGCGCGAGGGCGAAAACTTCATCGCCGTCCAGGTCGCCAACGTCAATCTCGGCAGCAGTTCCGATTGTTTTTTCGACGGCCGATTGTCCGCCGTCATTGGACCAAGCGAGCGCGGCCCCACCCCCGGCCGGATCAATGTTGTCTTCGCCACGAATGCCCCACCAGCCATCCGTCAGGTGGCACATTCACCCCGTCAACCCCGCTCCGGCCAACCCGTTACGCTTTCTGCCAAGGTGACCGATCCCGACGGAGTGGTCCGAGTCACCGCCCAGTACCAGGTCGTTGAACCCGGGAGTTACGCGCACCGGGAACACCCCGAATACACCAATGGCTGGACCACTGTGAACTTGCAGCGATCAGGGGCTGATCCCGACGTATTTGAAGTCGTTCTACCCGCGGAGCTTAGCCAGCATCGACGGCTGATTCGTTATCGGCTGAGCGCGCAGGACTCCCGGGGAGTCTCCCTCACCGTGCCCTACTTGGATGATCCGTCACCCAACTTCGCCCTGTTCTGCTACGACGAAGTCCCCGCCTGGCAGGGCGCCATCCGACCCGGTGCCGACGGCGTGGCCGGCAGTCCTATCGTGGTTCCGTCCTCCGAAATGAACCGGCTGCCAACCTACCATCTGCTCGCCCGGAAGGACGATGTGGAGGATTCCACGTGGTTCGATCGATCCCATGGCGACGAGTACTTCTGGACCGGAACCTTAGTCTACGATGGCGAGGTGTACGATCACATCCGCTTCCGTCCCCGTGGCGGCGTGTGGCGGTATGCGATGGGGAAGAACATGTGGAAGTTCGACTTCAAACGGGGCCATGACTTTCAGGCCCGCGACAATTGGGGGAGACCCTACCAGACCCGCTGGACGAAGTTGAATCTGGGCGCGTGCATTCAGCAGGGTGACTATCAACACCGCGGCGAGCAGGGACTTTTCGAAAGTGTGGGGTTCCGTCTATTTCAATTGGCCGGATTGCCCTCTCCCCACAGCACCTTCGTCCAGTTCCGCATCATCGACGAAGCTCCGGAAACCGCGGCCGATGATCAGTACACGGGTGACTTTTGGGGACTTTACCTCGCCATTGAGCAACTGGACGGCCGCTTCCTGGACGAACACGGATTGCCCGACGGTAACCTCTACAAAATGGAAGCCGGCACCGGCGAACCCAACAATCTTGGCCCAGATGGGCCAACGGATTCTTCAGACTTGAATGCGTTCCTCTCGACGTACAATGGGACTCCTCAAACCGAGTCCTGGTGGCGCTCGAATCTGAACTTGGACGCCTATTTCAACTACCAGACGGTGGTTCAGGCCATCCACCACTACGATATCGCCGACGGGAAAAACTACTTCTACTACCGCCATCCGGAGGAACAACGTTGGACCGTGCTTCCTTGGGATCTCGACCTGACGTGGGCGGACAACATGTATCGGGCGGGACAACAGGGTGGCGACGAACCGTTCAAGAGCCGCGTCCTCTCTAACTTTAGCGACACCCCAAGATTCCCCGCCATCGCCCGCGAGTTTCGCAATCGGGTGCGGGAATTCCGCGACCTGCTGTGGAATGAAGATGAGGCGTACCGTCTGATTGACGAATACGCCCGTCGACTGCGCGGAACCAACGAGGTCAGTTTCATCGACGCTGACCGCGCCCAATGGGATTTCAATCCGGTCCTGGGTAACCCGCAAATCAGCCAACCCTCCAAGGCTGGGCAAGGTCGCTTCTACCGCTTTACGCCCTACACCGGAGTATCCCGAACCTTTGAAGGCGCGGTCCAAATCATGAAACGCTATGTGACCTACCGCGGACAGGACCCGGAGTTTTCCCTCGATACGATCAGCGCCGAACCTGATCGCCCGCTCCGCCCCACTCTCGCCTATCAGGGCCCCCCCAATTATTCCGCCAACCAATTGCGCTTCACCCGGGACACCTACCAAGGCTCTTCCGCCTTAAAATCCGTACGCTGGCGCGTGGCGGAAATCTCGCGAACGGATCACCCCTCCTACCAGCCTGCGCAACCCATGGCTTACGAGATTAACGCCACCTGGGATTCGGGCGAGCTACCGGAATCTTCCACCGAAGTAACCGTGCCCGGCGGCGTTGTTCAAGCCGGCCGACTATATCGGGCCCGCGTCCGTTACACCGATCAGGAGGGGCGAACCAGCAATTGGTCCGCGCCAGTGGAGTTCACTGTCAGCGAGCCCGATCAAGCAGTCGAACTTAGGGAATCTCTGCGTCTGACCGAGGTCATGTACAATCCGCCTCCTGAAGGCTTCGAGTTCATCGAACTCCACAATAGCAGTCCGACGCGGACACTTTCTTTGGACGGGGTTGCGTTCACCGAAGGAATTGCCTTCACCTTCCCCAAGGGCGCGAGCCTGGAACCGGGCGGTTTCGCCCTCTTGATTCGCACCACCAACTCCCTCGCATTTCGAGCCTACAACGATTTGGCCACGTCGATTCCGATTTTCGGGCCCTTTGAAGGCAGCCTGGACAACGGAGGCGAAACGCTTCGTTTGCAGACTTCGTTGGGCGGATCCGATCTTTATCGGTTCAGTTACGGCGACGAAGCCCCCTGGCCCGCTCAGGCCGATGGCGACGGGTACTCTCTGGTCGTGCGCGAGGAAGGGGCTCCAGACCCAAATTCCTCCCGGCATTGGCGCCGCAGTACCTTCCTCAAGGGGTCACCGGGTTCGGCCGAAGTGGCGCCACCCGCCCTTGGTGTCTCGCCCATCACCGCCACTTCTTCCGCTTGGTCTTTCCACGTTCAGTGCGCCGCATCCACCGCCTGGGTTGTTGAGGCTTCCAACGACCTGTTCCTCTGGACCCCGCTCCGGCGTCAGGTTGGCGCCGGCTCGGTTCAGGAACCCATAGGTCCCGGCGAATCCCGCTTCCTGCGCGTGGTGGTTGAGTAAGCCCACAGCCCGCCCGAAGCTCCGGCCGAACCTCCGCTGGACAATTGCCCTGAACACCAAAACGCGGTACGCCTCAGACATGCCGAGTTTCGACATCGTTTCGCAGGTGAATTCCATGGAGGTCGAGAACGCTT
This sequence comes from Verrucomicrobiota bacterium, assembly GCA_017309115.1. Classification (GTDB taxonomy): domain Bacteria; phylum Verrucomicrobiota; class Verrucomicrobiia; order Limisphaerales; family UBA9464; genus UBA9464. The sequence continues at coordinate 25,311 of JAFLEF010000027.1, read as the reverse complement.
ACAGCCAAGCGAAAAAGGAATTGGCCACCCGGTTCGACTTCAAGGACAGCGGCGCCGAAATCGTTCTGGAGAAGAATGAGTTCAAATTGCGCGCCAATGACGCCTTCAAAATGCAGCAATTGACCGAACTGCTCATGGGCAAGTTGGCCAAGCGCAACATCAGTCTGAAGAACATTGATGCCGGATCGGCGGAACTGTCACCCCTCGGGCACGCCCGCCAGATCATAAAGATCAAACAGGGCATCGATGGCCCCACCGCCAAACAGATCTCGCTGTTCATCCGCCAAGGCGGCCACAAGGTCACCGCAGCCATTCAAGGAGATGAGGTCCGCGTTTCGGGAAAGAGCCGAGACGATCTGCAAGCGGTCATTGCCGCGGTAAAGGCTCACGACTGGCCCGTCGCGGTCAGCTTCATCAACTTCCGGGATTGAAGTCCCACTGTCCGTGCCTTAGGGAATCAATTTCCTCCCACCTCAGTCACCACCACCTCCCGCCGAATCCGTCGCCATTGGGCCTGCGTCGGCAAGCGGCCCGGAGCCACTTGAGTGGCGGCGGTCCCGATGGACACTCCATCTGCCAACCAATCCGTCATCGGCTTGCCAGCCAGAACGGCGGTTATGGTTCCGGCCAGCAGGGCATCGCCAGCGCCAACCGTATTGCGAACGGTAACCGCTGGTGAGCGTGCCTGGAGCGAGACGCGTTCCCGGGTGTTCACCAGAATGGCGCCAGCTTCGCCCCGCGACACCAGCACCCAACCCCGAGTCACTTCCGACAATTCCCTTGCCGCAGCCACCACGTCAGACAGTTGAGACAAGGTTCGACCCGCCCACTGCCCCAACTCGTACTCGTTCGGTTTCACCAAAAAGGGCTGTTCTCGCGCGGCCCGGGCAAAGGGCTCCCGGTCACAATCCAGGAATACTCGCCGGCCGGAATGGCGCGCCAACTTGACCAACTGAGCATAGGTGCTGGCGGGGGCACCGAACGCCAGGGTCCCCGAAATCACCACCGGATCCGAACGTTTCACCCACGCCCCCGCTTCGTCCCGCAACTCTCGAGCCTCAGCAGCACTCAAATGGGGCCACGTCGCATTAAACCGATACTGCGGCCCAGTGCCCGGGGTGACCACCACATTGGCTCGATTGGGCTGACTCAACGGAAAGGCTGAGAAACTCAATTTCTCGGCCTTCAATCCCGCAGCTAGTTCTCGACCCGTCGAACCTCCCAGCGGAAGGAACAATCGCTGTGGCTGACCTAACCACGCCAACCAACGCGCGACATTGATTCCCTTCCCGCCAGGCCACCGGCTCTCCGAGGTCAGCTCGTTTTTCTCCTCGGGAACGACGCTCGGAAGCCGCCATTCCACATCCACCGCGGGATTCAGGGAAATGATGACTCCCGCCATGGATCAGGTCCGGTACCGGATTACTTACTGAGGCTCCTGGACCACCCGATAGAACAGAGTGCTCTCGGTGGGACCGGGCGCCGGCAGCGGGAAGATCAGTCGATCACTGGTGGCCGTCTCAAATCCCACAAACACCCAGACCACCGGATCGGTCGACAGGTCCGTCGTCGATTGGATGGAGTAGATTTCACCCGGAATCGTATCGAAGGTGAGCACCAACGGCGGCCCAGCCTCCATTTGGACTGTCAAGGGTTCACCACTGATCAATAGACCATCTTGTTGCGTCGCCGCCCGGACCGTGAAGTCGATGACGTTGGTCGAGAGCACCTGAACCTCCAGATACCATGGACCCGCCAGATTGGTGACCGTGTCAGTTCTGACCGCAATGCGCTGGCTAGTGGGCCCTGGATTGGGCGCCGTGAAGATATTGCCGGGTTGCGCGAACGGCGGGAGGACACCCTGAGACACTCGCAGAATCGCGTCTCCGTTCTGCCCGTACGTTTCAAAGAGCACGGCATTCACGCCTGGATTCACATCAAAGCTGAAAAAGAGACTATTGGTCGGCGGAGCATCGAAATACTCGAAGGGAATGCTGTCCTCGAGCGGGATAACCACAAAGGTATTGGGGATATAGCTGGCGACCACAGTGAAGTTCAACGGGAGCGGATCCACCGCCACCACGGCCAGATACCAGCGTCCCACAGTCAGCGGCACCGGTTGGCTACCGGGAATCAACGTGATCACTTCGTTGGTGGTTCCGCCATTGGTGCTCGCATACTCGAACGAGTTGGTCGCGGGCAACGGCAGACCTCGGCGCAGATATAGATTCGCGTTTCCACTGAGGTTGGTCAGGGCAAATGTCGCCGTGATCGGTTCATCCACGATATCGAGATAGAAGTACGAGATGCCGGTCGTATTGGTGATCGTACCGTCATAGGGAACACCATTCGTCAGCCCCACCACCGATCCCAGTACCTCGTTGCCAATGATGGTGTAGGTTATCGGAACTCCGATGTTACTACTAATAGAGTACACCCCCAAGTACCACGTCCCCGGAGAAAGGGGCACCGGTTGACTGGATTGATCGATCAGGATGACCTCGGGCGCGACACCAGCATTGGTACTGGCGTAGTCAAACTGCGTGCGGGTGGGCAACTGAGGCCCTTTGCGAGCCACCAATTGAAGATTGTCCGAGAGATTCGTCAGCAGGAAGGACACCCCAAGCGCATTCGAGGACACCTGGAACGAATAGTAGTCGATCAGACCGTTGTTGAGGTTGGTCGCCACCACCGGAATTCCGTTGGTCAGAGGAGTGATCTTGATTCCGAAATCCACCTGGATGGTGAACAGGTTGGTCTGCGTTTGGATAAGATTCTCCACCGAGAGATAGTACCGCTGACCCGGAATCAACACCGGTGGGGTGTTGGTGTTGATCGCCCGAGCAAAAATAAGGTCGCCGCTGGTCGGATACACGAGTGCATAGTCCTCCGGAAGTGCCCCTTGCCCCGGCAACCCCAACTGGTTGTACCAGAGCGCCAGCGGACCACCCGTCAAACTCTGAATCAGATTGGTGGTGGTCGAGGCCTCCAGCGGAACATCGATGAAGAAGTACTGGGGCTCACCCGCAAACGTGTTGGTGGTGAAGGGAACCCCGTTGGTCAGGCGAACTGCGGGAATACTGACCGGAGCGAAGGTGAAGGTGAGTTGCCAATCCAGGAGACTTCCCTCGTACGGAGTTCGCGTGTCGTTCATCTCGAGCAACCACGTGCCGAGACCTGCACCAAGCAGCGGGCGCAGCGGTTCTTCCGACAAGTACGAGACCGTGCCTCCGCTCTGATAGAACTGCACATCGTCCACCAGCATTCCCGCGGAACCAGCCGGCGCGCCGAATCCATTGATCTCCAGAACCACGGTTGGCTTAGTCGCCCGAATCTCGAAGACGATGTTGGTGTTCCATTCGTTGGTCGGTAGCGCCAACGCCGGAGGCGTAACAGCAAACCCATCGAGGAACACCTGCGGATTGATATTATTGGTTTCCTCCGGCGCCAGACGTCCGGCAAAGGCCACCTTGTATCGTTCACCCACCACCGCCGGGAAGGTTCGGCGGACGACGCTGTTCGAGATGGCCAACAACCGGTCACTGTTATACGCCAACAGCGAATCCTGGAGAATCGCCACAGTGTTGCTCACCACTTCCCAGCCGCGGAAGAGGGTACCTTGGGTGTAGGCACCGGGACCGAACAACTCAAAGTTGTCCTCGGACAGCAGTTGTTCATCGATCAATTGGCCGGTGAACGGAGGCGGCACAAACTTGATCTTCTCGTTCGAACGATTGGTGTTCTCACTGAATGTGGCGAAGAGCACATTGGTAATCGTCCGACCGAGGACAAACTGATTTGGAGCCGAGTTGAGGTAGATCTGATTACCATTGGTATCGGTCATCACGGCGGTGATCGATCCCAAGCCGAACTGACTGCTGGTCAGCAAACCAGGGCCAAATCGATTCTGACTCCCCGCGCCCCACCAACCGGCATAGACCGCATTGGTGGCCGTCGGCCGGACATACACCCAACCCTCGAGACTGAACGCCGAGCCCGGGGCCAGAGAGATGAAATTCGTATCGTAGCCGTACGAGAGCTCAGGGAAGTAAATCGCCTGGGTTCCCGGGAATTGACCGTCAACAAATTGATAACCTCCAACCAACGCCGCTCGGTTGGTTCCGATGACATCGTTGCCGTTACCATTGAAGGGCCACAGCGCATAGAGCCCGGAATTCCGATCGGAAGGCTGCTTGGCCTCCCCCTGCACGCCCCGCAAATAGATGTCCCGAATTTCCTGGGGACGGAGGGCTCGCCGCCAGATTCCGAAATCATCCAGGGTAACCCCCTGATTGTCGGAGAAACGTTGCGGATTGAGTGCAAAGAAGAACTCGTTACTGGTCGCCGGCCGGAATCCAGGAGGTAGCGACCGTTCGAAGGAAAGGATGCCGTTCACATACACCGCCGCCTTCTGGCTGGCCGGATCATAAGTCAGCGCAACGTGCTGGAACTCGTCGTTGGTCGAGACCACGGTCTGACCCAGGTTGGTGGCGGAAACTCCGCCCCGGTTTTCAAACATCACCGCGCTGTAGCCATTCGGGTTCTCCAAGCGAAGAGCCAAATCGGAGAGCCGGGGATGACTCATGCGCAACCCCACGTCCATGGCAGTCACCTTGCGCGGGTCATCAACCTCAATTCGGGAGAATCGACGCGCTGCGTCAGGAATGGTTCCCACCTCGGTCGAAACAAACGAACGGGTAAAGCTGGCGTCCAAATTCCGTTCGATCTGTCCTCGGATCCGATAACAAACCAAGACATCGTGAGGATTGTAAACCGCAATGAAATACCGGCCGGCCTCCAACGGGGGTACGTCTCGAATGCCTATGGAGACGCTGCCGCCGGTGGCCGGGATCTGAGCATACTTGTCGTTGTTCGCCGGATCCGTGATGTCCGGGAACGCCTCTCGCTTAATAAACACCTCGAGCGGCAAGGCCGGATCAATGTTGGTGATGGTGATCGTCAACCGACTGGCTTCGGGCGGAACGTTGATGACTTCCAAACCGATAAAACCACCCCGCACACAACGCAGCACAAACTCTTCACCGAAATCATTGGGCACCAACGAAAGGCCCAGATCATTGATCCGCCCCTCGAAACCCAAGGCATTGTCCACCGTCTCAAGAAACCAGACGCCGCCGCCGGAATTACCCAGAAAATCGATCAACGACCCAGGTCCATCACTGGGTTGTGAATCGGGCAACCCGCTGCCGGTATCGTCGTACAGGACACTGACGTTCGTCCCAGAATCCTGTCCCAAGAGTTTGGTGTGATTCTGCAGAACCGCCGACTGCCGATTGAAACTCACGGCCGAGCTAAGGTCCGTGAAATTCTGATGGGTCGTGGTCACATCCGCATAAACCGCCCGCAACTCCGCCGGGATGATGCTAATCGCCATATATAAGCCGAGCCCGGGATCGGCAGGAGTTCCGTCTGGGATGGGTTGAATCAATGGAATTGCCAGAGGCTGGGGAAACCCATTCTCGTCCAAAGATGTGAACGGTTCGTCGGTACTCACGCCCACAAACCCATACTCCCCGGCTTGATGGTCCTCGGACTTCACGCCCACGTAAAACACGTTGTCCTCGCTCAACGCTTCTCCGATATAATAGACCAACTCCGTGCCCCCGCGGGTCGTAGACTTGCGGGCTTCGGCCACTGCGGTTGGATTGAGGTTGGTTAGGCCCGGATCCCTCGAAACATACAGATCAACATCGGGTCCATTGGTCCGTCCGCGTGACAGGTTACCTACAGGGAACGTCACGAACGCCACATTGCTTCCGTTCGTAAAGATGATGTCTCCGTTCGTGGTGGTGCCAGGCAGATTGGTAAAGACGTAAAACTGCCACTGCTTGAACTGCCCATTCGTGCCGCCTTCCAGCGGCGAATTGGCGCCCGCCCGTTGGTTAAGAAACGCATAGCCGTTCGTAACCGTTTGGATCGGCGGACGCACAAACGCCGCGGCAATCGGGTTGAAGCCCGTGGGGAAATCCAAAACTCCGACGGTATTGGTATCCGCCGCGTCGAAATCCGAAGAGAAGGCCAAGGCGAAGTCCTGCGCGATGACCGAGGGGTTGGATCGGACGCTGTTTACGTTGACCCGGCGGGCTACGACCGTGATCACCAGGTTGGACCCGATGGGCGACGGCAAAACGATCCGCTCGACATTGTTGATGCGATCGAGAGTCGCCAGACCATTGGTCGAGATTTCGTTGGTATCGTGCGGACGGGACAGACCCGTCGCACTGTCGAAGTCATTTCCCCAATAGAGTTCACCCGTGATCTTGTTCGACACAATGAGGTCCAGATCATTGACCAATTTGGGACCCACCAACGGATCACCCGGCGGGTCGGTCCAGACCAAGGCGATTCGCAGCGGGACATCCAACGCATTCGTTAGACCGACATTGAGCTGAAAATCCGCCGAGTCGCCCGTGGCCAAACCGGAGGTCGATTCAACCCCGATGATATCAACCTCACCCCCGTTGCGGACGGACTTGAATCCTCTTCCCAGAGCCCGTTGCAGATTGGGCTTTCCCCAACCCGCGTAATTCACCACTTCATCTTGGGTGGGTATATAGCTCGGACTGGTCGGACGAGCGGAGTTGATGAGCAGGGCCTTGTACGCGGCCGCCGAGGGGAACTGCTGAACGGTATACTCGAAATATTGCTGCAACTGCGCGAGCAACCCGGAAATCGACGGCGCCGCCATGCTGGTGCCGGATTCAAAGCGGTACGGCGGCAGTACTTCGGCATTGATTTCGTCGAAGATGGCGGCGACCGGGAAGAACGGATCATCTCGATCCGGCAGCGGAGGCGGCGACCATTGCGTCGAACGGACGGAAGCAATGAAGGAACCTTCGGCCACGACGTCGGGCTTAAACCGTCCCACCGCTCCCTCGATTCCAATGCCCACATTGCCGCGGCTCGAGAAGGAAGAAATCTGCCAGTCGGTGTCCGTAAACGGCAGAAGCACTTCATTCGTGAAATATGGCCCCCCATTGGTTTCCCAGCCCGGTACCACCACCAGCGCGCCGATCTGCACGGGTGATCCATTGGTGTCGAGGACGATGGCGTTGGTAAATCCACGCAAACTCTCGAGGGAACCCACTGTGATCACGTTCTTCGCATTACCCGGCGAAACAATGCTGTCCGGAATCCCACCCACGCCGTTATTGCCACCCAACCCTTCGTTGCCCGCCGCAAAGACGTAAAGGATCGGCTGATCTCCCGAGGTTCGTGGCAAGGCATCCCGCACTGCCGCATCGTAACTGGCGGAATGAGTCGTATACTCAAAGGGATCCAACCCAAAGTAACCCCAGGAGTTGTTGGAAATCAAAACGTCCTCCAACGAGTTGAATCTCTGAGGTGCTTCGGCCGCCGTCTCTTGCAACCAGGAATCACCAGAAGCCGGACCCGCAATCAAATCCACCGGCAACGCGTAAAGGAGGGCTTTCGGCGCCTTGCCCTTAAAGTTGGCGTTAGTAACAGACCCCTGCGGCGGATTCACAGTGATCTGGTCGGATTGAGAACCATTCCCCGCAATGCTGCCGGCCACATGAGTTCCGTGACCGTCTGGATCGGTCAACACTTGGGGCTCGGTGGATAGGGTGAAAACCCGACCCGTAAGGTCTGGACTCGACGCATCCACCCCGGAATCGTTGATGTTGACCAACACCCCTTCCCCGTTCAGGTCATCGAACGAATTGGTGTTTTCGCGGGAGGTTGTCGACCCCAATGAAAAAGCAGTCAGATCATTCGCCAAGCGAACTCCGCGCTTGGGCTCCACCCGATGCACGGAAGAAAGGCCAGCGAGCGCCACCAGGCTGTCCTTGGGAGCTTCCACGGTAATCAAGGTTCCGAAAGGTCCCCGTTCGCGGGCCACCTCACGGGCACCCAGAGCGGTCAGTGCCGGCAAATCCGTGGGCGCGTCCGGAATCGTCAATACCAGTCGCAAGCCCTCGGGAAGAGGAGTTTCGGTAAGAGCGAAGTTCAGCAAACTCGGGCTCAGTTTGAAATAGGGCTCCAGGGGCATCAGGGCCGCCGTTTCAGCAGACGTCGATAGTTTCTCTGCCACGTCGGCCGAGGCCCGAACCAACAGGGCATTATTGGGGACGTACGAGATTACTGTTGCTCCGGCCTCCACCAACCGATCCTGAAACGCCTTGGTCAGAGGTCCCTGCGCCTGAATTAGATAGGCTTCGGCCGGTTGTTGGGACCGCAACTTCGCCGGAACCGCCAATGGCTCGCCATTGGCCGTATCCACCAAGGCATTGCGCAGCAGTAGCGCCCGGTCATTGCGCATCAGGTCCGCCACGGACGCCGGGGTGTTGCGCAGACGATTCGTCACTTCGGTGTCAGGAAACGGGGAGGCGCCACCGGCCGGCAGCGTTACCAGCGGAATCCAACGCGGCGCGACCGGGGCGGTTGGCACTCCGGAAGCGGTGACGAGGAGCGGCTGCGACGCCAGACGCGCCGCGGCAGAATCGACGGCGGCAACAGAGGTTCGGCGGAGCAACCCGCGGTCATGAACGCGCCATCCGAGATAGGCGCAGACCAGCAGGAGAACGAGCAAGGCCAGTTGATGGCGACGGGAAAAGCGCATGGAAGACGGTGAACGAAGTCCGGGTAAGGGTTACGGATTCGACAGGATGACTCGCTGATCCTCGATGATGGGCTGCAATCGGCGGGGATCTCCGTCCAGTCGCAACACGGTTTTGGTGACATACTCACCGGTGATCACGTAGTTGGTCACAATCCCGTACAGGGGGCCCGGCCGCAGATTAACAGCACCTTGAGCGGGCTTGAGGGTTTGGCCAAAGGAATAGACGACGAAACGGGGTTCATCGGCTCGCAGTAGCGACAGGATCTGCTGAGGCAATCGCTCCAGGACCTCGTCACCGACCCGGGTGGCATTGGTCCAGCCGATGTCCTGATTCAAGAACGGAGCTCGATCCGAAAAGGTGGGCACCTGAAGAATTGAGCCGAGTTTCGGGAAGACGCCATCCGGATTTACCTGAACCCCATTCTTAACGGCGGCCATACTGGCCAGCAGTCCGGGGACGTTGGTCCCGGCATGCGTGTACCCGGTAATCATCTGAGTGATCTCTGGCGAGCCCGGCTCCAGAAAAAGCGGAAGCGGGTTATCCGGATTGGTGGTGCTGGTGGTTTCCAGCAAAGGAACTCCCGACAGTACCGCCGCCCAAGCGGATACGCCTGCCTGATTGACGCCCAATTGGCCTCGCGCCGCATTATCGTTCAACGCGGTGGTAAAGAGATCGACGATCTTCCAGTCATTGGTCGGGTGGGTGAACCGGTTTCCAGCCCAACCCGTCCACGTCAGGCGACCCATTCCAAGCCGCGTCATCAAGGAGACCTCCCCAGGACCAACTTCAAACGCATCGAGCGACTTCAGATAAATCGTCTGCCACGGAGTGCCGCGATGGATCCGTCCCAACTGCCCCACACCCGAAAAGCGGAACGACGCATTGGTGCCTGCGGGGAAATTCCAATCAGCTGGCGAGCGGATTAACGGGTCTTTGAAGCTGTAGTCGAACGCCGTAGGAACCGAAGTATTGGGATTTCGGTTTCCAGGATTCGAGTTTCCCGTCGTCGGCGCCTGCACGCCAGTCAGATTCGCATTCGTGCCCCAGGGCGCATACGCATTGATTTCCTTAAACGGCGTACCGACGTCGAAGGCCACAAAGTTCGTGGTCAAAGTCGGTCCTCCCACTCTGGTGCTGGGGACCAGTCCGAAAAACTCGTGCTGCAGTTCGGTATAACCCGAATCGGTGAGGAAAAAGTAGCCCGGGGCCAGATCATCTTTCGTGTAATGAACCAGCGGATCATTGGCCATGCGACGGTCCGACAGAAAGACTTGGGGCGAAGGATTGAATCCAACCTGCACCACCAGATTTGAGCCATACTCTCGACGAACCCGCGCGGCAAAGTCGCTCGAACCCTGAGGCTCCTCGCCGTAAATGAAATACTTCAATCCTTGGATGGCGAATTCGATCGGATCCATTCCGGCCGGAGAAGCCGGCGGGTTTCGCCACAGACTCCGCGCTTGAATGTCGCCAATGGAGACTAGCAACTGGTTGTCGATACCCCGGGTACGATTGTTCTGTACCAGATTCGTGCTCCAGAAGGCCGGCATCCCCGCGGAAGCGCTCGTTTGTGTTCCCGCCTGAGCATTTACGAATTCCTGCTCCACTCCTTGGGAATCAAAACTGAGCGTTGAAATGATGTTGGTCCGCACCATCGTGCTGCGCAGAGTCGCGATGTCCAACAAACGGCCCGACTGGTCATCGATGATCGCGTACAGCAGGCTGTTGGTGACGTAAGCCGAAATCACCGGGGTGAGGAAGCGGCGGTTGCTCTGAGAGATCACCACCCGACCTTGATTGGTCTGCGTCAGTGGGAATGCCCGGACACCCGAGACTGCCGTCGGGTCGTAGATGAAGCTCGTGCCGATCACCAAACCGCCATTGGGAGTGGTGGTGATCGAGTTGGTGATGGTATTCGGGAACTCGTAAAACAGCGGCGAAGACGTATTGCGCGAGAACTGCGGCGAGATATAGGCACGAGCGGGCCAGTTGTTCGTTAGTATGTTGGCCGACAGCAGCTCCCGGCGCTGCAAAATTGGCACCGGCGCACCCGGGCCGGTTTCGTCCATCAAAGTGAACTCGAGAACGTTGGTCGCAAAGATCCGAACGTTGCGCGGGAAATTCGTGAAATAGGAGTTCCACCCCTCCACGCCGATCCGGTTGGTGATACTCAACACATATTGGTACGCCGTCCGAAAGCCTCCCGTGTTGGCTCCACTGATCGGGAGTTCAGTCTGGCCGATTCTAGAGGTTCGCGTAGGACGGGTAATAATCAGACGTCGCGTCGGCTGAATTACTGTCTGCCAGAGTGCTTGATTGAAATTGGGCAGCCCCTTCTTCGCTCCCACAACCCAAGGGATTCCAAATAGGTTCAGATTGCGTTCCCGGGTGGTAATCGGCGGATTCGCCTCGGGAGCGCTGGGCGCCAACCGAACCGATGGTGACATCGGCCACCGAGGCGCTCCATTAGTGACCAAGTCCGGAGCAGTCCATTCGGATCGCAGCAGGTTGTCCACCGTCACGCCATTGGTGACCTCTTGGAACCCGTGCAGCCGGAGAACGCCAGGGGAACGAAAATCTTCATACAGGAGCGGCCGAAAAACCGTCGGAGCGGCTACTCTTCGGCCGGCATCCAGAAAGAAATTGGTGGTCGCATCGAAGATGTTGGCAGCCATTTGCAGGGGCCGATGGACCTGCGCCGTATACGAATAATTCGTCGGGTACGAGGTGTTGTTGTCATTAACCCGAGTCCAACCATTGATGGCCAGCCCTGGAACCGGTCGATCCACCCGCGGAGGAAAGAACGGCAGACCATTGGTGAACTCGCTGAGCAACAGCCGATGCGTCGCATTGGTGAACCACTCGAGCGGTTGCCACGGTCGGAAATTGGCAACTCGTGCGGAATCCACGGAGTCTCCATTGGGATTCTCCTGAGCGTAGTTCAGGTTGAGCTTTGCTCGGCGATAAAACCCGAACGGATTCACCGCCTCCCGTCCGCGAAACAGGTCGGCGTAGGCCGGATGCGTCCCCGTTTCAAATCGACCGTCCCCGGAATCGGTACCGAGCTGGTTGATCAGGCGATAGAAGGTATAGCGGTCAAACGTGCTGTTGCCGATGACGACATTACCCTGGTTGGTGTAGTTGCCTGTAATCCGATAGGACAGACCCAGGTCGGAGTTGAAGAGATCGTTGAAGTCCGCGAAGCGATTCGTGAGATCCCCGCCCGACCACGAGAGGTCAGGAGCATCATTCTCGAACCGATTGAAGATATCGGCGCGGTTAACCACCAAGGGACCGTCGGAGTAACCATCAACGCCGTCCTGTTCAAACACGTTTCGCACGTGGGCGACTGCACTGCTGCCCGAATCACTCTCGAAAAACTGCTCGGCGGAAGGCGGCGCATAACGCTCCTGGCGAAAGCGGCGGAGACGCTCAGCATCGGCGAAAGTAAGGCCTTGGTTGGCATCGTTCCGATTGGTCCGGTACAAATAATCGTCGGTCCGGAACATCCAGATATCAGGGTGCAGCGCGCCGAAGAAACCCGCCAAGTTCATCTCCCAGGTACCGACACCCTGGTTGCGGTAAAACCCACTCGGCGGGTTTATGCCGTTCCGATCAGCTGGAAAGAGTCCTCCCTGCCCGACGTCGATTTTCTTCGCGTTGTTCCCGCTGAAATTCAAGTCCAGCGTCGCACTCGTGGGAACCACCACGTAAGCAAAGCGTCCAATGAACCGATTGGTTCCCGAGTGAGGGACATCCGGATTCTCCAACACCCCGATCCACTCCGGATCACCCCACGCAAACCGGACATCCGATAGGTCGCCGATGACTCTACCCTGTCGATCAAACTCCGCGATTAAACCATTGGTTTCGAAACGCCCGTTGCGATTCAGATCGAGGTAAAAGCGAAAATCGACAGGGTCCCCTGGGATCCGGTTGGTCGCCACGAAAACCGGTGGTCGAGGATCATAATAAAGATTCCCTAACAGTCGGGCGTATTGTTCGCGATCCGCCGCCGAAGCGAGATTGAACCGATTGAAATCATCGTCCCGGAAGTAGCTAACATTGGTCAGTTGTCGGTAGTCGCGGGTGTCCAGATACGAGAAATTTGGGCCGATGCGAAAGTTGGGGTTACCAAAATTGGTCGAAACAAAATATCCCCCGTCACCCAAGCGATTGGTTCCGCCATACGCCAAGCGATTGGTGACCGCCGAAATTCGACTGGCGATGCGACCGAGCGCGTGATTGACGCCCGTCTCCGCAACAAGGCGAGCATTCAACTGTTCCGCTGCGCTGCCCACCGCCGCCCGCTCCCGACGGCTGACGGCTAGGAAGGCCACCGCGGTGATGGTCACCACCGACAACATGAGCAGCGTGATCACGAGCGCGATACCGCGCCGAGCGTGCTGCGCCGATCGGGCTGGAAAATCAGGACGCTTCATGGGAGTGCGGACGGCGTAGCCATCGGAATGCGCTGACGAAACACGAGAATGTTGGCGATGTTGTTAGTGAGGAACCGCGAGCGGATGCCTGGAGGCGACGGCGGCAGGGCGCGATAACGATCCAGCAACTCCGTCGGAAGCAAGCCCAGTTCCACCTCGAGCGAAGACGGAAAAGCCTGGCCGCGAAACAAGGTCGCATTGAGCGGATAACCGACCCTGCTATCTGGCCCGATGAGAACGCCCTGAGGAATCGGGAAGAGGTTAGTTCGAGAAAAGCTGGTCCGGTCCAACGCCTGACCCGACGGACCGAACGGGGTGACCCGGAAGAAGACCACGCCATCCAGCAGTCGGCTGGAGTTGGTGGGATTCGCGCGGTACTGGGCGTTGTTAAAGAACCGGTCGTAGAGCAGATCCGCCCTCTTGGCTCCCCGGGCGCCGCGCAGATTCACCGGTTGCCGATCTTCATAGCGGTAGAGCGTGCCGACGCCGTCGTCCGGATTGTTGGGATCCTCAGGGGCAACAAACAAACCGGCCCCGGCCCACAATCCTGGCTCCGTTTCGGACAGATAAAACACATCATGCAACAGAGTGTCCCGTCGCCATTGATCCAGAAACACGTTCCGAACGTTGTTATCTGTCGGACCGGCGGCGGTGCGCATCACCACGAGGTTGGCCGCAGGGTTAATGACCTCATCAATTTGCGTCGTTCCGGGAACATATACGATGTTGGAACCCAGGTTGGACGGGCGAGCCCGGGTAAGATCGCGGCCCAGCAAATCCATGATCGAACGACCGCTTTCCATCACGTCGCTCTGACCCACATTGGCGAGCAACGCCTTTTGGGTCTGATTGAACATGGCGAACAGCGCCAAAACGATGATGGACAGAATGCCCATGCCGACCAGCATCTCCAACAGGGAGAACCCTGCTCGACGCCGCCCGTTCGCGGAGGTGGACGAAATTGAAACCGGCTTCATGGGAATCCTATTGGGTCAGCACACGGTTCACCGCCGAGCTGTCGAAGCGACGCGGACGAATGCTCGTTCCCGGCCAGTAGACATTCTCAATGTTGGCGTTGTTGTTGGGGGCGATCCGGGCAAATCGGGGCTTGCCATACATCTGCGTTCGCAGAACGCGCTGCCCTGGACCGACCGTCAACTCTTCACCCACGCGGAACACTGGCCAGCGAAAGACCAGCTTCACGTCGTACAAGGTCGCCGCGAACAAGTCCTGCGAATTCCGGTCGTCGTTCAACTCCGACACCAGATTGGTGTCCAAGCGGAGGGCATTCAGATACCCCCCCAGGATGATTCCCGCCCGCGCCACCGCATTCGTGGGGGAAACTCCCAGCGTGGGCAGCTGCGTCACGGGCGTGATTTCCACCTGAAATTGATAGCGAAGCGCGTCGTCAATCTGCCGGTCTTCCGGGGTGAAGCTGGCGGTGCCGTTCGGACGAATCTGGGAGTTGAAATCACCACTGAATGAGCGGCTGATCGCTGTGACCCTGTTGCTCAAAATGGTTCCCTTATCGGCCTCAAAGCGGGGAATCGACAGCAGGCTCACCACGTCCTCGGCCGTGGCCAAAGTTGTGCCCGGGGCGGGCACCGGAAACCCCGGCGGGAAGAACGGACCGCGAAACCCAAAGGTACGCGTCGCCCCAGAGCGGTTGACCGGAGTCTGTTCAATGACAATGGAGTCGATGTAATTGGTCAGTTCATCCCAGCCGATACCGCCCCGGCGAATGACCTCCAGCCACATCGGTCCTTCCTGATCAATAATGGTCTCCTCGCGATTCTGCTTTTGAACACTCAACCCCAGCGGCAGGACGCCGAGAATGGCCACCATGGCAAAGGCGACGATGGCAATGCAGAGGGCCAACTCCACCATGGTGAAGGCCGCCACACGGCGGACAGCGGACGGTACCAGAACGGTTTTCATGGGGCTGGCTTGAGGGATTTGGCGCGGCCGGTAAGGGCTGAGACCCGCACAATATGATTGGTGTAGTTCCGCTTGGGGGTCTCCACGACATCCGCCGCTATCAGGAAATCAAAACGCTCCGGCTCGCCTTTGTTCACCCGGTGCCGCGAGAGCAGGACACTGCCGGCGCCAACGGCGACATATCGATCCGCCAGCGTGGTCCCGTTGTTGATGGCCCGGCCGTTGACATCGAAATTGAACAGCCGCCCCTGCGAATCGAAAGCCAGGGCCGGCAATTCCAATTTGATTCGCTTGGCGGCCTCCGGACTGAACCGCTCGGGAGCGATGGGGAACGGGAACGTCCGGGAATTCAGATTGGTGGCGATGATTTGGCTGTTCAGACCCGAGACCCAGCTCGGCAACAGGACCTCCATGCCGTTCGTCGGGAACAGCGCGCCTTCGGGCAGGGCCCGCCAATCGGTCAGAAAGCGCCCCACCTTGACCCCTGGCTGCTCCCCGACATTGCCCTCGGTGTACAGGGCATAACTGGCGAACTGCTTCGGAAAGGTGTTGGTGAAGGCGCGCAACGAGACCTCCCGATATTGCCGGTCGTAGTCATTGCCAGTCGGCAAATTCAAGAGACTGGTGTGAAGATTGTTCAGTTCCGTGGAGAAATCGCCGCGAAAGTCATTCGGCGGCATGAAGAACACCATGTACACCGGTGAGCGATGCGTGATCGCCTGTTGCCGGGCGAAGCTCAGATCATCACGCAACTGCTGTTGCGCGGCCGACATCACATTGGATCGGCCGAATCCCTTGAACGCCGGAACCGCAATGAACATCAGCAGGCCGATGATCGAGATGACCACCAAGAGCTCAACCAAGGTGAAGGCCCGCGCCCGACGGCCTTCCGTACCCGCTGTGATCCTCAGATTCATGTCCCGTAAACCAGCGGTTTAGCGCCAGCTGTAGAGGTTGTCCGCGTTAGCCGTGCCCTTGACGTTCGAGGGTTGGGTGAAGTCCGCAGTGCCGTCGGGCCCAAGCGACATCACCAGTACCGGCTGGGCAATGAAACGGGCATTGGGATTGTTGGCCGGGAGAACACTGCCACCCGCAGCGGCCGGAAACGGATCCACAATCTTGTTGTCGAAATCGGTATCCACCCAGACCAGATACGGACGACCCCAGGGATCGCGCAGAACCTTGTCGAGTTCGCCCAAACCGTTGGGACCCACACCCTTGGCGATCTTGGTGTTGAGGTAGATGTTACCCTTTTGATTGAGAGCGTTGTTAAAGTTGATCGGTCGATTGTCCATGTCGTTCTGGACGGCATAGCCAGGGGCGCCGGGTGGGAAATTGGCAAGCTCGGTGCCGGTTAGGATTGCCATCAACTCCGCATTGCTGATGTTCCAGTTACCAGTCGGGTTAGCCTTCGAGAAATATCCCGTCTTAAGCTTGGAATCGAGAACCTGTTGTCCGCCCTGCTGGGTCCCATAAAGAAAATCAGGCCACTCCTCCGTAATCGCCGCCCGGGTCCGTTTGGAGGTCGGCATTCGACTGTAGGCCGCATTGTAGGCTGTGATTGCCGCGACCAGGTTGTTCATGTCGACCTCCGCCTTTTTGATCTTGGCCGCTTGACTCGCACGGGCGACCGCCGGCAGGAGCAATCCCGCCAAAATGGCGATGATGGAGATCACGACCAGCAACTCGATCAGCGTGAAGCCGCGGCGCGGTCGGGAGGATACGATGACTTTCATGGATGGGATCGGAGAGGGATGAGGACGTGGAAGGGGGATTGGATTACCAGTTGCCCACGATGGTGGTGCGATCGCGTTCGCGGATCTCGGCCCAGAGATCGAACCGGCCGGGGTTATTGGTGGGATTGGTTGAAACGTAGCGCCACGGATTAAGGCCGGGGTTGGTCTTGATCGGCTGTTCACTAATCGGCGAGCGGGGCGGCCAAGAGAATCCCGAGCCCTTCTTACCGGAGGCATCCCCGGAGAAACCCACCGCCAAAACCTCCAAGTCGACGTAACCCGGATCGGACGTTGAGCGAAAGATCTCGGCGTACTGACCCTTTTTGAATTCGCGGCGGATCAGGTTCTTCTTTTGCTCGCGGTCCAGCTTGTTTTGGGCCGCCGGCGTCGGCGCCGGAATCAGGGGAATGCTATTCATCACCCCTTCCCGGCCAAAGTACTTCTGGAAGACATCCGGATTGATGACGGTGTTGTCCTCGGCCGAAATGATTCGGGGATTCGCGGGATTGTTATCCACCAATACTCCCGTCAGCTCGTAGTAGAGGGAATTCAGGGTCGGGTTGGTCACCCGGTTGGTGGGATCGTAGTTATCCGGAGGATAGACGCCGTATTTGACCTTGTACGCCTCGATTGCGGAAACGAGCGCGGCGAGTTCCGCATTGATCCGAGCCTCCCGCATGCGCTTGCTGGCGGCCGGGGCGACCCCCACCACGAGACCCGCCAGAACGGCGATGATCGAAATGACCACCAGGAGTTCGATCAGGGTGAACGCCAGAACCGCCGGCACGGGCCGGGAGCCCTTCGATTGGTTGAGGCAAAGCGTTTTCATGTTGGCGCGGAAGTCGCAGAGGATGAAACACCTCTCAACGGTCCTTCAATTCCTTTTCCATCCGTTCACTGAGCCACTGCTTAATCATGCTCTGGTAGTTTAGGAAGCGCTCCCGGGCGAGCCGCTTGATCCGCGCGAGCATTCGCGGATCCATGCGCAGAGTGATGGTCACCGATTCGGTCTGCTCGGTCGCCCCCACCGTCGCCGATTCCATTAGCCGCAGGTCCACCTGGGTATCCGCCCAGAAATCCGCCTCCGACTGTTCACTATCGAACAGCGGAACTTCATCCCAAGACGTGACGAGACCTACTGGCATCAGGATTGGAGGGCTTGCCGAAGCTTCCGTTGATAAAAGAACTCTTCCTGGTCCGAGAACTCTCGGGCACAGATCACTCGAAAAATCCGACCATTGGTGCGGTAAACACTGAAGACCCCCTGTCCGGAATCCGCTTTGCCGAGGTTGAAGTATCGGGCTTGCACCCCGAAACGGGATGAATCCGGCAACAACCGCACGGCAAACGGATCCTCGAAGGACTCTTCGATATCCTGCACCGTCAAAGAACCATCCATTGCGAATGGCGGATTGTTCCAGTCGAACTCCACAAGGAAGACAGTAACGTAAACGCCAATGCAGTGTAACTACTTTGTATTTACTGCCTGCGCGTTCACTGTGTCAAGCCGGGTTGTTTAAATTGGTAAACAAAAGTGAAAAACCCGGTCTGAAGCCCTGCTCCAGACCGGGTTTTTGCACGAGCGGTTCACTCGCCGCCGCCGCCACCGTCGTCGCCACCGAGTTTGTCGATCAGCGTGATGAGCGGGAGGAACAGAGCGATGACGATGCTCCCGACGATCACGGCCAGGAACACGATCATGATCGGTTCCAGCAGCGAGGTCATGGCCGCGACCGCGTTGTCGACTTCGTCATCGTAGGTGTCGGCAATCTTCAGCAACATTTCCGGGAGGGCACCAGTTTGCTCACCGACGTCCACCATCGAAATCACCATGGGCGGGAACACGCCGGACTTCTCCAGCGGCGCGGTGATCGTTTCACCTTCCTTGACACTCTCGTGAATCAGTTGGACGGCGTTGGCCACGACCACATTACCCGCGGTTTCGCGAACAATGTTCAACGCCTGGAGAATGGGCACACCAGAACTCACCAAGGTGCCGAGCGTCCGGCAGAACCGGGCGATGGCCACTTTGTGGATCACACTGCCGATCACCGGGAAGTGCAGTTTGGCCTTATCCCAGAGCCAGCGGCCTTTCTTCATGCGAATCGCCAACTTGAAGACGATGACAAACGCCACAATGCCCCAAATGACCGGTCCCGGGTACACGTACGGGGGACCCTCAGTGATCACAATGGTCTTGCTCTTGATGGCGTCGGAAATCGACAGCACGAACTCGGTGAAGGCCGGCATGCCCGCATCCCCCAGCAAGTCGGCGAAAATGGTCTTAAATTTTGGCACCACCACGACCATCAGCAGCGCCAGAATGCCCACTGCCACCGTCATGACCGCCGTCGGATAGAACATGGCCGCCACGACCTTGCCCTTGATCTTCTCGGCTTTCTCCATGAACTCGGCCAAACGGTTGAGCACGACTTCGAGCACACCGCCGAGTTCGCCGGCCTTGACCATGTTGACGAAGAGTCGGTTGAAGATCTTGGGATGCTGCGCCAGCGCTTCGGAGAAGGTCGAACCGCCTTCGATCGACATCGACAGGTCGTCCACGCAATTCCGCAGCGTGGGGTTCTTCTCCTGTTTTTGGAGCACGCGCAATCCGCGCAAGAGCGGCAAACCGGCGTCCACCAAGGTCGCCAACTGCCGGGTAAAGGTCGTCAACACCTTGGTCTTTACCCCGCCGCCAATGCCCGGGATCTTGATGTTGATATTCCCGAGGCCGCCCCCCTTCTTCTTTCCTCCGCCTCCCCCGCCCGCCGGGGCCGCCTTCTTGGCTTCCTTCTTTCCTTTAGGCTTCTCGGCCTCCATCACTTTGGTCGGGAAATAGCCCATTTCCTTCAGGCGATTGATCGCATCCGCCTGAGAGGCCACCTCGAGCACGCCCTTCTGCTCCTTGCCCCGAGAATCCATCGCTACGTATTGATACTTCGGCATACCAGTCCTTTCCCCGCAGGAGTTACGTGTATTTCAGCACTTCTTCCACCGTTGTTTCACCAGCGTAAATGTTTCTCAATCCATCTTCTCGCAGCGTCACCATGCCCAGCTCAATCGCCCGCTGACGAATGACCACGGTTGGCGCTCGCTCATTAATTAGATTGCGAATCGCGTCCTTAATCACGAGCAACTCGTAAATTCCTTTTCGGCCGCGATAACCCGAATCGTTGCACGTGGAACAGCCGCGTCCGTAGAAGAACGTCTTGTCGCCGAGATCATGGGCCGATAGGCCCAACTGCCCCAACTGCATCTCCGTGGGTTCAAATGGGGTCCGGCATTTTACACACACCTTGCGAACCAACCGTTGCGCCAACACCCCCAACAGCGTGGACGAAATGAGGAAGGGCTCGACCCCCATATCCACGAGACGCGTTACGGCACCCGCGGAATCGTTGGTGTGCAGCGTGGACAGCACCAAGTGACCCGTTAGCGACGCTTGAATGGCGATCTGAGCAGTTTCCAAATCGCGCATTTCCCCGATCATGATGATGTCGGGATCCTGACGCAGAAAGGCCCGCAGGGCCTTCATGAAGGTCAAACCGGCACCTTCGTTGGTCTGCACCTGCATGATGCCTTCAATGTCGTATTCGACCGGGTCTTCCACCGTCAGCAACTTGGCATCAATGGTATTGATCCGGCGCAAGGCCGAATACAACGTCGTGGTCTTGCCGCAGCCAGTGGGACCGGTAACGGCAAAAATCCCGTTCGGCTGATTGATGGTTTCGATGGTGAATTCGTAGACATCCGTCGGAAATCCAAGGGACTCCAACTCCATCTTGACTGCCGACCGGTCCAAAACGCGGAGCACGACCGATTCACCGAAAGCCGTGGGAAGAGTGGACATACGGAGGTCCACTTGGCGTCCTCCAATGTTGACCGAAATACGACCGTCCTGAGGCAAACGGCGCTCGGAAATGTTCAGGTTGGCCATGACCTTTAGGCGGGAGGTCACGGGACTGGCGAGATTCTTCGGCGGCGGCGACATCTCGTAGAGGGCTCCGTCCACGCGATACCGAATCTTGAACTCATCTTCGAAGGGTTCGAAGTGAATGTCGCTCGCCCGGTCCTGCACCGCTTGCATCAGGACCAGATTCACGAACTTCACAATCGGGGCGTCATTGGCCTCGGATCCCAAGTCCGGCCCCTTCGGAGTATCTTCTTGATCTTCATTCGGACCGCCGCCCCCCAGTTCCTTCAGAATATCGGCATATCCTGATCCACCCTGGGCCGGATAGAACTTGCCGATGGCCTGCAAGACGGCCGCGGGATCGGCCACCACGAGTTGCAGCTGGAACTTTACCGTGAACCCCAACTCGTCGAGTACCGCTGGATTCAAAGGATCCGCCAACGCCACCTGCACGGTGTCACCGTAAAGGGCGATGGGAACACATTGATACATGCGCGCGCTGTCCGCCGGGATGGCCGCGACGACGTCCGGCGTAATGGCGGATTCGTCGATCTCCACGACCGAAGTCCCCAAATGGTCCGCCAATAACTGGAGGACCATGTCCTTATCGAGCAAACCGTAATCCTGAATGACCTGAAGTACCGGTTTACCGCTTCGGCCGGCTTCCTGACTGACCTCCTCGAACTGGAGGTCATCCAACATGCCACGGTCACGCAACAGCAGTAGCAGCGGGTCAGTAACAGGATCGGACATAGCAGGTTAGCGACGGTTTTCTTCGGCTGCGGCGGCGGCTTTGGCGGCCTTCAGTTCCTGAACCTTCTGCAGGATCGTGGTTGGATCCTGCGCCTTGGTCAGCACTTCCTCCTCGGCAATCATCCCCGCCTCGTACTTCTCCAGAAGGAAGCTGTCGAGCGTCACCATGCCGAACTTGGCACCCGTTTGGATGTCAGACTGAATACGGAAGGACTTGTTGTCACGAATCAGCGCCGCGATGGAAGGCGTGTTGACCATGATCTCAAACACCGCAACGCGACCCGGTTTGTCCACCCGCGGAATGAGCAATTGGGAAATCACCGCCTGCAGCACTGTGGAGAGCTGAATGCGGATCATTTCCTGCTGGTTCATCGGGAATGCGTTGGTGATGCGGTCAATCGTCTTGGCCGCGCCAGTGGTGTGCAGGGTCCCGAACACCAAGTGACCCGTTTCGGCCGCAGTGATGGCCGCTTCCATAGTTTCCAGATCGCGCAACTCACCGACCAGAATCACGTCCGGGTCCTGCCGCAAGGCGCGGCGCAAGGCCTCGGCGAAGTTCGGCACGTCTACGTTCACCTCGCGCTGGGTGATCACCGCCTTCTTGTGCTTGTGGTAATACTCGATCGGATCCTCGACCGTGATGATGTGGGCCTCGTCACGCTCTTCGTTGATGATGTTGATCATCGACGCGAGGGTCGTGGTCTTGCCCGAACCGGTCGGCCCAGTCACCAAGATCAGTCCGCGCGGCCGCCAGAGCAACTCCTTGACACTCGGCGGGATACCAATCTGCTCCATCGTCAGCAGCTTGCTCGGAATCTGCCGAAGCACGAGGGCGAAGTTGCCCTTCTCCTTGAAGGCCGAAACGCGAAACCGAGCCAGTTCACCGAAGGCAAATCCGAAGTCGGCGCCGCCCTTTTCCCGGATATGCTGAATGTGATCTTCGGAGGTGATGGAGCGCATCAGTTCCTCGGTGTCCTCCGGCTTCAAAGTCGGACCCTCCACGCGGTGGAGAATACCATGGAGGCGGATGACTGGGGGAATCCCTACTCGGATGTGCAAGTCGGCGGCGTTCTCTGACACCACCAACTGCAACAGATCGGACATTTGATACGACATGACGAATCCTTTGAAATTTTGCGGGCGATCCTAGATCGAAAGCAGCAAATGCGTTGCCATGATCTACCTCAGTGTTCGCTGACGGTCGCCCGAACCACTTCTTCGGCCGTGGTCAGACCAGCCAAAACCTTGCGCGTTCCGTCTTCCCGGAGCGTTCGCATTCCCAGTTCCAGAGCCTTTCGCCGCAATACATTGGAAGGAACCTTCTCGAAGATTAGGCGGCGCACTTCATCCTGAACGAGGAAGATCTCGAAAATACCAAACCGACCGCGGCATCCGGTCTTGTTACATTCGGAGCACCCGCGCCCTTTTCGCGCGGAAGATTGCTGCAACTGCTCCGGAGTAATGTTGAGCGACTGAACTTCCTTGTCGGTCAGAACGTGCGGAGAGCCGCAGTTTTTGCAGACTTTGCGAACCAACCGTTGGGCCATGAAACAGCGGGCGGAAGACGCCACTAGGAACGGTTTCACACCGATGTCGATCAAACGAGTGACCGCACCGGGCGCGTCGTTGGTATGCAGCGTGGAGAACACCAAGTGACCGGTGAGGGACGCATTGATCGCAATCGAGGCGGTCTCCAGATCGCGAATTTCCCCCAGCATGATCACGTTGGGCGCCTGCCGCAGCATGGACCGGAGCGCGTTGGCGAAAGTGAAGCCAATGTGTTCATTAACCTGCACTTGGTTGATGCCCGCCAACATGTATTCCACCGGGTCCTCAACCGTGATGATTTTGCGGTCGGGTCGATTGATGTAGTTGAGACAGGAATACAGCGTCGTTGTTTTGCCGGAACCGGTGGGCCCGGTGACCAACAGAATGCCGTCCGGCAGACCGATCAAACGCTCGAACGTCGCCTGGTCATCGGCAAAAAAGCCCAGTTCCGCCAAACCCAGCCGCAGACCGGATTTGTCGAGAATACGCATACAGATCGACTCCCCGTGCTGGGTGGGAATGTCGTTCACACGCAAGTCGATAGTCTTGCCACCGACGTTGGTATTGATACGGCCGTCCTGCGGGATGCGCTTCTCCGCAATGCTCATGCCCGACTGAATCTTGAGACGGGCAATGATCGGCGCTTGAAGGCGTTTCGGAAGATCGGGCTGCTCCACGCACACGCCGTCGATGCGGAACCGGAGGCGAAAACGTTTGGCCAGGGGCTCCAGGTGAATATCGGAAGCCCGCTTTTTGAAGGCGTCCACGATCACTTGGTTCACCAGCTTGATGATTGGCGCATCGGCATCGACTCCCTCGGTATCGTTGCCGACATCCCCCGAAAGACCGGTCACTTCGACCTCACCCTCGGTGATGTCCTGAATCATCTTGGCGATCCCGCCATCATCCCGGGAAGACCCGCCGTAGAACCGGTTCAGCGAGGTCTCAATGTCGCTGGCACTGGTTACGCGCAGTTCCAGATCTCGGTTGAGCGCGTGACGCAAGCCATCCACGGAATCGATGTCGGACGGATCGCTCAACGCCACAATGATGGCGCCGCTGTCGCTCTGCCCGACTGGCATCACGTTGAATTTCTTGGCCACATGCCGGGGAACAAGGGCGATGACGTCGTCGCCGAGCTTCAGGTCACCCAGGTTGACGGATTCCACACCGAAGTACGTGGCCTTGGCCATCGTTACCACCGAGGAATCCACCAAACCCTTTTTGACCAAGGTGTCCAAAACGCCCTCGCCGTTGGCTTCCGCCTCGGCACGGCCTTCGTCCACCAGCTCAGGGGCCAGCAGGCCCGTCTCGAGCATCGTATCGATCAGATAGTCGTCTTTGGCAGCCACAAGCGAATAGGTTACCTGCCCCGGTCATTCAACCACCAACCCGGGGAACAAGCGCGCGTGAGTAAAAAGGACCGTCCATTCCAAAGTCAAACTTTGAGCCGGAAAGGATTTGTCAGTCTCACCTGATTCGGGGGTACACGCGAGAGTTTATTGCCGTAAACAAAACCCGCAAGTGAACCTTCCCGGATGCGCTTCAAGCCCGCCGAAGTATGCTCGGAACATGAAACGCCGCGCTTGGCTGCCCGCCACCCTGGCCCTATTCGTCCTCGCTGGATGTGTTTCCGCGCGTATGTCCTCCCAACCTGCCTCCCATCTCGTTGACGGCCGCCTGGCTCCCTGTGGCGAAAAACCCAACTGCGTGTGCAGCCAGGATGACCGCCCCGAGCACTTCATTGAGCCACTGACCTTCACCAACGCTCCGAGTGAGGCCTGGGCCCGCTTGGTGTCCGTGGTCTTGAACCAACCCCGAACCACTCTCGTTCAGGAGACACCGGAATACCTGCGGGTGGAGTTCCGGTCCCGACTCTTTCGCTTCGTGGATGACGTGGAATTCCTGCTCCAACCCACGAACCGCACCATTGAAGTCCGTTCTGCGTCCCGGGTGGGGCATTCCGATCTGGGGGTAAATCGGGCCCGGGTGGAGCGGATTCGAACCGCCTTTGCTTCGGCTCAATCCGCGGAACCCCGTCCGACTACCGCTCGTTGAACCACACCTTGAGATTCTTGGTGGCTCGACCCGAAGCCACAATATCCAGTTTTCCGTCCCCGTTCAGATCGGCCAAGACGAGGTCTTCGCACGCCATCGTGTTATCGTCGATGGTGCTCATCTGCCAACGGGTACCTTCGACATCCACCGGGGTGTAGAGCCGAATTCCCACGGGAACCCCGGGACGATTCATCCTAGAAACGGCGGTTGGAGGCGAGGCTCCGCTGCCTTCGGCGTTGGGAAAGCCGAGTTTAGCGGAGGAAATGGCTTTGGGCATCCCGCTGCGGGCGAGACTCAGCCGCTGCGGGCTGGAATGGCCG
>JAFLEF010000026.1 GCA_017309115.1 Verrucomicrobiota bacterium | reverse complement strand
ACGCAACTTTCGGAGTCACCGTTTGGTGTCCCGGGCGTGTGTCCGCTGATTGATCGGTTTCTTTCACAAAAACAATCAATCCACCAAACGGTGACAACCGCCAACTGCATTGTTACGGCTCAGCTCTCAGCTCTCAGCTCTCAGCTTTCCCACCGCCCACGGTGGGGCGACGCTCCGCGGAGCCGTACCCGTGCGGACTGGTGACGCGTCTTTTCGCCGAGACACGAACGGCTCGGACGGAGCCTCGCCCCACCGTCTTCTCCGCGTCCTCCGCGGGAGACTTCCTTCCCGCTTGCCGCTTGCCCCTTACCCTTCCGACCCCAGCTCTCAGCTTTCCCACCGCCCCCGGTGGGGCGACGCTCCGCGGAGCCGTACCCATGTGGACTGGTGACGCGTCTTTTCGCCGAGACGCGAACGGCTCGGCGGAGCCTCGCCCCACCGTCTTACCGCTTACCGCTTACCGCTTACCTCTCAGCTCTCAGCTTTCCCACCAAGCTGCTGACACCTCAGTGCATCCACAAACCGCAGCCACGATTCCCGCGCCTCAAAGCGCCAGAGGGCTGGCGCAGTCCAAACGCTTCGCGTCCGCCACTTTGGGGGTGATGACCAAACCGTCAGTGCCGTTTACGCGAACGGCTCGGTGGAACCTCGCCCTACCGTCTTCTCCTCCGCGCGCTCCGCGTCCTCCGCGGGAGACATCCTTCCCGCTTACCGCTTGCCCCTTACCCTTCCGACCTCAGCTCTCAGCTTTCCCACCGCCCCCGGTGGGGCGACGCTCCGCGGAGCCGTACCCATGTGGACTGGTGACGCGTCTTTTCGCCGAGACGCGAACGGCTCGGCGGAGCCTCGCCCCACCGTCTTACCGCTTACCGCTTACCGCTTACCTCCCAGCTTGATCGGCGCCTCTCAAAACATCCGATCCAAAGGTCCCAACGGCCGCGCCTTCTCCCAATAACTGTCGGCCTCCGGTTTGCGCCGAAGTTGGAGCAGATCGCGTCCCGTCCAGCGAAGCAGAACCCCCAAGGGCACAACCACCAGGCAGTAGCTAACTCCTAACAGCAGCCCACCCACCCACTTCCCCAGGAAATGACCCAAGGTCATGCCGGCTCGATACAAAGGGCGCATCCGCTGAGGCACCAGGATCGCCACCACTGCGAGCACGATCGCCCCGATCAGGAGGAACCCGGAGACCTTTCCCCAGCCCACGCGCCAGCTCCACACTCCAGCGAACAGAGTCATCGATCCCGCCAAGGCGAGACTGAAGGTGCGCCACTCCCGCGGATCCTCTTTCAGGCGAAGCCGAGTCATGTCAATCCGGGGTCAAGGGTACGGTTCGTTCCACGGCCTTCCGGGTTTGCCGACGCCGTTCGATCAGGAAATGGCCGACGAAAAGCTGATCCATTTCGGTGTTCATGAAGCAGCGCCAGGCATCTTCCGGGGAACACACGATTGGTTCGCCTCGCACATTGAAGGAGGTGTTCACCAGCACCCCGTAGCCCGTCAACTCGGCAAACCGAGTGATCAATCGATAGAACAGCGGATTTTGTTCCGCGGTCACTGTTTGGACTCGGGCCGAGTAATCGACATGGGTCACGGCCGGTAGCGTCGAACGCACTTGTTTGACACGGTCCAATCCCGCTTCGGCCCCGGTTGGCACGCGCCGGAGGTCCGTGCGCACCGGGGCCACCAACAGCATGTACGGCGAATCCGTCTCGAGTTCGAAGTACTCGGCGACCCGCTCCCGCAAGACCGCCGGGGCAAAAGGCCGGAACGACTCGCGAAATTTCACCTTCAAGTTCATCACCGACTGCATGGCCGTCGATCGCGGATCTCCCAGAATGGACCGACATCCCAACGCCCGCGGTCCAAACTCCATCCGGCCCTGCACCCAACCCACCACGTTGCCGGCCGCCAGCAACTCCGCCGCGCGGTGGAGCAGCGCTTCATCGTCGGGGAGCCGTTCGTAGATCGCTCCTTCCCGCTGCAACACCACCTCAACCTCGGCATTACTGTAAGAGGGTCCGAGCAGAGCGCCGCGCATGGCATCCTGGGATCCTTGGACCACCCGCGGATTCTGCCGATACCACGCCGCCAAGGCCGCTCCCAAGGCTCCCCCAGCATCGCCCGCCGCTGGTTGAATCCACAGACCCTCTAGTCCGGCCTCGCGCCAGAGCCGACCATTGGCCACGCAGTTCAGCGCGACGCCCCCCGCCAAACAAACGTTCTTGGATCCGGTCAAGGTCACGGCCTGTCGGACCAATCCCAGCATGGCCTCTTCGGTCACCACCTGAATGGACCGGGCCAGATCGCAATGTCGCGGGGTCACGGGATCCTCCGGCGCGCGGGGAGGTCCGCCGAACAACTCGTGAAAGCGGCTGCCGGCCATTCGCTCGCCAAAAAGGAAATCGAAGTACTCCAGGTTCAGCCAGAACGAGCCATCCGGCTTCAGGTCGAGGAGTTCCTGGCGAATCAGGTCGGCAAATTTGGGTTCCCCGTACGGGGCGAGGCCCATGAGCTTGTACTCACCGGAATTCACTCGGAATCCGCTGTAAGCCGTGAAGGCGGAGTAGAGCAGACCGAGGGAGTGCGGAAAGCGGAGCTCCTGGAGCAGTTCCAACTCGTTGCCCCGACCTCGACCCACCGTCGTGGAGGCGTATTCGCCCACGCCATCGACCGTGACGATGGCCGCGTCGGCAAATGGAGAGGGGAAGAAGGCGCTCGCGGCATGAGCTTCGTGGTGCTGGGTGAACAGGAGCTGGCACTGAGACGACAACCCGGGCAGCTCGTCCTGAATCGTCCCCCGAAGATTGAGTTTACCCGCCAGCCAACCGGGAAGCGCCCGAACAAATCCCTTTAGCCCCCGAGGTGCGACCGCGAGGTACGTCTCCAGCATCCGGGAGAATTTCAGGATGGGTTTGTCATAGAACACGACCGCATCCAGATCGCCGACCGAGAGACCTCCTTCTCGCAGACAATACTCGATCGCCTGAGTAGGAAACCCTTCCTCGTTCTTGCGCCGGGTGAAGCGTTCCTCCTGAGCAGCTGCGACGATGTCACCCGACTGCACCAAAGCAGCCGCGGAATCGTGGTAGAAGGCGGAAATTCCGAGGATGTTCCGCATCGCCGTTCAGATGAAGGGATACATGAACGGGGCCAAGGCGGGATTGGCACTGAACAGCACCAGCAACGCGAGCAGGACCAACACGATCACCAGGGGCACCAACCACCACTTCTTCTCCTGTCGAAGAAAGGTCATCAATTCGCGAAGAAGCTGCCACATCCGCCTTGCGTCTATCCTGCTCGCGGCCGGGGGGCAAGATTAGAGCCGAACCGCGAGTCGGGCGGACCCCAAAAACAACAAGGCCGTCCGATGTTTCCGGACGGCCCTGGAGGTTGTCCTTGGCTTAAGCGTGGAAGGATTTGCCACAGCCGCAGCTGCTCAGAGCGTTCGGATTGTTGATCTTGAATCCGCCGCCGCTGAGATCTTCGCTGAAATCGATGACGGCACCGCGGATGTAATTCGCACTGAAAGGATCCACGACCACCATCACGCCTTGGAATTCCGACGTCAGGTCGTCGTCCCGACGCTCATCAAACACCATTCCGTACTGCAACCCCGAGCACCCACCCGCTTCGACAAACACCCGGAGCTGTTTCCCGGCGTTCTCTTTATCGTCCGACAACATGCTCGAGATGTGGCGGGCGGCGGACTCGGTCAGCGTCACCACCGACGGGGTCGAAGTCTCCGTCCGGGGCGTTTCGGTAATGGTCGAAGTCATGGGAAGAAAGCTATGGTCGGGGTCCGGAGGTGTCAATCAACCGGCAGGGTTCGTTTGACGGCCCAACCGAGGTCGAGAGGCCGTTCGTCAGAATCAGGCCAACCGACGACGGCGCCAGACCGAAGCACCACCCAACGCTCCCAGCACCAGGCAAGCCGCCTGAGTCGGGGCTTCCGGAACATTGCGCGCTTTAAAGTCGAGTTCGAATGAACTCGAGCCATTCACGCTACGAAACTGGGAAGCACTGGAAGCTTGGCTGACATCCACCCAAGCTTCAGCCGAGATCCGATAGGTTCCCGGCAACAACGTTCCAGATATCGAAAACGTCTCGTCGAAGGTCAACGTTTCGAACAAGACCACGCCCAAGCCCACATCTTCGAACACCACTGCGGTCTCCAGCGACGGAATCAAGGCCCCGCCCGACACCACCGATTCCGAATCCACACTCCCCAGCAGGGAATACGTACTCGGGGTCGCCACGGTAAACTCGTACTGGAACAAGGACTCCGACTTGGACTTGCCGGTCCCCCGAGCCACTGCGGACAACAAGACTCCCGCCGTCGCTTCCCCAGTCGCGACCACCCGATTGGGGGTCAACCGGGAGTTCTGTTCCGCCGTGCCAAAAGCCGCCACAAACAGCGCTCCCAACGTGGTCAGAGCCGAAGAGTCGGCCGTTTCGTTAAAGTGGCCAAAATCAGGCGCGGCAAACCCTTCCGAGTCCGGTACCGTCGTCGATTGAATTGCCGCGCTCGAGGAGGCCTCGACCGAACGATCCTGACTGACCGGATTCAAGGCCGCGCCGGCCTGAAACACCCCGAGTAGCAACGAAACTGACGCTGCGGTCAGGAAGTGGGGCTTGGTCAACATGGCTTTGGGGATTACCGAACGGCCGCCAGCTCATTAGTTCAAGCCCCAAAAGTCAAGGTTCGACTCAGGAAATGGGGCCAACTGGAGAACCGCCGGTCGGCCTTACCAGACCGCCACAGAATCACAGGCAAAGATTCGGTCGAGGAGGTGACGATAATCCGGCGTTCCCTGGGTCAGGTCGATCACCTCGGCCAAGGACTCGGGACGCTTACGAAGGACCTCCAGCAGTTCCTGGCTGAATTCGTCCGGAGTCCGGACCACCACATGAAGTTGGTTAGGCATCTTCAAAACCTCAGGACATACGTGGCTTGCGCGATCTGCTCAGCCAATTCCGGGACGCCAATCTCGGCAAACGGTACACTAGCCTCCCCCAACTCAGCGAGCTCCCCCGATCCAGCCTCGACCCAAACCGGCCGTCCCCACTCCCGCACGATGGGCAAATACCGTGTGAAGTTGTCTTCCTCGACCAACTCGTCCACGTACTCCCCCAAACAGGCCACCGCCGACCCACCCAGGTACACCGAGACTTCGGCTTTTTTCCAGGTCCCGACTCCGGCAGCAATCCGAATGGCCTCGGCCGGACGACCACTGGTCCGAGGATCGCTGGTGATGAGGACTAAAACCTTGGGCTTCATGGGCGGGACTCCTAGTTGAAGCTGATGAATCGATCCGTGCCAGCGATCAGATCGCTCACGACAGTTAGACCGGCGAACGCCGCCAGATCATTGATTGGCACCCCGTGCCGATGAGCCCCATAGGCGCAGGCATAAAGCTTCAAGCCTCGGGACTTCAGCGCCTGTACCTCAGGTCGGGAAACGCCCGGCACAGCTTCATCAATGCAGTACGCATAGACGTCACAGCCCGCCTCCATGGCCGCCCCGACGAGGCCCACGGCATGCCCAAAGGACGGCGTTTCTGGCGCTGCGGAGATCAACACCCCCAGCTTTTTTCCGCTCGGACTCACGCGATGACGCTAAGGGAAGTGACCCTGGGTTCCAAGCTTCCGCCCGAGCCAATCCCTCAAATGAGGACTTTCGGGAAAACCGTTTGCGCCGCTTGGCTCAGCCAGTTCAAGCTCGCACCTGACCGGAAGCCCACCCGGTCGTCAGCGTCTCCCAGCGTTCGCGACATGCCCCCCAAATCCCGCTCGCCTCGAACCGGAAAGAAGGATCCCGTTCCGACTCCTCCGCCGCCCGCTCCCAACCCCGCTGCCGCCGGCGCCCCGGTCGGACCAGACACTCCCGCCCAAAGCTCAAAACGTTCCGCAGTTAGTAAGGCTCCGACCCCTGGCCCAACCGCCCCGCCCGCATCTCCCGTGAACGAATCTGGGGAGAAATCGTCTCCCCAAACGAGCAAGAGCGCCCGCCGCATAAAGGCCGTCCCTGCCCCCACGATCGTCGTTCCCGCGCCCACCACGCGTCCTCTGGAGGCACTCCCAAAGTCGACGGCACGCGCCCCACTTTCCCCTCGCCGCCCGGCACTGCCCGCTGCGCCCGCGTCCCACTCAGCGGCGCCTTCCGCAACCCCTGCCCCGGTAAAGAAACCCAAAGCCGGGGCCCGAGTCGCTTCCAGCAAAAAGGCTCCCACCTCGGCCTCTCCCGCTCGGAAGCCAACGCGACCAACCACCCCCACAAAGTTTGCAGCAGCAGCGGTCGCCCCCCTACAAACTCCCACTCCCACCGCTCCTGCTGCAACCCCGGCCCCCGCCAAACCCAAGGTCGAGGTCCGAGCGCCCGCTTCTCCAACGGCCGTTCCCTCCCGATCTCCGTTGGCTTCTCCGCACGTGCCCTTGCCGTTGGCTTCGCGCCGAACCTTAAGTGAAGCGCCCCTCACAGTTCCGGCGGTCCTCCTCGCGGGGGATTATCCGGATCCGATCCTCTTCGTGGGCGCTCCCCACCGTTCCCAACCGATTGAAGCGACCAATCCAGCCGTCGCCGCCTCCGCGCCCCAAGGCGCCGAGTCCCGCCCGGCACCGGCCCTGGACTCGGGTGTAGCCACGGCTCCCACCGCCACCCCCGCCCCTAGTGGAGGCCTCCAACAGCCATTGGCCCCCGCAGCCCACAGCTCTATTCCCACCGATGTCCTGGTGTGGCTCGATCCCCGGGATCCGTTCTCATTGTTGGCCCATTGGGATGCCGAGGAAGCTTCCATCCAACGCTTTTGCGCCGCCTTCCCCGGCGATGCGCTGAGGTTGCGGGTCTATGCCCGACAGGTCGGCGGGGTCTTGATGTCCGATCAGATCGTTATTCCCACCGCGCGGCATCGACTGGTGCCAGTGCTGTATGCCAATACGCCCTACGTCGCTGAGCTGGGGTTCGTGGATTCAGCTGGGATCTGGTGTTCTCTCGCGACGTCGCCCAAGGTTCAAACGCCTCCGGATCACCATGTCTCGGAATGGACCGAACGCCGCGGTCGCTTCCAAGCTCGGCCCAGCCCCCCACCTCAACCCGCCCCGACGCCCCACTTGGGGCCCGAACCCGTCACTCCGTCCGTCCCTCCGCCCCCCGTCGCCGAATCAATCTCCACGCCCGCTCCCGCCGAAACCCCGGCCAGCCCGCTCCCGCCACTGCTCGAAGAACCCGCGGCTCAATACCTCACCACCCTGGTGTGGGAACCCGCCCCGGTCATCATCAGCCCAGGAAGTTCGGGGGAAATGGCCCAGTGGGTGGCCAAGGTCGTTACCACCCGCTGGGAAGGTCCGACAACTCCTCCACTCTCGCCCAGCAGCGCCGAGCAGACCCGCCCGGCCCCCGAACTGGCGGAGTTTCCAGGTGTCCCCGGTTCGGTTCCCGCGCCCGCTCCCGCCCCTTCCAGCTTCTGGTTCAAGGTCAACGCCGAGCTGATCATCTACGGCAGCACCGAACCCGATGCCCAAGTCACCTTGGGAGGACGGCCAATTCGCCTGCGGGAAGACGGTTCCTTCAGCTTCCGATTTTCCCTGCCTGATGGCGACTACGAGTTGCCTGCACTGGCCGTCAAAGCCGATGGCTCGGATCAACGCGCCGCCCGACTGCAGTTCCAACGAACCACCACTCGGCAGGGAGACGTGGGAACCCATCCCACCGATCCGCACTGGAAACCTCCCGTACCGGAATCGCTGCCTTAACCGGGGCAATGGAAACAGCCTCCGTTCCGCAGCGCGAGCCTTCCGGGCTTCCCCGGGTGCAGTTGGCCGTGATTTTGCACGGTCATCTGCCCTTCGTCCGGCACCCGGAGCATCCGCAGTTCCACGAAGAGACTTGGCTCTTCGAAGCCATCCTGGAGTGCTATCTGCCGCTGCTCCGGATCTGGAACGAGTGGGATCGGGATCACTTGCCCGGCCGACTCACGTTCAGTGTCTCGCCGACCCTGGCGGCCATGCTCCAGGATGAGCTACTGCTGACCCGCTTCCGGCAGTATCTGGCGCGGCTGGAGGACTTGGCGGAGCGCGAGGAATTGCGGGCGCACTTTGAACCCGAGCGTCGCACTGTAGCGGCGTTCCATCGGGAATGGTTGCGCCAACAAGCTAACGAGTTCCATCGCTGGGACGGTCAGCTGCTCCCCGCCTTTCGCGCCGCCGCCCGCTCCGGTCGCATCGAACTCATCACCTGCTCGGCCACGCACGCGATCCTGCCGCTCCTGCTCCGCGAACCCGCCAATCTGCGCAGTCAGTTGCGAGTCGCGATGGAATCCCACGCACGCTGGGCTGGCGAGGAACCGCTGGGATTCTGGCTGCCCGAATGCGCTTGGACGCCGGACCTGGAGCCCTATCTGCTGGAGGCAGGCATTCGCTGGTTCCTGGTCGAAACTCACGGTGTGCTCAACGCCAATCCCCGGCCGCGCCAAGCCATCTTTGCCCCACTGCTCACGCCCGGCGGTCTGGCCGTCTTCGGCCGCGATCCGGCGAGCGCCCGGCAGGTGTGGAGTCGCCACGGTGGATACCCCGGCGATCCTCGGTATCGGGAGTTCCATCAGGACGTCGCCCACGATTCCGAATGGGAGTATGTCCGACCCTACCTGCACGGCGCGGCCGGACGGGCCTTCACTGGATTGAAGTTTCATCGGGTCACCGGAGAAGGCCGGGAAAAGGAACTGTATCAGCGGGCCCAAGCGCTCCAAGCCGCTGCCGAACACGCTGCGCACTTTCTGGAACAGCGGGTGCGTCTGGGTCGCGCGGCGGCTTCGCTGATGTCCCGCCCCCCGCTGATCGTGGCGCCCTACGATGCCGAACTCTTCGGTCACTGGTGGTTCGAGGGTCCGGAATTTCTCGATGCCGTGGTACGTTCCAACGCGGCTCAACCGTCCGGCGTGGAACTGGTCACGCCCTCGGAGCACCTCGCCGAATTCCCCGACTTGGAAATCGCCCAACCCGCGGCCTCCACCTGGGGCGAAGAGGGTCATCTGGGCGTTTGGCTCGACGATTCCAACGCGTGGATCCAGCCCCGCCTCCACGCCGCCAGCCGGCGCTTCGAACAATTGGCCGACATTTATCAGGACCTCCCGGTCACTCCGCTCACCGAACGACTGCTCCGGCAAGCCGCCCGGGAACTGCTCCTGGCCCAAGCCAGTGACTGGCCGTTCCTGATCAAGCTCAACACCGCCGGGAGTTATCCGTCCCGTCGGGTGAACGGACACTTGGAGGCCTTCGAGGAACTGGCTCAAGTCCTGGAAGCTCCCCCGGTCACCCAGGAACCCGCCGGACTAAGGGATCTCGAGACCCGGCACACAGTGTTTGCCGACCTCGACTGGCGGCAGTGGATCCGCTCCCAGGATTTGTCGAGCCGCTCCGCTTAGGCCGAGAAGCGATCCAAGCCCTCCAGGACCCCGGCCGCACACGACTGCAGGGCCAGGAAACCGCCTTCCGCTTGCACCTGCGCCTTCACTTGCGGCAGGCCGTTGTAGGGTGTGACCAACCAGTGGGCCACCTCCCGCCGGAGCATGGGCAGATCGTTCAGATGATCCCCCGCCGCGAAGGTCTGCGCCGCACTCAACCCCAATAGCCGCTGAATTTCCTGCAACGCCGTACCCTTGCTGTAACGCCGAT
This sequence comes from Verrucomicrobiota bacterium, assembly GCA_017309115.1. GTDB lineage: Bacteria > Verrucomicrobiota > Verrucomicrobiia > Limisphaerales > UBA9464 > UBA9464. The sequence goes on along the minus strand of JAFLEF010000026.1, from coordinate 87,516 downwards.
GGCTCAGCCGTAGGTACACATCGTTCCGCACCACCACGAGTTCGGAGACCGATTCGCAAAAGGTCTCCAACTCATCCTGGATCGCATCCATCTGCCCGTTGCTGCGGGCAATGACACACAACGGCGACCAGGAATCGTCATAGAACGTCGCGTCGAACCGTCCTTCCAAACTGGAGAACAACGCGCGCAGTTCCTGGGAATACCGCTGAAACAGCCCGGCATGGTCGTCCCGGCAGGAGGAATGCCACGGTTCCACCGCCTCGTAGTGACCCCGAACATGCCGATGAATCTCCCGCTCGACCGTCACCACGAAATCCGGCAGCACCCGGACCCGGGCGCGGCCAATGCTCTCCATGAGGCTGGCTAGATCACGTCCGGTGTTGATCACCCACGTAACGCCGCGCTTCTGGAGTTCTCCGATTCGGGTCTGGAACACTTCCGGAACGGGCGCATGGGCAAAGTCTTCATGGATGGTTCCGTCAAAGTCGGTGGATATGAGTCGAATATCGGCAGGCATGGCGAACAGCAGGGCAATTCAAGCGTTCCACAGAGACCCAATCACGGGGGCATCTGACGCAACTGACTGGTCAGGTACGGCAACAGTTGCTTCTTCCGGGAAACCACTCCTTCCATCTGAAACACGCCGGGCACCACTTCGGGATAGGCGATGGACTTCACAAATTGGGGCGTGCCCGAAACCAGCAGCAGCGAGGTTTGCTGCACGACGTCGGTAATGAAGAGCGCCGAAAAGACCAGTTCGTGCTCCTCTCGGTACCGATCCAACGCCGCGCGGACTCCGTCGGCCCGCTTCCAAAACGTGGTGAACCCGAGTTCCTCGATTTGGGCCACGCTGAACCGATGCCCGTTTTCGACGTATTCCTTGCAATCCGCGGTGATCGCCTTCTCCGGAGGCAACGAGACGAGAACCGAGCCGGAGCTGAACACGCGCTCCGTAAACTCCGCCGCCTTCACTCCCGATTTCTGCTCCAGCCAGGCCAAGATTTCCGCGTCCCGCTGGGTGCTCGTGGGCGAGGTCAAATTAAGAGTGTCTGTCACGATCCCCGCCAGCAGCAGTCCGGCAATGCTGGCTGGCAAATCCACGCCGTACCGGAGATATCCGTCTGCCACAATCGTGCAGGTCGAGCCCACCGGTTCGTTGCGGAACAAAATGGGTTGAGCCGTGCTGAAGGCGCCCAGCCGATGATGGTCGATGACCTCCAAAATCTCCAACTGGTCTGCCCCCTGAACCGCTTGGGTCAGTTCGTTGTGGTCGACCAGAATGAGCTTGCGCGCGACCGGTTTGAGGAAGTCGGACTTCGAGAGAATTCCCACCACCCGTCGGTCTTCGTCTTCAACCGGAAAGGCCTGGAACTGCGAGGCGGCCGCCATCTGCTGAATGTCCGCCAAACGTTCCTCATCCCGGAACCGTAGAAAGTCCTCCCGCAACAACCGCTCCACGGGAATGGAGGCTCGCGACAACATGGCCGTCGTGGCCGAATCATGCGGCGAGATCATCAGCGTAACCTCGTTGCGGCGGGCCAGATGATACAACTCATCGGGAACCTCCAACCCACCCGTCACCACCACCACCCGGACCCGACCCTCGATAGCCAGACGCTGAATGTCCTCCCGGTCGCCCACCACCACCACCAGTTTTTCCGGGGCGTAGTTGGGCAGTCGCGCGGCAAACGAAGCGGCCTTCATCGCGGCCACCATCAGGACCAAATCCTCGTCCCGATCCGGTTCGAAGGCGCAGATCATCTTCGCTCCCAGCGTGCGAGCCAGGGCCCGGACCGAGGACAAAATCCGACGCGAATCAAAGATCCGATTGGGGGCGGGAAAGAAGAACTTGCTGGCCTTAAACACGGACAACAGGCCCAAACAACGACGCTCGGAATCGAGCACTGGCAGAACCCGGATGTTGCGTTGATCCATCGTGGCCAGCGCCTCCACCACGCTCGTTCGTGGCGGCACTGAAATGACGTTCGACTGCATGACGTCGCGTACCCGGGGCGAGACGTCCGCCACGAACTGGGGCGCCGGCACGCCAAACGTGCGCAGGACGAAGTCGATGCGCTCGTTCGTTTCACCGCAACGGGCCGCGATCACGTTCTTGGTGCCCGTGCGCCGTTTGAATTCGGCATAGGCAATAGCGGAACAAATCGCGTCGGTGTCCGGGTTGCGGTGACCGATGACCAAAATTTCACTCATGCAGTCCGCGCTGGGATAGGCGACTTGGGGCTTTCGTTCAACGTTTCCCCTTCCGACAGCTGGGAATTGTTTGCCTCCCCCAACGGGAACCCGCTGACCTCCCCGTCCGAAAACCGGTCCGGGCGGATTTCACTTCCCCTGAAAATTCCGCTTTGAGCGAACCGGTCCCTCCCCTGAAACTCCCGTCGTGCCTGTACCTGTCCTCGCTGTCGCCAACCAAAAAGGAGGCGTTGGCAAGACCACCACTTCCGTCAACCTGTCCGCCTGCCTGGCGAAACAGGGCCGTTCTGTCTTGCTGATCGATCTCGATGCCCAAGCCAATGCCACCAGCGGCCTGGGCCTGGAAAAACTCGAGGGCGGCAGTGTCTACCGACCGCTCCTAAGCGACGGAACCCTGGCCGAACGGGTCAAGCCCACCGCCATTCAGGGGTTGTCGGTCATCGCCAGCGAACTCGACCTCTGCGGCGCCGAAGTCGAACTCGCCCGGGCCGAGGATTACCTCAACCGCCTTCGCCGCGCCCTCGAACCCCTTCGCTCCGGCAACAGCTACGACCTCATCCTGCTGGACTGCCCCCCGTCCCTGGGAATCCTCACGCTGAACGCGTTCGCCGCCTCCGATCATCTCCTGGTGCCGCTCCAGTGTGAGTACTTCGCGCTGGAAGGGGTCGCGATGATCACCCGAATTCTCAACCAGGTTCGAGACACCGGCATCAATCCCCATCTCAGTCTGTTGGGCATCGTCATGACGATGTTCGACGGCCGCACCCGACTCTCCCAAAATGTCGTCGGCGAGGTTCGCCAGCATTTTGGAGACAAAGTGTTCGAAACCGTCATTCCCCGAACGACCCGCTTGGCCGAGGCCCCCAGCTTCGGCAAACCGATCATCACCTACGATCCGTATAGCGCCGGCGCCGCCGCCTACGAAGTGCTCGCCACAGAAGTCGCCCAACGTCTGGGACTGAAGGCCTCTTCCTGACCGTACGATCGAGCTCAGGAAGCCAGACGGCGGTCGGTGAAGACCGCGCCGGGGCCCCGCAAACCTTGCTCTTTCCTTGCTCCAAGGGGGCTCGGTTGCAGTATGGCGACCCGCTGTCTCCGACATCCCTAGAGGCATCGGCACCGTCCGCGCTACATCATCATGTCCAACGCCACCACCGGCACTCCTAAACCGGCTCCCGCCGTCACCACGACGGCGTGGTGGGATCAGCGTCCCGGCTGGATTCCGTGGATTGTTTTCCTCTTCGGCCTGACCGTGCTGATGCCGTCCATCTGGTCGGAAACCAGCGTGACCGGATCCGACGAGTACACGCTGACCCTGCGGACGCCGATGGAAATGAAGGAGCGCGACCAATGGCTGACCCCTTGGGTCAACGGCGAACTGCGTCTGCGCAAACCGCCGCTGATGTACTGGCTGATCCTCGCCAACTACCACCTGTTCGGAGTGGGCCTGGTCGCCGCCCGAATCTGGAGTGTGCTCGCCGGAGCTGGTCTGGCCGTCGTGGCGTGTCAGTGGTCCCGGGAATTGTTCCGCTCGAATGGGAAGGGTCTGCTGACTGGCCTGCTGACGGTGAGTTGTATTGGCATCGCCGCTCAGGCGCGTCAGGCGATGCTCGACCTGCCCCTGGCCTTCTTCGTGTCCCTGGCCATTCTGTTCGGTCTGCGTTGGCTGCGCACCGGACGATTGATCGATGCGCTGGCGGCTGGGGTCTGGCTGGGCTTGTCCTTCCTGACCAAAGGCCCGATCGGATTCTTTTTCTTCGGCTCGGCGGCGGTGGCGGCGGTTTTCTGTTTGTCAGCATTTCCCATTTTGAAGCAGCGCGGTTGGCATTGGCTTCTGGCCGTCGCCGTGGTCGCGGCGATCAGTGTGCCGTGGCCTCTGGCCATGCAGCAGATCTGGGGGGATCGCTTCGCGCAGATCATGGGCGAGGAACTGGCGGCCCGGGAATTCGGCAGCTGGCACGGCAAGTCCCCGCTGTCCGCGCTGGGCGGTGCCCTGGGTCTGATTGCGCCGTGGACACCGATGGTCGTCGTGGCGATCTGGGAATTCTTCCGTACGCCCAAATCAGAGCGACTCCCAGCCAACCGTTGGTTGATCGCCACCTTCTTCATCTCGATTCTGCCGTTCTTCTTCATGACCACTTTTGAGCGATACATGCTCTCGGTGGTTCCGACCCAAGCCGCTCTGGCCGCGCATTGGCTGGCGCCCGGCGGACGAATTCAACGACTCACCATGGCCTTCGCCGCGCTGATCTTTGGAATTCTCGCCTTCGCAGTGGGGTCCTTTGCGCTGTGGTTTCAGCTGGGGATCATCATCCCGTTGCTCTCTTGGACACTGGCCGTCACCGCCTTCCTCTGGGCGCAGCGCGGCGTGGATCCGATCCGCGTCGTGGCACTCTGCGGGGTCGTGCTCGCGCTGGTCTTTGGCGGACTCTATCCGCGCCTGGGATTGAACGGACTTCCGGCCGGAATTGAGACCGTGATTGGCAGTCGACCCACCTTCACCTTCGATCGCATGCAACCCGCCATGCTGTCCCCACGCCTGGGTCGAAGCGTGCTGCAATTCACTCCTGAACGCCTGACGAACTCCCTGCCCGCCGTGGTCTTTGTGGACCGGCCGGTGGTGCCAGATTTCCAGAAACGCCTGTCCGAACTTGGACTCCAGGCCCAGGAAATCACCCGCTACAAAACGTTCTACTCGCGCAAGGTTTGGATTCGGTTCGCCCGCGCCGATGCCACCGCCGCCGATTGGCAGGCTGCGTTGAAGTCCCGTTCGCTCGAAGGGCTCAAGACCGATCTGATCGGTTTCGAAGTTTCCCGACCGCCTGCGCCATGAAGCCCCCTTCCGTCTTCACCTGGCTGGGTATGGCGGCGGTGCTGGGACTGCATCTCCTTCCCGCCCGAACCCAAAGCCGACCGGCTCCGCCACGATTCCGAGTCTCCGCTCCGGTGACGGTCGCTCCGACCAACAGTCTGCCCAACCATCGGGTGGAGGATTTGGGCGGCGGAGTCGCCAGCGTTCATGTGGCGTCGCTCTGCGAACCGGCCCCGGGCCAACTCGCTGCAGCCTGGTACGGCGGATCCCGCGAAGGCGCCAAGGATGTCGCGGTGTTCTTCTCCCGGCGCGATGCCCGCGGCTGGGCGCCGGCGGTTCCCGTCGTGACCGCGGAATCGGCCCGTCGGGAACTCGGGCATTATGTCCGTAAAGTGGGCAACGCCGTGCTCTTTGCCGATGCCCAGGGAAAGCTCTCGCTTCTCTACGTGGCTATTGCTCTCGGCGGTTGGTCGGGAAGTTCGCTGGCATTGAAGGAGTCCACCGATCTCGGCCAAACCTGGACTCCCAGTCGAAGACTGATTCTCAGTCCGTTCTTCAACATCAGTACCCTCGTCAAAAACGGGGCAACCCCGTTGGAGAATGGAGGCTGGGCCGTGCCGATCTATCAGGAGTTGTTCGGGAAGTTCCCGGAAATCCTGTGGCTGCAGGAACGCACTGGAACGCCGACGGCAGTTCGCACCCGGGTTTTCGGAGGTCGCACCGCCTTTCAACCGGCCCTGGTCGCCCTCGACACGCAGAATGCCCTCATGCTCTGTCGGACCGCCAGCGAGCAACGCGATCTGTTTACGACCCGCAGCGCCGACGGCGGCCAGACGTGGTCAGCGCCTCAGCCCACCGGCCTGCCCAACTCCGATTCCGGGGTCGATGCCATCCGACTGCACGACGGCCGATTGCTGCTCGCCTTCAACGACACCAACTCCGGACGCGCCAATCTGCGGCTGGCGATTTCCCGGGACAGCGGGACCACCTGGCAACGCGGTCCCTATCTGGAACAGGAACCGGAGACTGAGTTCTCCTATCCGTTCCTCGTCCAGGCTCGGGACGGCGAGATTCATTTGGCCTACACGTGGAAGCGGCGGGCGATTCGTGTGGTTTCCTTCAATGCGTCCTGGCTCGACGCCCGGCTCCCGAAATGATGTCCCCGTCCCCCAGCGCCTGGCTTCTATCCCTGCTGGTTCCGAGCGTCGCCGTGTTCGTAATACTGGCTGGCATCGCGGATCGGCTGGGTCGGCGTCTGAGCCCGAAGGTTGGTTGGATTCTCCTGGCACTCTGCGTGGTCCTCTTTGGTATTCCCTGGGGCAATGGTTCTCTGGCCCGACGACTCGCCGGGATCGCCCCGGGATTTAGCCTTCCTTTCACGGTCTACCTCCTCGCCGCCGCCGGGCGCGCTTTGAGACTTCCGGAGCTGTTGCGTCCGACGGATCTGCCGGCGTTCTGGTGGTTTGGAGCCGGGACCGGGTTGGTGCTGTATCCCGCGGCGCTGGGTTGGGGGCCATGGGATCCATACGGCTGGGGATGGCACTTCAGTGCGCTGTTTGCGGTGATGGGTTTGCTCGGAGCGGGACTCATCTTCCGGGGGCAACGGCTGGGTTGGGTCCTGCTGGTGGCCATCGCCGCCTGGCACCTGCGTGTGCTCGAATCGCCCAACTATTGGGATTATCTGGTGGATCCCCTGTATTTCGTCCTGTCGCTGAGCCTGCTGGCGACGAAGAAGCTGAGAGGTAAGCGGCAAGCGGCAAGCGGCAAGCGGCAAGCGGCAAGCGGCAAGCGGCAAGCGGCAAGCAGTAAGCAGTAAGCGGTAAGCGGTAAGCGGGGCGTCAAAACGGTGGGGCGAGGTTTCTACCGAGCCGTTCGCGTACCCGCGAATCACGCGTCCACTGTCCACCCACGCACGGCTCCGCGAAGCGTCGCCCTACCGAAAAGCCAGTTGAGGGTTGAAAGTTGAGAGTTGAGAGACAAGCAGGCTCCCGCGCTTACCGCTTACCGCTTACCCTTTCCGACCTCTCAGCTCTCAGCTCTCAGCTTCCCCGCTTCGGCCGCGCCAGATCCCCCACTTGCGGCTCTCCCGACACCACGTCGGCGAGCACGGTGGTATTGCGGATGGGGCCGGTCACCTTCAATTCCCCAATCACCTGATCTTCGCGCCAAAGCTCCACCACATCCCCGATCTTCGGCAGCGTGTTGAGCGAGTAATCCAACAGCACGAACCGCAGTCGCGCATTTACCGACATCACCCGGCCCACCCCACCGTCCATCGGCTCCTGCAGACGGACGGGCCGAACCGGAGGCGTCGGCTCAATGACTTCGGGCGGCGGCAGATTCTGACAGCCTGTCAGAAGCAGCAGTCCGCCCAAGAGGATCCACGCTGGTTGCATGCCTGACTAAACCGGGTTTGGTTCACGTCCGTCAACTCCCAGACTTTACCCGCGATGATTGCCTCTCTGGGCGAGACCGCTAGGCTCCCGACATGGACTGGCAACAAATCGCCGCGCTGGGCGTCGTCGCCGTAACGTTGGGTCTGATGACTTGGCGTTACTTCCGTCCGCGTCGACTCGATTTTCATCGAACCACCGGGTGCGGCTGCGGTTCCACGTCCACGCCCACCGGGCTGATTGTGCGGGGTCGGCGCGGGGAGGCGCCCCAGATTATTTTCAAATCGCGTTGAATCATGAAGTGCGCCGGACTGTGGGTCGTCATCGTGTGGGGAATTGGGATGGGCGTGGGACTAGCCCAGAACCCTCCGGTCAGCGGACTGAGCCGCGAACAGCAACAAGGCCGGGAACTCGCCGAGGAAATGCGACTGCTGCAACCCGTCGCCAACGCCACCAACCAGGCGACCCTGGAGATACGGGATGCCCGGGGCAATCGACGCCGGGTCCCGTTGGTGATTGAGACCCGGGCCGGCACGTCGGCCGCGCCAGGTTGGTCCACGCGGTATCTGGCCAAGCCCCCGGCTCCGGCGGTGCCGGAGATTTTGACGATCGTTCATTCGCCGGAGCGTTCGCCGACTTACATTCTGGAAGGCGGAAGCCGCACCGCGGCGGAGGTGGTGCCGGCCGGCCAGGCTTCGGTGCCCTTCATGGGCTCGGACTTCTGGTTGGATGACCTGGGGCTGGAGTTTCTGCATTGGCCCGAACAGAAGATCATTCCCGGACCCCGCAACAATCCTCCAATGGTGAAAGGCCGCTCCTGCAAAATCCTCGAAAGCCGAAATCCTGCCGGAAGGCCCTATTCTCGGGTGGTCTCGTGGGTGGACAACGAGTTCAAGAGCCTCATTCAAGCCGACGCCTACGATGCCTCGGGCAAGCTCTTGAAGCAGTTTTCCGTGGGCTCCTTCGAAAAGGTGGACGGGGTGTGGATGCTCAAGGACATGGATATGATCGACGAGCAACGCGAGACCAAGACGCGGCTCGAGTTTCAGCTCAAGGTGGCGAAGTGAGGCGCGGCCCTTGACGGTTCCCCGATTCCAATCAAGGAAGTCTCCTGATGTTGTTCCCTCGGCCCCCGCACTCTGGATCGCCCCGTCGAGTCCTAGTTACCGGAGCGGGGATCATTACCGCGCTGGGACGAGGCTGGACGGAACACGCGGAAGGATTTCGCCAGGGGCGTCGGGCATTCCGGCCGGTCCGCTCATTTCCGGTGAGCGGTCAAAGAGCGACCCTCGCTGGCGAACTGGATCTTCCTCCGCACCTTCCCCCCTCTCATTTGTCCCCGCGGGATGAAGCCCGCTTGGACCGGGCCGCCCGCATGCTGCTCTGGGCCGCCCATGAGGCGTGGACCCAGGCGGGTTGGACTCCTGACGATCAACCGCTGCCTCTGGTCCTCGGCACCACCAGCGGCGGCATGAGCCTGGGCGAAGCCTTCCTCCGTCAAGCCTGTCTCCCCCAGCCGAACCGTCGCGGACAAGCGACCCGAGTGGTTCATTATCAAGCCCAACATCAAGCCCTCGACCTGATGAAGGCGTTTCAATTTCACGGACCCACCACCATTATCGCCAATGCCTGTGCCTCGGGTGCAAATGCGGTGGGACATGCCTTCGAGTTAATCCGCCACGGATACGCGGATCGGGTGCTGGTGGGCGGATATGATGCCTTGAGCCAACTGGTGTTCGCTGGGTTCGACTCGTTGCAGGCGCTCTCGACGACTCACTGCCGGCCCTTCGCTGCCGACCGGGATGGCCTGGCCCTGGGTGAAGGCGCCGCGGTGTTGTGTTTGGAAGCGGATTCATTCGCCCGCTCTCGTGACGCCGAGCGACTCGGAGAGATCACCGGGTACGGCGTGGCGACAGACGTTCATCATCTGACCCAACCGCAACCGGACGGACTCGCCGCCCTCGCCACCATGACCGCCGCCTGCGCCCAGGCGGGCATCACTCCGGAACAGGTGGGGTACGTCAACGCCCACGGCACTGGAACTCCCTTGAACGACCGGGCCGAAGCGGCGGCTATCAACCAGTGGGCCGGCGACTGGGCGCCGCACCTGCCGGTGAGTTCCACGAAGGCCTCCATTGGCCATCTGCTCGGCGCCGCCGGAGCGGTGGAAGTGGTGGTGTGTCTTCAAGCCTTGCGCGGCCAGTGGCTGCCGCCAGAGATCGGACTAGACCATCCGGATCCCCTGTGCCGTTTTCCCCTGGTCACCCAACCCCAAGACCAGGCGTTCACCCACGCCCTGACCAACTCCTTCGGTTTCGGCGGCGCCAACGCCTCGCTGGTCCTGCGCCGATGAGTAACCGCGTGTTCATCTCCGGAATGGGTGTGGTCTCCCCGGCCGGCTGGGGAGTCGAACCGTTTCGCTTGGCTCGCACTGCCGGTCAACCGCTGCTTCGTCAGGAACTGACCGGAGTACCTGGGCGACCCGGCTACCTCGTTTTCCGGGTGCCTCCCCTCTCCCCGCGCCCCGCCTACTTGAGCCATGCCCGATTGCGGCGTTCGAGTTTGGTTTCGCAGTTCGCCGTGGGTGCCGCGTTCGAGGCTCTCGGGGACGACCGGACCCGAATCCAGCAGGGCGAACTTCGACTCGGAGTGATAGCGGCGGTGATGTCGGGTGGCGTGAACTACTCGCGCCGGTTTTATCAGGAAGTCCTGATCCAACCCTCGACCGCCAGTCCCCTGCTCTTTCCCGAAACCGTCTTCAACGCGCCTGCGTCCCACCTGGCCGCCGTGCTGGGCTGTACCGGGCGCAACTACACGCTGGTGGGTGACCAGTCAGCCTTTGGCGAAGGACTCGCCCTCGCTGCGGATTGGTTGTCTCAGGGCCTCGTGGATCGGTGCCTCGTGGTGGGAGCCGAGGAATCGGACTGGCTGACCGCTGAAGCCGCGAACCTCTTTGATCTCGGACCGACTTCAGAAGGAGCCGGAGCGTTGTGCCTGTCCCCGGAACCGCAGCCAATCGAACTGACTGGAATCACGTCGCCGATCCCGTATGTCACCGGGACTCCCACCCATTCGAATCTGCCCGAGATTCCCGCAGACGATCCCACGGTTTCATTGGCTGCGTTGCGACCGGTGTTGGGCGAGGGATTCGCCGCCGCGGGCGCCTGGAGTTGTGTGGCCGCCATTCAGGACGCCGCCGACCAACCTGGCCGCACCGTTTGGGCCCAACTGCACGGCAGCAATCACCAGGCGATCGGCGTCGGCTTCCGGTCCGTCCCATCGACGCGTCCCAGCAGATAACGCGTCACATCTCCACCAGCGCACGGCTCCGCAGAGCGTCGCCCCACCGTCTTTTCTTTTCCGGCCTCTCAGCTCTCAGCTCTCAGCTCTCAGCTTTCCCCAGTAGGGCGAGGTTTCCACCGAGCCGTTCGCGTCGCGGCGAATGACGCGTCACAACTCCACCAGCGCGCGGCTCCGCAGAGCGTCGCCCCACCGTCTTTTCCGGCCTCTCAGCTCTCAGCTCTCAGCTTTTCCCGGTAGGGCGAGGTTTCCACCGAGCCGTTCGCGTCTCGGCGAATGACGCGTCACAACTCCACCAGCGCGCGGCTCCGCGGAGCGTCGCCCCACCAGGGGCAGCCCGCCCGCGAAATCCGCGGTGACCTCGCCGGTCGCTTCCCGCTTTAATCCGCCCGTGCGTGTCATTCTCATCACCGGCGGCAATGGCGGACTGGGTCTGGCCACCGCCCGCCGGTTTCTTCAGGACCCAGAGTCCCACGTCTGGCTCGGAGTCCGGAGTCATCGCGAGCGGGCCGAATTCTTGCGGGCCGAACATCCGGATCGCTGTTCGCTGGTCTCCCTGGAAGTGACCGAACCCGCCGCCTGGAAAGAGGCCGTGTCCTCAATCCTCACCGCAAGCGGACAACTCGATGTCCTGGTGAACAACGCCGGCACCCACGACGATGCCCTGCTCGGCACCATGAGCCCGGACGTTTGGTCCCGAGTCGTCAGCACCAACCTCGACTCCGTCTTTCACGGATGCCAAGCCGTCCTGCCAACCCTGATCTCCCAACGGCGGGGACGAATCGTCAATGTCTCGTCTCTCAGCGCTCTGCTCGCACCAGCTGGCCAAACCAACTACGCCGCGGCCAAAGCCGGAGTCATTGCCCTGACCCAGTCGCTGGCCAAGGAAGTCGCGCGGTTGCAGATCACGGTCAACGCCGTCTGCCCGGGCTACCTCGACACCGAAGCCCTGGCCAAAATGCCGCCCGAAAAACGCAGCGCCATGATCGGTCAGATTCCGGCCCGTCGTCTGGGCCGACCTGAAGAAGTCGCCGCCGCCATTCATTTCCTGGCCAGTCCCGAGGCCAGTTACATCACCGGGTCCGTGCTCAAAGTTGACGGCGGGATCCTTTGAACTGGTTGTCCCTCCTGGGCTAACCTCCGACCTTCGCGATGCACGAGACCTCTGCAGAACTCCGCGACCAGATTCGCGCGCTCCTGGTGGAAACCCTGATGCTTCAGGTCACCGCCGCCGAAATTGGGGACGATCAACCGCTCTTCGGCCCGGACAGTCTGGGACTGGATTCCGTGGACGCCCTGCAACTGGTGGTCGCCCTCGACAAGACGTTCGGACTCAAAGTTTCGGATCAGGATACCGCCCGCAAGGTCCTCGCCTCGGTCAACTCGATCGCCGACGCCGTCGCCGCCCACACCAAACCGGCGTAACCGAGCGCTTGGTAGATCAGCCTTCCGGACGCAACGAAATGGCGTCAGTTCGGGAGCTGGGAACGGCCCCGATTGCCTCGACCAAACGGCGGCGAAGAAACTCGCTCAACTGACGGACCACCGGACCGGTCGCCTTGAGCCCCGCCAACTCCTCCCAGTCCCGCGTGAGCAGATCCTGCAACAACTTACTGACCTCAGGACGCAGAGAAGCGGCGGCTTCGCTCGGGTCCACTCCGAGCGACTCCAAGAGCCGCGCTTCCCACGCATAGATCATCCGCGGCTGGGCCGGTTGCCGTTCCAACTGTTCCAGCCAACTGCGGAACAACTCGTACTGTTCGGGAAGCGGCGTGTCGGATTCGGTGGCCCGCTCCAGCAAGGCCACGGCATAAGCCACTTGCACCAGTTTTCCGTAGTCGGAACGCAATCCCAAGTAACGCTGTTCCGGCGAAAACTCCCGCAAGGTGTGCAACGACGATCGTCGCGCCGGCACGAACGAGAAGTCACCGGCACTCAGCAAATCCAGTTTCCCGTGCAGGGGCGACTTCGGACGTCGGGCGCCTTTCGCCAAGGTGGCCAGTCTCCCTTGCTCCGCGGTCAGCCAGTAAAGGATCACGCTGGTGTCCCCGTACGGATGAATCCGCAAGACCACGCCACTCGCCCGTTCTTCAGTCATGGCTCGGACCCATCAACCAAACCGACGCACGAGTCGGTTCTCTTCCCGCTTCATGACCCGACGAACGGCCGGTTCCCGATCATCAAAGCCCCTTAAATGCAGCAGTCCGTGAATGACATAGCGATGGAGTTCCTGTTTCCAATCGGTTCGAAACTCCGCCGCCTGCCGGACCGCCTCCGCGATGCAGATAAACAACTCACCCTGCAACCGATCGGTCGTGCTGCCGTAGTCGAAGGTGATGATGTCCGTCGGTCCTTCGTGCTGGAGAAACTGCTGATTGAGTTCCGCCGAGCGTTTTCGGCTAACCCAATGGATGACCACGTCCGCCGTTTGTCCACGCTCTGCGAGGACGTCCGCCACGAGCCGCAGAATTCGGGGGCGATCCACGGGACGATCCCGCTGCCGGTTGACCAGCGTGATCCGCACCGCGTTGGGAGAATCGGACTTCATGGGAATTCCGGGGAACGTCAGAACCGCAACGTAATCTGGCCGGCAAAGAGTGAGTTTCCCTCCACGCCGGGGTCTTGTTCCTGGCCGTAACTGTATTGAAGTTTGAGCTGCCAATGCTGATTGAACCGCCAACCCACCGACCAATCCATTCGCCAGGCGTTGTTGTCCCATTGAGCCTCGCCGCCCATCCCATCCGCCACGTCCCCGAACGCCATCACGTTCATTCGGGCGGCGGTCCACAGGTGGGTGGTTGCTTTGTACTTCACTTCGCCATACCAGCCGAGCAACCCGGCATACCCGACCGTCGGCACGTCGAAGCGGGCCAGAAACAATTCGGACCAAACGATCCAGCTTCGCCGTGACCAGGTCAGATCCATCCCCAGGGTCGTCTGCGAGTAATCACCCAGCGACGTTCCCGCCGGCAGGGTGGCTTCGGCGGACGGCAGCAGATACGCCCCGCCGCTGCCAGAAAGTCCCACGTTCCACGCCGCCGATGGCCGCCAACCTACCCGCGCCGTGACCGTGGGATTCTCCCAGTTCTGATCAAATCCACTCCATGCTGCGGGCCGGGACGACAGCGCCGCATTCTTGAACTCCACGGAATAGTCGAACGATTCCACTGAGCCAAAGGCCGAGCCTCCGGTGGTGTACGAAGGACCCCAGATCAGAGGCACCCACGACTTCTTGTTGGCCGGCACGGCCCTTCGGGCCAGAAACGCTTGGGGACTCGCGGGGGCATTGACGTCGCTAACCGTCAGAACCTGCTCGTACGGCGTCGGCGCGGTGACGAACGGATTCTCCCAGGAAAACCGTCGTTTCGACCAGTTCCCAAAAGCCGTGGCAAACTCACCCACCTGCAGGTTCAGCGTCCCCTCTTCGAATGGCGTCCAGCGCAGCAGATACTCATAGAACTGCGCATTGCGAACTTCCGCCCGCGGATCGAATCCCCGGTTCGCCTGAAACTGCGCATACGCATACCACTGGCGGCCATACTGGGCGTCGCCGAAGAGGGTCAGCCGGGGATTCACGAAGGCCGTGTCTCCAAAGATCAACCCCGGCGGCGGATCCTGATACGCGTATCCTTCCAGATCCCCCAGGCCAGAGAAGGCCACCCGCGCCCGGCCATCGGCAGTGGTCAGATCAAGAGCTTCGCCCACGTCGTCGAGGAACTGCTGAGCGCGGCCGGGCGAAATCAAGGCGCCGAAAACGAGTATTCCGAGAGTCAGCACCCGAACCCGGCGGATGCTTGGCGAAACTTTCGACCGGGTGCTGACCATGGTTCCCGGAATCGGCGACTCAAGCCGTGACCGCAGCATCGCGGGGCACGTCTTGGAGCACCTGGGCGATGATCAAATCCGTTGTCACGCCCTCGGCTTCGGCTTCGAAATTGGGGATCAAGCGATGCCGCAGCGTCGGCGCGGCCATGATGGCGATGTCATCGAAGCTGACATTGAACCGACCCTGGGTCAGCGCCCGCACTTTGGCTGCCAACGTCAGTACCTGGGCGCCGCGCGGACTGCTGCCGAAGCGGAGATACTGGTTGGTAATCGGCACCGCGGTCTCCGTTTTGGGATGCGTCGCGAGGACCAGACGAACGGCGTAATCCTTCACGTGCGTGGCGATCGGCACTTCCCGCACCAGCTTCTGCAACGTCTTGAGCCCCTCGCTATCGAGAACCTTGGAGGGCGTGACCTTCTCCCCTTCCGTGGTGCGGTTCAGAACTTCCGTCAGTTCTTCCCGAGACGGATAGCCCACCAGTAGCTTGAAGAAGAACCGGTCGAGCTGCGCTTCCGGAAGAGGATACGTTCCTTCCTGATCAATGGGATTCTGGGTGGCCAGAACGAAGAATGGCTTGGGCAACGGACGTACTTCTCCACCCGCAGTCACCTGCCGCTCCTGCATCGCCTCCAGCATGGCCGACTGGGTCTTTGGCGTCGCGCGGTTGATTTCGTCGGCCAGAACCAAATGGGCGAACACCGGGCCGCGCTGAAACTCAAACTGACGGCGACCATCAGGCGTCTCCATGACCAGGTTGGTGCCCAGAATGTCGGCCGGCATCAGGTCGGGCGTGAACTGAATCCGACTGAAGCTCAGTTCCAGCACCTCGGAGAGGGTCCGGACCAGCAGGGTCTTGCCCAGGCCGGGAACGCCCTCCAGCAGCACGTGACCACCGGCGAGAATGGCGGTGAGGGTTCCGTCGACAATCGCGTCCTGACCCACCATGACGCGGCCAATCTCGGTGCGAAGTTGTCCGTAAGTTTCCCGGAACGCGGCGATCTGTTGTTCAGTGGTCATGGGGCAAATCTTGGGCCGAGCCTAGGGGTCGGCGTTTCTCTGGCAAGCCACAGCATGGACCGTCGCCACGAAGTTTCGTTCCGCCCGCATCCGCATTTATCGGTGAATCCGCCAAAGAAGGGCCGGATCCTCCCGGAGCCTGGCTGACAACCGCAGCCTACGACCGCTGCGCCTTCCCTAATTTTGAGGAATCCCAGCTCCTCGCACTGACCCCGGGCGCCCGCCAAACTGCGGAGCCATGAGTCCGCATGAAGCCCTGGTGGCCTTGAACATGATTGAGCACGTCGGCCCCGTCCGTCTGCGGCAACTGCTACCCCACTTCGGGGGCGATCCCGCCGCTATCCTTCAAGCCAGCGCACCCCAACTGTTCGCCGTCCCGGGGATCGGCGTGGAAACAGCCGAAGCCATCGCCGCCTGGGAATCCCATGTGGATCTGACCGGCGAACTCCGGCGCATTGCCGACTACGGATGCCGGGTGTTCACCCAACTGGACTCCGAGTATCCGGCACCGCTTCGGGAAATCTACGATCCCCCGATCGTCCTGTACGTGAAAGGCACGCTGGTTCCCGCCGATCACCGAGGCATCGCCCTGGTGGGATCCCGACTCACCACTCCATACGGCATCGAAATCGCCCGGAAGCTCTCCTACCAGTTGGCCTACACCGGCGTGACCGTCATCAGCGGTGGCGCCCGGGGAATCGACACGGCCGCGCATCAGGGCGCACTCAGTGCCAAAGGACGAACCGTGGCGGTTCTGGGAACCGGGATTAACCGGGTATTTCCACCCGAGAATGCCGAATTGTTCGAACGGATATCAGGAAGCGGCGCGGTCATGACCCAATTCCCGTTCAACCGACCCGCGGACAAGCAGACCTTTCCCATTCGCAACCGCATCGTGGCCGGAATCAGCCAGGGAACCGTGGTGGTGGAGGCCAATCTCAATAGTGGGGCGCTCATCACCGCCAACTTCGCCACGGAATACGGGCGCCAGGTTTTCGCTGTTCCCGGCCGCATCGATTCCCCACGCAGTAAAGGCTGCCACGAACTGATAAAGAAAGGGGCGAAACTGTGCGAAGGTGCTGAGGATATCCTGTGCGAGTTCGAATACCTGTTCCCACCCACCAACCGACCGCCGTCTCCGGCAGAATCCGGCTCGCTGCCGGCCTTGTCGCTCTCTGCCGACGAAACCTCACTGCTGCAACACCTCGACTCGCGGGAAAGCCGCACCATTGATGAACTCATCCAACGTACCGGGCTCTCCGCGCGGGTGACCGCAGTCGTGTTGTTCAGCTTGGAACTGAAGCGTCTGGTCAAACAACACCCCGGAAAAACCTTCACCCGAATGGCGTGAGACACCCGCAAACCAGCTGAGAGCTGAGAGCTGGTTTTTCGGCCGGTGACCGGCCTTGGCTCCTCTCAAGAATCCAACTGATCCAGGATGCGCCGGTCACGCTTGGTCGGCCGACCCATCCCCTTGGGTCGGGTCGGAACTGGAATTAGCGCGCGCGCCTTGGCCCGTTCCAACTCCTGCGGTGGGGTCAGATCCTCGGCGTACTGCGGGACTAATTTGGCACCCACGCGGGACGAGGGACTGGCGATTACCCGCAGCGTCCGCAGCAACGTTTCGGTTTGGGCCGTGATGACTTCGCCGGGATGAACGTCACGGGCGGGTTTGGTTGGCTGACCATTCAGCTTCACATGACCACCCTTGATTGCCGCCACCGCCAAAGGTCGAGTGCGATACACTCGAACCGCCCACAACCACTGATCCAGACGCATGCTTGAGTTCACGGAACCGCGGGAGCGGATTTAGCCTGGCATTGGGCGCAGACGCCGAAGAACTCCAGCTTGTGGGTGATTTCCGTGAAGCCATGACGCCGCGCCAACGCTTGTTCCACTTCCACCGGAAAACATTCATCGATCTCCACTATCCGCGAGCATCGAGTACAAATCAGATGGTGATGGTGGCCATCATCTCCCTCGGGCACGAGTTCGAATCGGGCAGTCCCATCCCCAAAATCAAACCGTCGCACCAGTCCCATATCCTCCAACGTGTGGAGATTGCGGTAAACCGTGGCCAGATCGCACTCCTGACCCAGTGCCGCATGGATCTCCCGATTGGCCATGGGATTCTGGTGACGTCGCAGGACATCCAGGATGGCCTGGCGCGGGCCGGTGATCTTGCGCGAGTGCTGGCGAAGTTTGGCAGTGAGTTCAGTCAACGGCTGCTGGACCAACCGGTGCGGATGCTGGTGCTGGCTGCACGGATTGTTCATGACTGGACCGGACGTTGAAGCGCCCGACGAATCTGGTCAAACGTGAGGGAAATCAGGAAGAGCGCCACACAGGTCAGCACAATCGTTGGGCCACAGGGCAGATCGAACTGATAACTCAGGAGCACTCCGCCGACCCCGCCCACCACGCCGACCAGAAGGCTCAATAGGATTTCTTGCCGCAGGTTGCTGGCGAGATTTCGGGCCGTCGCTGGAGGAATCACCAGCAGCGAAGTGACCAGAATGATCCCCAGCAGGCGGATGCTGATCGCCACCACGAGAGTCAGAAGAATGACGAAGGCGAAGTTCAGCCCTCGGACCGAGAGTCCGCTCACGTGCGCCAAATCCTCCTGAACGGTCAGCAGCGTCAGGGCGCTCAACCGTGTAAAGAGCACCAAATTGACGACCACAAAAATTCCCAACGCCAGCCACACTTCGGCCGGCCCCACACTGAGGATGTCGCCAAACAGATACCGGTGCAGTTCAGCTCGAAATCCTTTCAGCAAACTAAACCCCACGACGCCCGCCGCCATAAAGCCGGACATGAGCAACGCCATGATGGTGTCAGTGAGCAGTTCCGTCTTTTCCTTCAGCCACAGGATTAGGAGGGCCACCACGAGACTGACCCCCAACATCGGCCACGACGGATCCCAGCCAAGCGCCAATCCCATCGCCACGCCCGCCAAGGCCGAGTGCGCCACGGTATCGCTGAAAAACGCCATCCGACGAGCCGTGACGAAGACCCCGAGAAATCCGCATAACGGCCCCAGCAACAAGGCAATCAACAGCGCCCGCTGCATATAGGGTTCGGTCAGCATGCGAGAATTGGACTTAGGGCTGAACGTTGACCCAGTGGTGATGACCCGGGCCGTGATCGTGATGATACGGCGTCACGTGAATGCCGTAGGCCTGCTTGAGGGAATCGGCATTCATCACTTCTTCCGGGGTGCCTTCGCAACAGATCACCCCGTTCAAGGCATAAACCCGTGAGGCATGGCGATAGACCATGGACAGATCATGGGACACTAGAATGACGGACATCTGGTGCCGCCGATGGATCGTGGAGATCAGTTCATAGAACGACTGCTCCCCGGGGGAGTCGACACCGGCGGTAGGTTCGTCCAACAGCAGCATTTCGGGTTTTCCGAGCAGACTGAAG
Organism: Verrucomicrobiota bacterium; assembly: GCA_017309115.1. Classification (GTDB taxonomy): domain Bacteria; phylum Verrucomicrobiota; class Verrucomicrobiia; order Limisphaerales; family UBA9464; genus UBA9464. Next base: position 68,525 of record JAFLEF010000026.1, on the reverse strand, counting down.
GCGACCAGGACCCGTTGCAACTGGCCCCCACTGAGCCCGGCAACCGGTCGATCCAACAACGGTTCGAGATCGTATTCCGGCAACGCCGCCCGGAGATGACCATCGAGAGTGGAGCGCTGCTGCCAGAACCAGTTTCGTGTCTGTTCGAGGCGGAGTGATAGAAACTCCCGGACGCTCAGAACAAAGCTTCGGTCCAGCGCCAACCGCTGCGGCACATAGCCCACCCGACGAAGCACCTCGGCGGTGACTCTTTGTCCAAAGATGCGCACTTCACCCTGCGCCGGTTGTTGCAGGCCCAAAAGGCAGCGCAGCAGGGTGGTCTTCCCGGAGCCGTTGGGACCGATCAAGGCCACAATCTGTCCTCGGGGAACATGCAGATCGACGCCTCGCAGGACCTGGGTGTCACCCAGGATTACCTTGAGTCCGCGCACCTCGAGGGCCAGACCGGACGGGTGAAAGCGGACGTCGGCCATACCTATTTAAGGGTCCGCTGCAGTTCTCTCAGATTGGCTCGCATCCCTTCTTCATAAGCCCCCGGGTCAAGTCGGCCGGTCTCCAAGGTATCCAACATGGCCACCCCCAGTCCCAGGTCCGTGGCCAATTGGCGAGCCAGACGCATTTCAAACTGCGGCTCAACGAAGATGGCGTTGACCTTCTTTTCGCGAATGGTTCGAGAGAGTTCCGCCAGATAACGGGGCGAAGGGGAAGCTCCCGGGACTTCTTCGATAACTCCCACCAGGTTCAGTCCATACCGGCGGCAGAAGTAAGGAAAGGCGTCGTGAAAGGTGACGATGTCCCGGCGCTTGAGCTGATCCAGAGAAGTTTTCAGTTCCGAGTCCAACGCTTGCAACCGCTGCACATAAGCCTGCGCATTCGCCGCATAAACCGCGGCGTTGGCTGGATCCGCCTGCTGCATGGCGACGAGAAGATTACTAACCGCGTGTTGGGCAAAGGCGGGATCCAACCACAGATGCGGATTGGCGGCGCCCTCGTGGTGGTGGGGATCCCCGGCGGCACCGGATTCGATCCGCAGGGCTGGCAGATCGAAGATCAGTTGGTTGGTCGCAATTCCGGAGGCGACCTCGACTACTTTCTTGGCCGCCCCTTTGTCGTTGGCGGTCAGAGCTCGGGAAAACCACGATTCCAAGCCCAGTCCATTGAGAAAGATGACGTCAGCGTTCTGAATCTTTCGCAGATCGCGGGGTCGGAATTGGTAGTCGTGGGGCCCGACATTCGGCGGAAGTAGGTTCTGCACATCCGCCCGGTCGCCTGCGACATTCGCCGCCCAGGAATACAGCGGCGGAATGCTGGTGAGCACTTGCAACCGCTTTTCCTGGGCCAGGGCGGGAACCAGTCCCATCCAAAACGCGGCCGCGGCCAACAACCAGAAGCGTGACATATCCGTAGCGTGCGTCGCAGGTGAGTCGTTTGCAAACAGGTTGCAAACGTCGCGACGCGAAAAAAGAAACCCGCCGGGGCTCCGGCGGGTGGGGCAACCTGACCGTCGACCCGTTACTTCATCAGCAGCATCTGCCGAGCGCGTTTAATCGCGTTGGACAGACGGCGCTGATAAGCGGCGGGCAACCCGGTGTACTTCCGGGGCAGGATGCGGCCATTTTCCGTCACGTACTGCTTCAGCAGGGTGACGTTTTTGAAGTCAATGGCGTCGATGGTGTAGTCCACCTTCGGCCGAATACGCGGCGTGCGAACCGTGGTTCCACGGCGTTTGGACTTTGTTTCGTCGAGCTTGGTTTTGCGGGGCATGGCTTACTTGATTTCGCGGTGCAGCGTGTGCCGGCGAAGCGCGGGATTATACTTCTTCTTTTCGACCTTCTCCGTCTGCAACTTCTTGTTTCGGGAGGTCTGGTAGCGGCTGGGAGATTTGCCCTCCTTGCGCGCTTCCGTGCATTCAATGGTGACGATTTCGCGGGGCATGAGAGATTATTCCTTTTCTTTGGCGGCCGGACGCTCATCGGGTTCGTCGTCGCCTTCATCCGAATCAACGGAAGAACTGGTTTCCACGGTTCCCAACGCCCCGAGACGGCGTTGTTTGAGGGCTCCCTCTTTCTCGAGTTGAGCCTGGGCTTCCACGGTAAAGCGGGCCCACGGGATAGCGTCCAAACGGGCTCGAGGGATGACCTTGTTGGTCAATTCACAAACTCCGTAGGTGCCCTTTTCAATGCGTTTCAACGCCTCTTCGATCTCGTAAAGGGCGTCCTGATCGGACGAAAGAAGACTCAGGGCAAAGTCGCGGTCGAAATTGTCGGTACCCGAGTCGCCCATGTGGAGGCTGTAACTCTCCATCTCACTTTGCGACTCCTTGGCCAAACCGGACATCTGATCCCGCAACCGGGCGTGTAACTCCAGAAGGTTCTGGTAATACTTTTGCCAGTCCGGCTTGACCTTCGCCGCCGGGGTCCAGGAAGGACCAGTGCCCTTGGTATCAGCGGCTAAAGGCCGCCCGAGAATCGAAGCCGCACTAGCGGTGCTCGCCTTGCGGGGGGCAACGTCGGGCGTCTCCGGCTTTTTGGAAGCCGGTTTGGGAGGGAGTCCTTTATTGGCGCTCACAGTGATTTAGTTCCCAAGATTCGGGCGGTGATTGTCCTCCGAAATACCGAACCACCCGGAGGTTTTTCGGAACGAAGGCCGCGAAAGCTAACAAACGACTTTTCGATTGCCACAAAAATTTTGGGAAAGACGGATTTTCCAGAGAATGCCGGACTCCCGGACCCTCTTCCGAGCCTTCCTACGCCCCCACCCTCGCTCAGTTCTGCAATTCAACCGAAGGAAATCATGAAAATTTCGGAGCAGTGACGGCCCGGGACTTGCCCGCTAGGCTCAGCTCGCGGCAATGGACAAACTCCTCCTCATCGATGACGAAGCAGACGTTCAATACAGTTTCCGCCGAATCTTCGATTCTCCGGATCTGCAGCTCTTCACCGCCTCCAGCGGCGAAGAAGGCGTGCAACTGATCCAACGGCTCAAACCGGATCTCGTGATCAGCGATATCCGCATGGCCGGCATCAACGGCCTCGAAACCCTGCGGCGAATTCGGGCCCTGGATCCGCGCCTGCCCGTCATCTTGATGACCGCCTACGGCACCACGCAAACGGCCATCGAGGCGATGAAACTGGGGGCGTACGACTACTTGCTGAAACCGTTTGATGTGCCCCGCCTGAAAGAGTTGGTCGCTCAAGCCCTGCGGGCCGCCCGCGAGATGCGCCAAGCCGTCACCCTCCAACCGATGCTCGAGGCTGAGGATTACGAGGTGGGCGTGATCGGTCGAAGTGAGGCCATGCAGGCGATCTTTAAGCTGATTGGTCAGGTCGCCGCCACTGACGCGACCGTTCTCATCACCGGGGAAAGCGGTACCGGCAAAGAATTGGTGGCCCGGGCGATTTACCACTACAGCCGACGCAACGAGCGGGCATTTCTGGCAATCAATTGCGCCGCCATCGCTGAGAATCTGCTGGAGTCGGAACTCTTCGGCCACGAGAAGGGAGCCTTCACCGGAGCCGCCGCCCAACGCATCGGTAAGTTCGAACAGTGCGACGGGGGCACCATCTTTTTGGATGAGATCGGCGACATGTCGCCCGCCACCCAAACGAAAATCTTGCGGGTCCTGCAAAACGGCACGTTCGAACGCGTGGGCGGCAATCAGACGGTCAAGGTCGATGTCCGGGTCATTGCCGCGACCAACAAGGTGCTCGAAGAAGCCGTCGCCAACCGCCAGTTCCGGGAAGATCTGTTCTATCGGCTTAACGTCGTGCGCATCCAAATGCCCCCGTTGCGCGAACGTCGAGCGGATATCCGCCTGCTGGTCGACTTCTTCCTGCGCAAATTGGCCGGGCCAGGTGGCAAACCCAAGTCCATCGGACCGGGTACAATGGCCCTGCTCGAATCGTATAGCTGGCCGGGCAACGTGCGGGAATTGGAGAACATCCTTCGCCGCGCCACGGTTGTCGCCAAGGGACAGGCCATTCTCCCGGCTGATCTCCCCGCCGAAGTCGTCCACGGCCCCACCTCCGTCCCCGGCACAGCCGCTCCTCCGACCACCTCCACTCCCTCTTCACCAACCTCCCCCACCCTCAACACTAGCCCGACTGCCGCTGCCCCGACGGATCTGGCCGGATTAGCCCAAGCGTTGTTCCGCTTGGGTCGGGCCGATCCCAAGTTGAAAGTCCTTCCCGCCGTGGAACGGGTGTTGGTCATCGAAGCGCTCAAAGAAACCCGCGGCAACCAAGTGCAGGCCGCCCGACTGCTGGGGATTACCCGCGCCACGCTGCGCAAACGCATCGAAAAGTTCGGGATCCGCCAGGAAGTCTCCGTCAATTAGGCCTGCCCTGGCCGTCCCGATTCGGTTCACTGAACATGGCGGTTCCTTTCGTCACCGTCTCCGAAATGCGCGCCTGGGAAGACGCTTCCTGGGCGGCCGGGGCCACTCCGCACTCGGTTATTGCCGAAGTCGGACGCCAACTGGCCGCGCTGGTGCGTTCATTACGACCCCCAGGAAGCCGGATTTTGCTCCTCCCCGGTCGCGGCAACAACGGTGCCGATGCCCAAGCCGCCGAACCGCACCTAGCCGGTTATCAGGTCGAACGGCTCGAGTTACTCGAACCAGAGCGGCAACTGACCGCATTGACCAACGCCCTGGATCGCCGCCCGGATCTGGTCGTTGACGGGTGGTTTGGCATCGGCCTGAACCGCTCGCTGAGTCCAGACTGGATAGCCCTCATTCGAAGGTTGAACGAAGCAAGCTGCTTCGTCGTCTCGGTGGACGTTCCGTCCGGCTTGAACGCCGATACCGGAGAAAACTGGGGAGCCGCCGTCCGGGCCGATATCACTTTGACCATTGGGGCGCCGAAGCTCGGGTTGATCCGCCCGCCCGCGATTGACGTCGTCGGCCGGTTGGAACTGGCCTCGTCGGTGGGGCTGGTCGGTCAACCCGTTGGGTCCAATGACTTGCGATGGGTGGGTCCCGACGATTTCGGAATCAAGACGCGGCGACCGCTCAACACGCACAAGGGCACTTTCGGACATGCCGTAATTCTGGCCGGATCCATGGGCTACTCGGGGGCAGCAGTTCTCGCGGCCCGGGCCGCTGGTCGCACCCGGCCTGGATTGGTTAGTGTGCTGACGACGCCCGAAGCTTGGCTGCCAGTGGCGAGTCAGCTCGTGACGGCCATGGTTCATCCTTTTTCGATACGCCACCCAGCTCTGGCCAATGCCACCGCCATACTGGCCGGACCGGGCTTGGCCGCTTCCAATCTGCTGCCGGAAATGCGCCAGGAAGTGGTCCGACTTTGGCGAGAATTCCCGGGGGTGATGGTGGCGGATGCGAGCGCGTTGGATTGGCTTCGACCCGGGACTCCCTGCGTCGGGCCCCGGGTAATCACGCCGCATCCGGGGGAAGCTGGCCGATTGCTGGGAATTACCGCCGCGGAAATTCAGGCGGATCGGTTGGGATCGCTCCGACGCCTTGGCGCCCGCCATGAAGCGACCGTCATTCTGAAGGGGCATCAAACCTTAATCGGTTCTTCCAAAGGCCCGGTCTACCTTAATCCGGTGGGCAACCCGGGCCTCGCCCAGGGAGGCACGGGCGATGTGTTGGCGGGATATCTCACCGGTCTGCTCGCCCAACCCGATGGTCGACGAGACCTTCTAGCCACTTGCTTGCGCGCCGCCTGGGATCACGGCCGAACGGCCGACCTTTTGGAGACGGAAGACCAGGGTTGGACGGCCGAAGACTTGGTCCATCAGTTGGGCTCGGGCGCCTCGGGTCGCTGGACTCGTCATTGGCATTCGCGGGATTCCTCCGTAGACTTTCAGTCGTGAATCTCCGCGGCCTCGTTCTGCCAGTCGGCGTCCTACTGACCAGCATTTCCGCCCGGGCCGTCCCCGAAGCGCCGCCGCCAGCGCGAACCGGCGAACGTCCTGTTGAATCCGTTCCCGACGACACTGGCCGAGTCGGACGACAAGCGGGCGAAACGCTCTATTCGATTGGCGATCCGCGCGACGATGAGCAGATGTATTTGGAGCTCATCAATTACGCCCGAGCGGATCCCGCTGGCGAAGCGGTCCGTCTGGCCAATTCCACCGATCCCGACATCCGCGGGGCCTACGACTATTTTTCGGTGGATCTGGCCGCGTTCGTCACGGCCACGAGCCAGTATCCCGTCGCCCCGCCATTGGCCATGGAACCCCGGCTGACCGAAGCTGCCCGGGGACATTCCACCTGGATGCTCGCCCGCGGCATCCAATCCCATGACCAAACCAACCCCACTGTGACCACCGGCCAGCGAATCACCGCCACCGGTTATCCGTGGCAAATGTATGGCGAAAGCATTTACGCTTATTCCCTGGGACCAGAGCATGGCCACGCTGGTTTCGAAGTGGACTGGGGGTTCGGCCCGGGCGGGATGCAGGATCCTCCGGGACATCGGGATAACAATCATCAACCCGGATTCCGCGAAGTGGGTATCGGGGTGGTCGCGGGCAATGGTCTTAACAACACGGGCCCCACGGCGGTGACCATTGATTTCGCCGCCCGGAAAAACCCGGTTCCCCTGGTCACAGGCGTGGCCTTTTTCGATTTAAACGGCAACCGTCGCTACGATCAGGGCGAAGGTATTGGCGGTCTGACCGTCAATGTCAGCGATTCATCCGCCTATGCGGTGACCGCCGCCTCCAGGGGGTATGCTGTTCCCACCGCCAATGGTGCCCGGACGGTGACCTTTACGGGTGCCGGACTGGTCCCGACGAACTTCAATCGCACCATCACCTCGGGGAGCAACGTCAAGGTCGACCTAATTCTCCCGTACATCGCACCGACGCTGACGGGACCTTCACTGATCGCGGTGGGACAACCGGCCAACTACTCATTTACCGCGGTCCCGGGAGCGGTCAGTTACCGGGGCCGGGTAACGACCACCGTGCCCAGTGTACCGCTTTTTGATGGTTCCAACGGATTGAACGATGTGCTCCCCGATCTCACCGGTACGCCCCTGCCTCTGGTGGGCCGACCAGGGGGAGGTCAGGCTTACCATCTCACGCACGCCAACGGCTACGACGAGGAGTATTTGGAACTAAAAGCGGTCGTCCGCCCGAAAGCGAATGGCTCCGTCCAGTTTCTAAGTCGGTTGAGCTTTGCGTCGGATGACCAAATGGCCCGAATGGAGGTCACCGACGACGATGGGGTCAATTGGACCACCCTGTGGAGTCAGTCCGGCACCGGCGGCGCGGGGGACTCGGGATACGTCTTACGCACCGTCAGTCTCGCCGCCTATGCGGGCAAATCGCTTCGGGTGCGTTTCCGCTATGGCTTCACGGCTTGCACCAGCTGTGAATGGTTTGCCCAGACTGACAATGGCGTTGGGTTCCATGTGGATTCGATCGAGTTTCTCGCCACTGAACTCATGCAGCCCGGAACTCCGATTGAAATCGCTGCCGGTTCTCCCTTCACCTTCACCCCGCCCAGTCTGGGAAGTTACGAATTGAGCGTCCAACCGGTAAAATCTCGAGGCAGCCTTCCTGATGGGCCCCCGCTGACCGTGACGGCCTCGGCGATTGTCATCCCGACGGAAGCAACCGTCACCGGCTGGGTGATCGGCCCCAACGGTAAGCTCCGCGTCGACTTTTCCGTCACCGGTCCGCTCGCCACCACGCCCCAGCTACTGCATTCACCTCAGCTCGATGGCACCTACAGCCCCAGCGGAGCGACCCTGAAGACCAACACCCCTACCACCTTCAGTTTTCAGTACGAACCCACGGGCAACAGCGGCTTTTTGAGGATTAGCCTGCCGTGACATCCCTGGATCTCGGGCGCATTCGAGCGGTCACCTTGGATGCGGCCGGCACGTTGTTGGAACCGACGCCCTCGGTCGGAGCCATCTACGCCGAAGTCGCCGCCGAACTGGGCTGGACCCACTGGCAACCCGCGGAACTCGACGCTCGGTTCCGGGCCGCGTGGTCGACCAAGGGCATGTTCGACTTCAGCCCCGTTTCCTGGCTGAACTTGGTGACGCGGGTCACCGAAGGATTGGCCCCGGAACCGTTGTCGCTCCGCTATTTCCCGTTGGTTTGGGAACGGTTCAACGCCGCCCGGTGCTGGCGGGTGTATCCCGAAGTTTCCTCCGTGCTGCATGGCCTGTGCGAACAAGGTTGGCGTCTGGCCGTCGTCTCCAACTGGGACGAACGGCTCCATCGGGTCCTGCAAGCCACCGGCTTGGCCCCATCGTTTGAGTTCATCCTGCCCTCCACCGAAGCGCCCCGTCCCAAACCCGATCCAGGAATCTTCCAACAGGCTGCGGAGCGACTTGGGGTTGAAGTGGCCAGCCTTCTGCACGTCGGTGACAGTCGTCGGGAAGACTGGGAAGGGGCCATCGCGGCCGGAGCCCAGGCCCTGCTGATCGATCGCCGCACTCCACCCGACCCCAACGCACTGACCTCGCTCGAACCCCTCCCCCAACTGCTCCAGCGCGCTAACCCACCCGCGAAGGTGGACTTATTTCTCAAGGCCGTGCGTTGACGGTTCCCCCGTTCCTCAGTTTCATGGAGGCTTATGTGGGCGGGTACCCGCACACGTGGCTAACTCATGAACCTTGTCCTACGGATCTGGCGCTCAACTTTAGGGCGTAAGTACCTCATGGCCGGCACGGGCGCCCTGCTCTTCTGTTTTCTGATTGGGCATCTGATCGGCAACTTGCAGGTGTTCGGCCCGCCCGAGCTGATCAACAACTACGCCTACTTCCTGAAGAGCAAGCCCGGACTAGTCTGGGGTGCCCGACTGGGATTGCTGGCGCTGGTGGGGCTGCATATTGCCTCGGCCATTTCCCTGTCGGCCCAGAATAAGGCGGCCCGTCCGGTCCCGTATGCTGGCGGGAAGGCTCCCTATGGTGCGGCCTTGAATTCCCGGACCATGCTGCTGAGCGGCCTGACCATTCTCGCGTTCGTCATCTACCACTTGTTGCATTTCACCGCTCTCACCCCGGGAATCAACGGAGTGGGCGACTTCCGGGGGCTCGAAACGGTCCTGCCGTCCGGAATCAAGTCCCACGATGTTTACGCCATGATGATCATCGGGTTCGGCGTGTGGTGGGTGTCGCTGTTCTACCTGATCGCTCAGGCATTACTCTTCATGCACCTGAGCCACGGACTTTCCTCCATGTTCCAAAGCATGGGACTGCGCAATCACGTCTGGTGGCCCCGCATCACGCTCTTCGCCAAAGTGGCGAGTGTGGCGTTGTTTGTCGGATACGCCTCCATCCCGGTGTCCATTCTGGCGGGAATGGGACGCGACTATGCGACCAAGGCCCGACACGAACTGCAGCATGCCCCGGCGGGCGGAAAGGAGGCTCACTGACATGGCCACGCTCAATTCACGCATTCCTTCGGGACGACTCTCGGAGAAGTGGTCGAACTACAAGTTCGACACCAAGCTGATCAATCCGGCCAACAAACGGAAATACAAGATCATCGTGGTGGGGGCCGGTCTCGCCGGAGCCAGCGCCAGTGCCACCCTCGCGGAGCTCGGCTATGAGGTGCACAACTTCGTCTTCCACGATTCGCCGCGCCGCGCCCATTCCGTCGCCGCCCAGGGCGGTATCAACGCCGCCAAGAATTATCAGAACGATGGCGATTCCGTTCACCGCCTGTTCTACGACACCATCAAGGGCGGTGATTACCGTGCCCGCGAAGCCAACGTGTACCGGCTCGCGGAAGTATCGGTGAACATCATCGACCAATGCGCCGCCCAGGGCGTTCCGTTCGCCCGAGAATACGGCGGCTTGCTCGATAACCGCTCTTTCGGTGGCGCCCAGGTCAGCCGCACCTTCTACGCCCGCGGCCAAACCGGACAGCAACTGCTCCTCGGCGCCTACTCCGCGCTGTGCAAAATGATCGGGGCCGGTGCGGTGAAGTCCTACACCCACTCCGAGATGCTCGATCTGGTGGTCGTGCCCGACGACAAGGGTGTCCCCCAGGCCAAAGGCATCATCGTCCGCAATCTCCAGACGGGCGAAATCTCCCGCCACAGTGCCGATGCCGTAGTGCTGGCCACCGGCGGTTACGGTAACGTCTTCAATCTTTCAACGTATGCCCGGGGTTCGAACACCACCGCCATCTGGCGTGCCTACAAGCGCGGCGCCTGCTTCGGCAATCCCTGCTACACCCAGATTCATCCGACCTGCATTCCGGTCAGCGGCGATTACCAGTCCAAGCTGACCCTGATGTCGGAATCTCTCCGCAACGACGGCCGAATCTGGGTACCGAAACGCAAGGAAGACTGCGGCAAGAATCCCGCCGACGTTCCCGAGGACGCCCGTGATTACTTCCTCGAGCGCATGTACGGCGCCTTCGGCAACCTCGCTCCCCGCGACGTCGCCAGCCGGGCCGCCAAGTATCAGTGCGACGAAGGGCGCGGCATCGGCCCCACCGGCCTGGGCGTCTATCTCGACTTCAGCGAATCCATCAAGCGCCTGGGCGAGGACAAGATCCGGGAGCGATACGGCAACTTGTTCGCGATGTACCACGAGATCACCAACGAGGATGCCTACAAGTCCCCGATGCGGATCTATCCGGCGGTCCATTACACGATGGGTGGCCTCTGGGTGGACTACAACCTGATGAGCAACGTCCCCGGGCTCTTCGTTCTCGGCGAAGCCAATTTCTCGGACCACGGGGCCAACCGGTTGGGCGCCTCCGCGCTCATGCAAGGACTCGCCGACGGCTATTTCGTTCTGCCAGCCACAATTTCCGGTTACTTGGCCACCCAAAAGCCAGGTCAGCGCCCCAACCCTGATTCCGCGCCCTTCAAGGATGCCGAATCCTCCGTGCGCAGCGGGCTGAATCAGCTGATTCAGGGCAAAGGCAAACGCACTCCCGACAGCTTCCACAAGGAACTGGGACGAATCATGTGGGAACACTGCGGCATGGCGCGCAACAAAGCCGGGCTGGAGCAGGCCATTCAACTCCTGGGCAAGTTGCGTGAGGAGTATCGTACCAACTTGATTGTGCTCGGCGAGGCCGAGGGCTGGAACCAGTCGCTGGAGAAAGCCGGTCGCGTGGCCGACTTCATCGAACTGGGCGAATTGATGTGCCGCGACGCTCTGATGCGCGAGGAGAGCTGCGGCGGACACTTCCGCGAAGAGTATCAGTACACCCAGAAGGATCCCGAAGTTCAGCAGGGTCTGGTGAATCCCGGCGACGTGAAGCGCCGCGATGACCAGTTCGCCTTCGTCGCCGCCTGGGAATACGCCGGCGCATCCAAGACTCCGGTGCTCAATCAGGAACCGTTGGTGTACGAAGAAGTGAAAATGAGCACGCGCAGCTACAAGTAATCTCTGACGCGACGATCCACCTCCATTTAACCGCATTCCGAATATCCCATGAAGGTTAGCTTGAAAGTCTGGCGGCAGAAGAACGCCCGTACTGCGGGCGAGTTCAAGACCTACACGTCGCCGGAACTCAATCCGAACATGTCGTTCCTCGAGATGCTCGACGTGGTCAATGAGGACCTCGCCAATCGGGGCGAGGAACCGATTGCATTCGACCACGACTGTCGGGAAGGCATCTGCGGCACCTGTTCGCTGGTCATCAATGGCAAACCGCACGGTCCGCACCGGGCCGTCGCCACCTGCCAGACCTACATGCGCAGCTTCAAGGACGGCGACGAAATCGTGGTTGAGCCCTGGCGCGCGCAGCCCTTCCCGATCGTCAAAGACCTGGTCTGCGACCGCAAAGCCTTTGACCGGATCCAGCATGCCGGCGGCTTTATCTCCGTGCGCACCGGGGCGGCTCCTGATGCCAATTCCATCCCGGTGCCCAAGGAAAGCGCCGACTTGGCCATGGACGCCGCCCAGTGCATTGGCTGTGGCGCCTGCGTCGCCGCCTGCAAGAATGCCTCGGCCATGTTGTTTGTGGCGGCCAAGGTGTCCCACCTGGGGTTGCTCCCGCAAGGCGAGCCGGAGCGGTTCCGACGCGTCAAAGCTATGGTGGACCAGATGGACGCCGAAGGCTTCGGCGGCTGCACCATTACTGGCTCCTGCGAAGCGGTTTGCCCCAAGGAGATCTCCCTGGACTTCATTGCCCGCATGAACCGCGACTACGCGGTTGCGCTGCTGAAGGGCGATCCGAAAAAGCCCTCCTCCGGCGGCGCGGGCTGAGGTGGACCCGCCGTAGCCGCGGACAGAAGGACGCGCCATCTGCGTTCCCACCGCCCAACCCGCAAACTCAGCATGGAGTCCCAGTGACCGGACTGCGCCTGATTCCCGCGTCGGTTTATGGTCTTAACTCGCGTCCGTTTTGGAGGTTTTCTCTACCCACAAACCGGCTGAGAGCTGAGCGCTGAGAGGTAAATCCTGGGATTAGCGCGCAAAAGTGCTGTCGGGATTCTGCTCCCAAGACACATCCGTTTCCTCGGTTTCGGCTCCTCCCAGGTCACGACCAAGTCAGCGCCTTCAGTCGGCGCGCCACTTCCTCGGCGTTGGCCCGACTGTTGAACGCACTCACCCGGAAGTAGCCTTCGCCCTGGGAGCCAAAGCCGCTGCCCGGCGTGATGACCACATTGGCCTCGTTGAGAATCCGATCGAAGGCTTGCCAACTGGTGATTCCGGCCGGGGTCTGCACCCAGATGTACGGCGCATTAACGCCGCCAAACACTTTCAGTCCGGCTTGCTTGGCTCCTTCCACCAGGACCCGGGCATTGCCCAGATAGTGCTCCACGAGGCTCTTCACCTGAGCCTTGCCGTCCGCCGAGTACAAGGCTTCGGCACCGCGTTGAACGATGTAGGAAACGCCGTTGAACTTCGTGGTAGTCCGCCGCAGCCACAGTGGATGCAACGGCTTCTTCTCGCCCTGACCATCCCGCGCCACCAGCGACTTGGGAACCACCGTGAAGGCGCAGCGAGTGCCCGTGAATCCACCGCTCTTGGAGAAGCTCCGAAATTCGATGGCACACTCCCGTGCCCCAGGAATCTCGTAGATGGAGTGGGGAATGCCGGGCTCGGTGATGTAGCTCTCGTAGGCCGCATCAAATAGCAGGATGGCTTCGTTCGCCCGAGCGTACTGAACCCACGCCTCCAACTGCGCCCGCGTGGCGGCGGCACCCGTCGGATTGTTGGGCGAACACAGATAAATCAGATCCACCTTCCCTGACGGCGGCGCCGGAACAAAACCGTTTTCCGCCGTACACGGCAGATAGGTGATCCCGCCGTAGGCCCCCCGTTCATCGGCATCGCCGGTATGGCCGGCCATGACGTTGGTATCCACATACACGGGATACACCGGATCCGAAATCGCCAGGCGGTTTTGATGGCCAAGGATGTCGAGGATGTTCCCACAATCGCATTTGGAACCGTCGCTGACGAAAATCTCGTCGTCCGCCACGTCCAACCCGTAGGCTCGGTAATCGTTCTGGGCAATGGCCGCGCGCAGGAAGTCGTAACCTTGCTCCGGTCCATACCCCCTGAAGGTGGCCCGGGAGGCCATCTCCTCCACCGCTTGGTGCAACGCGGCGATAACTGCCGGCGGCAGCGGTTCGGTCACATCGCCAATGCCACAGCGAATCAAACGGGAAGCAGCGGCCGGATTGCCTTCCGTGAAGGCTTTGACGCGGCGGGCAATCTCGGGGAAGAGGTAACCAGCCTTCAGTTTAAAGAAATTATCGTTCAGGTATGCCATGTGCGCGGGCCGGGACGTTAGAAAACCACCAGCCGGGCGCAAGCTTCCGCCGGGGTCACGTCTTCGACCTACCCTGAAACAGGGGTGGCTCAGGAGCAGACCACAAATTGTTGCGCCCGCTGGTTGGCTTCGGCGACTTCGGCCCAACTCATGTCCTGGGTAATTCGATCCCGAAACTCGACGGAATCAGGGAAGTCCTGCAGGGCTGCCAACTGGAACCACTTAAAGGATTCAATCCGATCCTGCTCCGCGGTGCTCGAAGCCCGGTCCAAACTCGCCCGATGACACAAGGTCCCCAAATGGAACTGGGCGCCCGGGTCACCCTGTTGCGCCGCCTTCCCCATCCAGTGAAACGCCTGCCGGTCATCTCGCTCCACCCCCTGCCCCCGGGAGTAGATCACGCTCAAATTGAATTGGGCCAACACGTGATCCTGATCCGCCGCCTGACGATACCAGTCCGCCGACTGTTGCAGATCCTGATAGGCCGTATCCGCCACACCGAAATAAACCCCGAGCAAAAACTGGGACTCAGCATCCCCCCCGCGGGCCTCGCTGTGCACGTCTTGAAGCCAGAGTGGTGAGTCTTCGTTTCCCGGGGATTTCTTGTCCATCTCGTCAATCCTCCCTGGTTTCCCGCAGGCCACAAGGACCATATGGGAAATCCTTGGCTTTCGGGGTTTTTGCACGCCCGAATTGACGTCGGGAGGGGAAAGTCGGACATAACGTCGTGCTGACGCAGTACTTCGCCTACGGATCCAATCTGGAAGTGGACGCCATGCGGGAGCGATGTCCGTCAGCCCGCCCGCTGGAGCGAGCCATTCTTTCGAACTGGGAATTCCGAATCAATGAACGGGGATTTGCGACCGTCGTTCGTCATCCGGGCAAAACGGTCTATGGAGCGCTCTGGGAACTGGACCTCGCGGCGGAGGCCGCCTTGGATGCGTATGAAGCGATCGACGAGGGATTGTATCGCAAGGAGATCCATTCCGTAGTTGTGGCCGGCCAAGCTCGGGAGGTCATGGTGTATCTGGCCACCCATTCCCGACCCGGACGTCCGCATCCGGGATATCTGGAAGGAATTTTGGAGGCGGCCCGCAGCTGGAGTTTCCCTCCCGAATACCTGGAGGAACTGCGCTCGTGGCTTCGGCTGGGACACTACGGCAGCTAGTCCCGTTTCGCGCGGAGCTGGCTCACTTTCACTTCCGGGGACGAAACCCTTTGGGAAGTGCGTTGGGGCCGGAATCGGTTCCGCCGCCATCGCTCGCCGGCGGATCCTCGGACGCCACTTCGGGCGTCGTTTCGGGATCTGGCAAACCCAGACGTTGTCGAGCCTTCTTGGCAGCCGCTGTTTCCGAGTATTCGCCGACGATCCGTTCCAGCAGGGCCATGGCTTTGTCCGGTTGATTGAGCCGTCCGGAGTACAAATTCGAAAGCCGAATGGCTGTCCATCCCCAGCGTTCGCGCGGGAGTCTCTTCTTGAGGACTTCCTCAAGTTCCAAGGCGGCGGCGAGGTGATTTCCCAGATCCTTCTCGTAAATCTCCGCGATTCGAATCCCGACGTGTTGCTCGCTGGGATTCTTGCGGAGGTAGGTGCGCATCAGATCGATGGCGTCAAGGTGATTGCCCTTGGCCCACTCTTCTTCCGCCTTTTCATATTCCGGATCCTTTCGCTCGATCCAGTCATCGGCCATGACGGCCCGACCGGCCCGATTACCGAAATACCGTGCCACATCCCAGGCTGCCAAGCCGCCCAAGCCCAGCAACGACAGCAGAAAAATCCCCAAGTTTACGAACGAATCCGTCTTCTTGGACGGAGCTGGACTATCGGATCGTCCGGCGGTGTTGGTACTGGGTGCAGTGGGCGGAGCGACGGCCGCGGGCGATTCATTGGTCTTGGCCGCGTTGTTCGCATTCGTGTTGCCAGGCGTGGTGACCTCGGAGGTGACGTTGGTGTTGGGCGGAGTGACCGGAGTTTCGGGAGCGACGTCGCCGGACGACTGGTCCGGCACCGACGACCCAACCGAGCGACTGATCGTCACACCTTCCTGATAGGATGCCCGGAAGCGGCCGAAGAAGATGGCAGCCACCACCAGCAGCACTCCATAAAGTCCGATTCGGACAGCAAAGTTCATTGGACCAAATGGGTTCTAGGCCGATCGAGCACGACATTAAAGCAGGAACCTCGCCCAACCGCGGGATTTCCCGGGATTTCCTCGCCCTCTTAAGACCCGACTTCGCCCAAATTGTCCCGTAAATGCCGAATCAGCTCCTGACGTGTTTCCCAAGTCACACGGCGACCTGAGCGGTGCAACCAACAGAAGCCATCGCCCCAGGCCGGTCCATTGACCACACAGGCATCGGTCTGGCTACGCGCCAACTGCTCTTCCCCTCGTCCCAAGGCCGACTGAGGTCCACCTTCCACTTCGTACTTCCAGCCAGTTAGAAACCCCGCCGGAAACCAAGTTCGAAGCTGCGACAGAATCTTAGGCGTAGGTACCAGTTCGACCCACAAGCTTCCCCCCTGGGTCGAGGGTTTTCCGCTTCGTTCGGGCTGACGGGGACCATCTACTGATCCTCGGAATTTAGCCCCTGCGGCAAAGTCGCTGACCGCCGCGGCATGGAAAAACGCCACCGGCCCCGTTTCGGCCCGACCCTGAATGACGTCCCAAAGAGATTGGGTCGTGGAAAAGCTCCGAACCGAAACCGCTGCCAGCGGCGAGCGCCAGACGGCGGTTTCCGAAAGAAACAACGTCACTTCGTGTCCCGCGGCCGCCAGGGCATTAGCCAATTCTCCCCCCAAGCTGCCCGTGGAAAAATTGGTCAGCCGACGCGCTTGATCGAGTGGTTCCCAGGTGGGGCCGGCGGTAATGTAGCAACGCATCGGAAGGCGCCTCCAGCGTGTCATGTTCGCCGGGACGGGAGCAACCGTTCCCGCGGCCAAAGCCCATTTCCCCCCATTTCCCCCTCTTCCAATGACGCCGCACTCCGTTTATGATCACCGCGTCATCATGCCAACCTACATCTACGAAACCATCCCCAGCCGGCCCGACGAAGTCAGCCGCCGTTTCGAAGTAAAGCAATCGATGAAGGAATCCCCGCTGGAACGCGACCCCGAGACCGGAGTTCCCGTTCGCCGGGTGATCTCCGGCGGCTTCGCTCCATTGGTAGGCGGCGGCGATAGCTCCTCAACCCCCGCCCCAGCACCTAGCCGACACTCCTGCGGATCCGCGTGCGGGTGCTTCGGAAACTGAATTTCACTTCCACCCCTCTGAATCCCCACAGCCGGGTTGCTTCATCGCTTTCTAACGCTAACTCTTTGCATTCCTATGGCCGCTTCTGACTCCCGCATTCCAGTGACCGTCTTGACCGGATTTCTTGGCGCCGGCAAAACGACCCTGCTGAACCGCCTACTGACTGCCAATCACGGCAAACGCATTGCGGTCATTGAAAACGAGTTTGGCGAGATCGGCATCGACAACGCCCTGGTCATCAACGCCGATGAGGAAATCTTCGAAATGAACAACGGGTGCATTTGCTGCACCGTTCGTGGCGATCTCATCCGCATCCTGGGTCAATTGCTGAAACGCCGGGACAAGTTTGACTACATCCTGGTCGAAACAACTGGCTTGGCTGACCCCGGCCCAGTGGCCCAGACCTTCTTTAGTGACGACGAGATGAAGTCAGCATTCCGCTTGGACGGAATCGTCACATTGGTGGATGCCAAACATATCAGCCTGCACTTGGGCGACGCCCCGGAAGCCAAGGAACAAATCGCCTTCGCCGACCGAATTCTCCTGAACAAAATCGACTTGGTCACCCCCGAGGAACTCGCCGCCTTGGAAGAACGGGTGCGCAGCATCAACAGCGTAGCCAAGATCCATCGCACGACGCAGGCATCCTTGGGAGCGGACGACGTACTAAATCTGCATGCGTTCGACCTAGACCAACGACTGAGTCTCGACGGGGACTTCCTGGAGAAGGAACTGCCGTTTGAGTGGAGCGGGGGCTACCACTTGGAAGCCGGCGACTATCAACTGGTGCTGGAGTCCGGACCGGATCCGGTCATGGGCGTGGTGCTGCTGCCGCTGACGGTCGACCACGACCACGAGCATGACCATGAGCACGGAGACGAAGCGAAAGCGGATCATGATCATGACCACGACCATGACCACGAACACACCCATGGCGATGGTGAGCACTGCCACGGGGGCCTCCATTCCGCCCTGCATGACGCGGAAGATCTGGCCGCCAATCTGTTCACTCATCCGGCCACCTCGGTGCGCCCCGACGGCGACCTCCGCCCTGGCAAACGGGTCTCCAAGCTGGTCCTGGGACCCGACCGATCCTCCTACCGCATTAGCATCCTGGAACCCGGCGCCTATGGGCTGTTCACCCAACACGGATTGGATGAGTTTTCCGGCCGACTAGAACGGTCAGGAAAACGGATCGAACCCGAACACGTCCACGAACACGGTGGCCACCACCACTCCCACGACGAAACAGTGACCAGCGTCGGTTTCGAAGAACTTCGCGAATTGGACGCCAAGAAACTGAACGCATGGTTAAGCGAACTGCTGCAAACCAAGGGACAGGACATCTTCCGCATGAAGGGCGTGCTGAACCTTCGCAATTCGCCCAATCGCTTCATCTTCCAAGGCGTCCATATGCTGTTCGAAGGCAAAGCCGATCGGCCGTGGAAGGATGCCGCCGAACGAAAGAGCCAAATTGTCTTCATCGGACGCAATCTGGATCGGGAAGCGTTGCACGCTGGATTTCGCCGTTGCCTCGCCTGATCTCAGGCCGACCTCTGACCCGACGCAGGAGTGAGTTCAGTCTTTGTTCCGGAACGTCCCTTGGAGTGGTCCCAATCTCTAGGCGACTTCCTCCCAACAATTTCCTGGTCGCCGGATGGGCAATCCCTGGTGGCCACCGGATCGCTAGGTCCCCTGTTCTTGGTTTACGCCTCGAACGGAGGAGTCCGGCGACACTGGTCTGGACACCAACTGGGATCTTTTGCCGCAGCCTTTTCTCCCACTGCCTCAGTCGTCGCTAGCGTGGGTCAGGATGGCTTCGCCCGTCTCTGGCATCCGGACGAAGACGCCCCGCGGCAGTCCATCCCCACCACCTCGAAATGGATCGAGCAATTGGCTTGGGCTCCGGATGGCCGTCGTTGGGCCATCGGCGCGGGCAAGGAGATCCAGGTGATCTCCGCGGATGGCACCCAAATTCAGCGGGGTACTCCTCGCAGCAGCACTGTCACCGCCTTGGCTTGGCGCGCGGATTCGAAAGTCCTAGCCACCACCAGTTATGGCGAAGTCTATCGCTGGAATGTCTCCAGCGGAGAAACAGAACCGCCCTTGGTCTGGAAAACCTCGATGATCT
This sequence comes from Verrucomicrobiota bacterium, assembly GCA_017309115.1. Lineage (GTDB taxonomy): Bacteria > Verrucomicrobiota > Verrucomicrobiia > Limisphaerales > UBA9464 > UBA9464. Next base: position 49,466 of record JAFLEF010000026.1, on the reverse strand, counting down.
CCCTCGCGTGGAGTCCCGACCAACGCTGGATCGCGGCAGGCACCCAGGAGCAATGCGTCCAAATTTGGGAATTGCCCTATCGGCCGGGCGACGAACTCGCCATGAGCGGCTATTCCGTCAAGGTGCGGGAACTGGCTTGGCATTACGGAAGCCGCTTCCTGGCGACCGCCGATGGCACCGAAGTGATGGTGTGGGATTGTCAGGGCTCCGGTCCCGCGGGAACCGCGCCCCGTATTCTGACCGGTCACGCCCAACGAATTAATCGCTTAGCCTACCAACGCGCCGGACATCTGCTCGCCAGTGGGTCCGAGGATGGGCAGGTCCTCTTATGGAATGCCGGTAAAGGCACCCTTCCCCTGCGCCGCTATCAGGTTCCGGGAGCCGTCAGTTCCTTGTCGTGGAGTCCCGACGGTCGCTACCTAGCCATCGGCACCAAGGAAGGAACCCTCGCCCTCGCAGTGGTGGACCTCTAAGCCAGACCGCTCCGGGTACTCCCGAAGCGGTCTCACCCGCCTAGGGCCTCACTTGGGCACGGTGACCGTCAGGGTATCAATCCGCTTGTTGCCGAGCGGATCCTTGGTCTCCACCACCAGTGTGTAGATGCGCCCTGTGCCCGTGCCCGCACGCTCCGCACGCAACCGCACCGTCACCGCTCCCGTCACCTGGATGTCCGGCCCCACATCGCCATCGCCGGTGCCATTCTCTGGCTCGTTGCTGGTCACGCTGAGGATGCGCGTCACCGGAGTGCCACTCGGATCGGTAAAGAACGGACACACTGTGACGGTGACCATCTTGTGGTTGGGATTGCGCAGGACCGGCTTGTTCACCACGACATAGCCAGCCGGAGGATCATTGTCGAAGCTCAACCGCGTGGTGACTTGAGATCCCTGATAGCGGACATCGCGTAGATCAACCAACGTGGTTCCATCCGGCAACGTCACGAGTTTTCCGAAGTACGCCGTCACTGAGTACGTCCCAGACGGAATGGTTCCCATCCGGGCCCGCCCCGTGAGATCCGTGATCACGGACCGGACGATCGTGGACGTTCCCGTGGCCACAAAGAGCACAGAACGTTCGATCAACGGACCATTCGCATCCGACAACTGCACACTCACGTCGCCGCTCGGCATGACTGGGGCGGCAGGGGACGCGGCGGGAGCCGGCAAAGTCAGATAGGTGGCCGTGGGAACGACCTGGAACGGAACCGCCGCTGTACTTGGCCCAAAGCCCTCCTCGCCGCTGTACGATACCTTCAGGTCGTAGTCGCCCGGCACGGTCAGCACGTTGAGAGTGGCTTGGGCAACACCCGTGGCATCGGTTCGAGCCGCGACCTGTTGGCTACCCAAGGTAAACACCAGCGTGCGATTGGCCGGATCCGAGCCCGCAGCGGTCCACTTGGCCCGGAGCACAACCAGACTGCCATAGTCAGCCGACGCCGGAGGGCTCAGCAGTTCCACCGCAGTCGGCAACGCACTCGCGCCCTCCCAGCCTTCGGCCTGATTCGGCACGTGGAAGGCTCCCTGACGGGTGTGCATGGACACCAAGCCCACGCCGTTGACGGCTTGAACAACGTACCGCAGATCGTCGGCCACCAGTCCCGTCCCCGCGAGGTCGAGTTCACCCTCCCACAAGGTTGTATCAGTAGTGTTCTGGGTCAGATCCAGCGGAATCCAACGCCCATAGAACGGCGCCTTGGTGGCGGTGTAGTTCAGCCAAACCGCTTGAATGCCGGCCGCTGGATTTCCAGTCACGTTGACGCGGAAGCGCACCACTGACGCCTCATTGGAACTGAACACACCATTGATGGCTGGCGGTGCGGATAGGGCCGGAATGATGGTGCCCGATCCATCGTTCAGAGTGTAGATGGTCGAGTTATCGCTGAAGAACAGCCGGAAATCTGCGCGAGTATGTCGGCGCAAGGTTCCCTTCACGTCAGTTCCCTTGTCGGAAACAAACTGTGCCGGCCAGACATTCAACCGCGTCACTTCTCCGGAACCACCGCACAAGAGATCGAAGTAATTCACCGACCAGAAGCGCACCGGATAGAGGACATCGGTCAGGAAACTGGCGTGTACGCCCCGAATCTCCGTGGTCGCCGCCCCGGTCAACGGAATGATTCCCGCCTCGTCTTCGTAGGTTCCGCCGCGCCAACCCACTCCGCGGAGTGTGGTTTGCGGAACATCGACATTTAACGACTCAAGCGGCAGGACCGGTTCCGCCGGATTCACCAAGACACCGTCCGTACCTTCCAGATACTTCGTCGTCACGGAGGAGTTCGCGCCGATGTCCTGAAGTACCAAAGTCCGTTCCACAAAGTTGGGAACCACTGACAAATCACTTTGTTGCAACCCGAGTAACAACCCTGGATTGGTGGTGATGCCGCTAAGTACACCCACTTCGCTAGCTTCGACATCCGTCGGGATCCGCTCACCCGGCATATCCACACTCAGCATCGGCAGTCCGAATAGGGTGGCTTCCAGGAATGACTTTTCATGGATGCCACGCATCGCCGGCGTGGTGGCCAGGTAGTACCGCTTGGCCCGGAGCAACGCCTGACCGACCGACACCGGACCCGTTCCGGTGCGCAGTTCCTTAGCAAATTGGAGGTAGATTCGTTCACTGTACTCAATGAAGTCGGTGTCGCCGTATTGGTATCCCGTGCCGGCGATCAAAGTGGCCTGACGGCGCGCGGCCGCCTGGGCCCAATCCGGCTCCGGAGTCACTTGCGAAATGCCGTCCTGATCCACCGCATTGTAGCCGGAATGACATCCGGCACTGAACAGGATCGAGTTCTTGAAACTGTTCGGCGCGGACTGGAGTTCGCTGGCCACAACCACAGTTTGGTAATCCGCGGCCAAGGCGCTAAAAGCACTGAAGTGACCGGCCAGATAAACGAGGTCCAACCGCTTGGTAAAGAGGGCCTGACGCAGTTGGGAAGCCGTCCAGCCTTCGGCCGGCGCGGAAGCCGCCGGGGCGATCAAGGTGTCCACGGAACGTCCCATGCCGGCTTCCAATTCCGTTTCGACCCCGAGCGCGGCGTCCGTCAGGAAGTCATATCCGGTCACCAAGGCCGAAGTGGGCGCCGGGAGCACGCCTGCCGCCGTTTCCAAATACGCCTGCACCATTCCCAGAATCTCGACTGGCTTCTCCACCAACCGGCCCACCGGAATCTCCGGCAACGGCAGGCTGGCCACCTTCAAGGGGAGTTCGCACGAGGCCCCATAGGCATCCTGACCGAGCACAAAGTTCAATCGAAGTGACGCCTCCGAAGCACTGAAGGTGTTGACCGGCGGAATGTAGTTCTCCTCGGGTCCCAGCATGGCCTGGTCCGGATAGCGGAAAAACGGAATCACCGAGTCATTGCCCACCAAGACCACGTTGGCGATGGGGTTCTGGGCCCGCCATTGCCGGATCACCTCGCGAATCGAGGCCGCCGCCAGATTCTTCGCGAACGGGCAGTCGTAATTCACATCCGCCTGCTGCTGGAACCACTTCACTTGCGGATACGCGGCCAGATCGATGATCTTGCCTTTCACTTCCGGTCGGGCCGCGAACACTGCCAACTGCTGGTTCATCGCCGCTTTGGAGCCGTCGTCCAGAAGCCGCTCGGAGTCCGTCAAAATCAGTGTCTTGAAGTCGCTCGCGGTCACGGCTGGACCGGTGCCAGTCCCGGCCGGCGGGGTCAGCTCCACATCCTCACAGGTGCCGGTCATGACGTAGACCGCCAGTTCGAAGGCCGCCCCTGGTTGGAACACCCCGTTGCGACCGCGCACCCGCAGGTAGAACTCTCCGGTGTTGTTCCAGACGTTGGCCACCACTCCTTCGCTGGCCGTCCCAGGGAACGCCGAGACCGCCACCACGCTGCGGATCTGCGCATCCGAGAACGCCGCCGGGCTGAAGGCGGCGGGCGAAAACGCCGCCGGACTGAACGCCGCCGGAGAAAACGCAGCAGGGCTGAACGCCGCCGGGCTAAAGGCATCCGGACTGAACGCCGCCGGCGAAAAGGCGGCGGGCGAGAACGCATCCGGACTAAACGCGGCGGGCGAGAAGGCCGCCGGAGAAAACGCGGCCGGGCTAAACGCGGCCGGACTGAACGCGGCGGGCGAAAACGCCGCTGGACTGAACGCCGCGGGGCTAAACGCGGCCGGACTGAAGGCATCCGGGCTGAACGCCGCCGGCGAGAACGCGTCGGGGGCGAATTGCGCATTCAACAGGGGCAAGTCATCGACCTGATTCACCAACGAGTCATAGGTCTGCTGAATGTCCCGGAACAGCACGAGGTCGTAGTTCTCGGTCAACCCCTGCAGCACCGCGATCACTTGGTCGCCCGGCTTGACCGAAAAGCGGTACCAACGGGACTGATCGAACTGATTCAAGCACTGAGTGAACGTCGCCTGCATCAACCCATTGCCCACCGGAATCAGCGGCAGAAACCGCGCCACCGGCCAGGAGATGTTGGGATTGTCCCGAACCAGGATCTTGAACGTGGCCGTGGATTCGTTGTTGGACGCATCCCGCGCCGTTACCGTCACTACCTGTTCCCCGGGGCCCAGGATCGTTCCCGAAGGCGGGTTGTAAGTCAGCACAACCGGACCACCGCAGTCATCCACCGCCGTCGCCGGAGCGCCCTCATAGCCCACTGCCATTTCACAAGCCCCGTCCGCCAAATCGACCACGTAATCTGCCGGCACCGAAATGACCGGAGCCTTCAGATCCCGGCTATCGATACCGATACTCGACGAGTTATTCCCGGACTGCGGATCGGCCGTGGTCGCGGCAACGCTGGCCGAATTCACCCCCTGAGCCTGGCCCGTAATCTGGACATTCAACGTCAGGACCGCCTCTGCTCCGGCCGCGAGTGTCGCTACCGACAGCTTGACGGGTCCGGTGCCAGACACAGTGCCGATCGAACTCGTCGCGGAAATCAGACCAGCTCCAGCGGGAAGGATGTCGGTTAGTTCCACCTGCTCCGCCGGACTCGGCCCGAGATTCTTGACCGTCACCACAAAAGTCGCCTGGGAACCGGAACAGAGTGTCGCCGGACCGGTTTGCGTCACCTGGAGGTCCGCCGAGGGTGCTTCCGCGGCAACTTCAATCGGAACCTCCACCATCGAACGCCGATCCGCCTGAGCGAAAACCTTGGTCGTGGATCCCGGAAACTCAGAGGAGCCATTGCCCGCACCCCAATCTTGCTCCGTCGCCAAATGGGACCCGAAGGCGATCACCACCGTCCGATTGCCGGTCCGGGGAAGTCCACTGACGGTAAAACACACCAAAAGTTCCCGAACGCCAGCAGTGGTGGTGTAGGTCGAGGAAAAACTCAACTGACTGACATTGTAGGTCGTCAGCACACCTGGAGGCTGAACGAATCCCGGTCGCGCTTGCGCCAGTTGGGCATCCACTGGGATGGGCCATGTCCGCGCCGTCTGCTGGTCAGCCGGGAGAGGAATCCCCGACAGCACCGGCACACCCGCGACTGTGCTGTTGACGGACGCCAAGTAATCCACGAAGCGACTCGAACCGCCGGCTGTGTGGTTGTACCGAATCCTCAAGACATGAACCGAATTGGGCGAGTACGAGGAAACAAACCGGAAGGGAATCACCGAGCCTTCCGGATAATCGCTGTTGTCCGCGCTGACCGCCGTGCTCCAGATACCCACCCCATTTTCCCATCCTTCCAGTCGATCGGACCACACGGCGGCCCGAAGTTGCAGGGAAGCCACAAATGCCAGGGTTACGGCAATGGCAAGCGAGAGGAATTTCATCGGAGTGGGGACGGGCGAAACTGCCGGAACAAATCCGTACAGTAAGAGTGAAACCTAGGGATGCCGCTTAGTTCGTCAACGGGACAGTGAAATCCTGTGGCCAACCGCATCTACAAACCAGCTGAGAGGTACCAAAGCCGGACGGTTGTGCCTGGGTCCACCAACGGACGAGCGGCTCCGCAGAGCGTCGCCCTACCGATGCTTTTTCTCTCCGCTCTCAGCCCTCAGCTCTCAGCTAGGTCCCCCCTCATCGCCCCTCCACCACCGAGATCCGCGTCACTTCATCCGCCCACTTCTTGGCTTCCTGGGGTTTGCCGAGTTTCAGGTAAAGCCCATTCAGACGCTGCGCCGAGGCCTTCAGATCCCAGGATTGCCGGGCGCCCGCGACCGATAGCTTGTGGGCTTCCAATAGAATCTGCTCGGCCTCCTCCAAGCGGCCGGTCCGAGCCAGATATTCCCCAAAATCATCCAAACAGTCGGCCAGCTTGGCCGGTTGTTTTTGAAACTTCTTACGAGCCATCTCCGTGGCCTCGCGGATCAGCATATCTGCCTCCGGATCGGGTGGCGACTGGGCCTTCAATAGGGCCAGATGCCTCATGGTCAGCAGCGCCTGGGGATGATCGTTGCCGTGCAAGCGGCGCGTCATCTCCAGTGACTCCCGGAACTTCTCCTCGCTGGGTCCCCGCTGATTCTGGCGCTGAAGAATCTGTCCCCAGTCGTCCAGCGCCTCCGCTTGGTACAAATGGCCGCCCGGATAGAGCGCCCGATAGGTGGTGATGGCAGCGGCAATCCGTTCGGCCGCCTGGTCGAGCTTTCCGCCCTCCCGCATGAGCTTGGCCTGATTGTGTTGGGCCATTCCCACCTTGGGATGCGTGTCCCCGTACAATTGCTGATAACCCTTGAGGGCGATCGTGGCCTCGGTTTCACCCTGGGCAAACTCCTGCGTATCCAGCAACAGCAACGACATGTTCAGATGGGCATCTGCCATCTTCTCGTCTTTCGTCGTAATCACCTTCTCCTTGATCTCCAGGGAGGCGCGATACGCGTCTTTGGCTTCCAACAGTTTCCCGCCGTCGCGGAGAAGGATGGCCAAATCGTTGTACATGTTGGCCAAGGTCAGATCCTGAATCTTTCGTTCCTCGGTGATCGACAAAGCCTCCCGCTGAAGTTGTTCGGCTTCGACCAGATTGCCGAGCAGGTACGTCGACTTGGCGAGTTCATTCAATGCTTCCGCCACGGCAGGGTTGCGTTCGCCCAACACACGGCGGCGCAAATCGAGCGCCCTTTGATTCATCGCCTTCGAGGTGGCGAAATCACCTGTATCGCGGAACGCCTTCCCCACAACCAACCGCATGTCAGCCTCCACTTCCGGTTGATCTGCCATTTCGCGATCCAATCGGCTGGCCGTGTTGGTCAGAATCTCCTTCAATAAGGTGGAGTCACGTCCCTGCGCCAGTGACGGCCCTGCTGTCGTCAACATGTCTTTGAGCAAGGTGGCCACCTGACTGCTGCGGCGAGCTTCCGCGAGGGCCTGCAACTCACTCTTGGTCGCCTTAGCGGCATTCTCATCCGCCCGGGTCCGCTCGGCTTCGGCCAGTTTCTGGGCGCTTTCCGCCGCCATACGTTGTTCCGATTCCGCCTCCCGAGCCTGGTTGGCGACCACCGCCTGCCAGGTGCTCACCACAATCCCCACCACCAGCGCCAACACCACCGCCGCCGCTGCTCCAAACACCAGCTTGTTCCGCCGAAAGGCCTTCTGGAATTTGTACAGCGTACTCGCCGGACGCGCGGTCACGGGCTCATTCGACAAATGCCGAAGAATATCCGCCGCCAAAGCATTGGCCGTCTCGTAACGCCGGGTCCGGTCCTTCTCCAGACACTTCATGACGATCCAGTCCAGATCGCCCTCCAACAAATGGGCTAACCCCGTCGTGTCCACGGACCGGCGCTTGGCCGTGGTCGTCAGATCCTCGCCCTGAAGCGTCGCCAGACGAGTACTGGGCCGGGAGGGCTCGCGTTCGCGGATGGTCTTCCGCATTTCATCGAGCCCGGACGCCATCAGTTCCTTGGCATCGAATGGGGTCTTGCCGGTCAACAGCTCATACAGCAGTACGCCCAAGCTGTAGATGTCACTGCGGGTATCGATGTCCAATCCGCTCATCTCGGCCTGTTCCGGCGACATATAGGCCGGTGTGCCAATGAACTGGTGGAGCTGAGTGTAGACCGTGTTCTCGGTCAGTTTGCCCTCGGTGGCCTTGGCAATGCCGAAATCGATGACTTTCGGCACGGGCACACCGTCATGGAGAGTGACCAGGATGTTCGACGGCTTGATGTCCCGGTGGATGATACCCTTCTGGTGCGCGTGCTGAATCGCCTGGCAGACTTTGACGAACAAATCCAATCGCTCCCGGGCCGACAACTCGGCGTCATCGCAATAATCCGTGATCCGATTCCCCCGGACCAATTCCATGACGAAATACGGCCGTCCCGTATCGGTCGTCCCGGCGTCCAGGACCCGGGCGATGTTGGGATGATCCATCATCGCCAACGCCTGGCGCTCCGCCTCAAACCGGGCCACCACCTGCTTGGTGTCCATCCCCAGCTTGATCACCTTCAAGGCAACCCGCCGGCGAACGGGTTCGGTCTGTTCCGCGACATACACCACCCCGCAGCCACCCTCCCCCAGTTTCTCCCGAAGCTTGTACCGCCCCACCGTCAGGCCAATCGCCTCATCGGGAGTTTCGATCGGAAACGGCATCGCCACCGGGGACTGCCCCATCTCCGTGGGCGGGTCTAGTTCAGTGTCCGAAGGCGGCCGGCCCTGCATTCGCGATTCCAGTCGTTGGCGCAAGGCCGCATCTCCTTGGCACGTCGCTTCGAGGAACGCCGAACGCCGCTCTGCTGGCATTTCCAGGAGCAGGGCGAACAAAGCATCTTCCCGCGAAGCATTCATGAGCACTGGCTGAAACCGACACCGGGACGAGCCCGAACCGGGATTACCCCCCGGATTGGGGAGACCTTAGCATGATCACCCCTCCTTCGTCTGTGCCAAACTTAGCGCCTGTCCGAAAACTCAGAAAGATCCTGTCTTCAGGGCATCGGCTCGCGGCAGAAGCCTCCCCACCGTGGGCCGGGACCCACGATTGGCTCTCAAGCAATCCCGACTGGAGTTGGCCCGTCCGCCGCCCGAATCCTGGTCACTCTGTTCGACTAGACTGGAATCAAATCTGCGACCGTCGAATTGCTACTCCCAGGGTCTCGCATTAAGAATTCCACTGTTCGCCGAGCAACCCTCAGCGATCCCAACACATGCACCCTAACGAAGGAATGTCCCTCATGTCATCGGGCTGGCTCTTGATGATCCCAGCCATGCTGATCGCGCTCTGGGCTCAGTTCAAACTCCGGTCGAACTACGCCCGCTTTTCCCAGGTTGGAACCGTCCGCGGTTTCACGGGAGCGCAAACGGCCCGCGAGATCCTGGACCGAAATGGACTGCCCAACGTCGAGATCTACGAAGTCGAAGGAACCTTGTCCGACCACTACGACCCGACCAAGCGAGCCGTTTTCCTGTCGCACGACATCTTTCACGGCAACAGCGTCGCGTCCGTCAGCGTGGCCGCCCACGAAGTTGGCCATGCCCTACAACACAAAGCCGCCTACGGCCCGCTCGGACTGCGGATGGCCTTGGTTCCAGTCACCGGAATCGCCACCAACATGGCTATGTTCCTGATCCTGGGCGGAATTTTCTTGGGCGGAGTGCTGGGAGCCTTTTCCACCACGCTGCTCTGGATCGGGGTGGGCTGTTACGCGCTGATTGCGTTCTTCCAAATCGTTACGCTCCCAGTGGAATACGACGCCTCCGCCCGGGCGAAGGACCAGTTGCTCCGGTTGGGCATCATCGATCCTCGCGAAGCCGGGGGCGTGAGTAAGATGCTGGGAGCCGCCGCCCTGACCTACGTCGCCGCCATGATTTCGGCCGTACTGGAAGTGCTCCGCCTGATCATGCTGGCCCGGTCCCGCGAATAATTAAACACTATGTCGAATCGCTTCCTCGCTCTCGGCCTGTGGGCCCTGTTGGGATTCTGCCTATCCCAGGCGCAAACCCCGGCCAAACGCGAAGTCGCCACCGTGGGTGGCGGGTGTTTCTGGTGCACCGAGGCGGTCTTTGAAAAAATCCCCGGCGTCCACCGCGTCGTCAGTGGTTACGCCGGGGGCCAGACTCAAAACCCCACGTACAAGGAGATCTGCACCGGCGAGACGGGTCATGCCGAGGTGATCCAGATCGAGTTCGATCCCGAGGTCATCTCGTTCGAGAAGCTGCTCGACGTCTTCTGGCAAGCCCACGATCCCACCACCCTCAACCGCCAGGGAGCCGACCGCGGGACCCAGTACCGGAGCGTTATCTTTTACTCCTCCCCGGAACAGCACGCCGCCGCCCTGCGGTCCAAGGAACTGGCCAACGCCTCCCAATTCCAGGGCAAGATCACCACGGAGATTGTGCCCCTGACCAAATTCTACCCGGCCGAGGATTACCATCAGGATTACTTCAAGAAGAACCCCAATCAGCCCTACTGCCAGGCCGTCATCGCTCCGAAGATGTTCAAACTAGAGAAGAAGGGCGTTCTTCCCCAGTGATGCTGCTCGGCTGATAAACCATGGTTGGATCCGAGACTTCGTTGTCTCATGGCCTGCCTCCCTTCCCCGCAATCCGGGTAAATCCCGAGCGATCCGACGGCCACGTTCGCCGCGTCCCGTCCCGCAGATCCACCCGGATCTCGCCCTCCCGGAGCCGAATACTGACCACCTCGGTACCCACCGCCTCCGAATCCAGCCGAGGCCAGGAACGAGTCTTCTCCACGGGAATTCGTTGGGCGTGCTCCCCCACTCGAGTCACCCAGCTGAACTTCGGCTGAAGTCGTTCGCGCCAAGACTGCCAACTGACCTCGTTGGCCTCCGAAACCTCCGCCAGTACCACGTCCACCGAATCTAGTTCCGCCGGCCAACGTTCCCAGAGTCGCTGGCGGACCTCAGGGCCCAGGTCGGGCAGCACCAAAATCCGGACGGATTCCAGTTCCCCGACCCAGACCTGGGCATTGTCCGCCGCCGTCGTAAAACGATCGGTCGCTCGCGGGCTCACCACCGTCCAAGTTCCAATCCGGTCCCCCGCCCCGACCTCAGTCACGGGAACTCCCGCCGCCCGGGCCTGTTCGACCACCTTCCGGAAGATCGGCGAACGCTGACGCAAGGACCCGGTGACGAGCCGATCCGGCCGCCAACGCTCCAGCAAAAGCCCCGCGCCGCCCACATGAGCCGCATCGGCCTGGATCAGCGCCAAACGCGGGATGCGATTCCACCCCTGACTCCGCAACCACGGCAGGAGCACCCGGTCAGCGCTTCGAACCGGGCCCGCATTAAGAATCAGGTCTTCGCTCCAGCCGCATCCATCTACGACCACCGTTCCTCCGGGAAGGACGGTAATTTCGGTGCCGGAATGACTCCAAATTCCCCCGGTAACCAGGATGGCCACCGCTACGCCACCCCCAATGCACCCACGGTTCCATCCCAGCACGAGCCAGCGATTTCCCAGGGCCAAAATCACCCCATAATACAACACCCACCAATACCACGGCGGACTCGCGACCGACCAGACCGCGCCTGGCCATCCGGCAAACCAACGACTGAAGAACGTCATCCCGGTCATCCACACCCAGGCACTGGCATTGAACCAACCAGCCAACCCCGGCCACAGCGGATAGGTCAACAGGGCCCCCACATTGGCCGCCAACGCCGCTCCGGATAACGGAACGACCACCACGTTGGCCAACACGCCCACTGGACTGAACAGATGGAAGTGGTGAATGACCCAGGGCAAGGTCGCGACCAACGCCGCCAGGGAAATTCCCAGGGATTGCCCCAAGGCGCGGAGAACATCCCGCACCGGTTCCCGCCAACGCGCCTGAAGTTCCGGGGGCAGAAACGGATCGTCCGGAAGCCATCGCGAGGGATCCAGACGACGAATCCAACCTTCGGCACCCCAGATCAGCCCGGCCACCGCAGCGAACGACAACTGAAAGCCGGGTTGAAACAATTGGCCCGGATCCGCCACCAAAATGATCACCGCCGCCAAAGCCAGTGAATTCAGCCCGTCGCCCGGCCGGCGGAGCATCCAACTTCCCACCACTACCGTGGTCATCACCGCCGAACGCACCGCGGACGGCTGCCATCCCGTCGCCGCCACGTAAAACCACAACGCCGGCACCACTACCGCGCCCGCAATCGACCGGTCCACTCGGCACAGCCGCAGCATCGCCACCATCACCCCAGCCAACAGTGCGATGTGCAGTCCGCTGATCGCGAAGACATGCATCGTTCCAGATTCCACGAAGCTTCGACTCACGTCCTCCGTGAGGGCCGTGCGCCATCCCAGGGTCATGGCCCACAGCAGTCGGGTGGACTCCGAGTCCGGCAATCCCTCCGCCAACGCCCGCTGCGCCCAAGGCACAAACCAGGCGCTCCAGGGACGGGTCCGCGGCGAGGGATCAATCCACCAGTCACCCCCGGAGTCTGCTTCCAGCAGGAAATGAATTCCCCGATAGCGCAAATGACGGCGGTAATCGAACAACCCCGGAACCTCCGCCTCAGGCGGGACTCGAGCCAGTCCATGAATCCGCACCGACGCCCCAGAAAAACCACCCACCGGCAACGTTCCGCGGGTTTGGGTCAGAATGTTTCCCCAGGCGGGAGCCCACGCTCCCCCCGGCTCCCGCCAGGAACGAACGCGCACCACCGCTACGGTCCGCCAAGGGTTCCGGGTGACTCCGACCGTCTGACGCAACTCTGGATCCCCCCGAATGGTCCCCTCCACTTCCACCAACCGAGGCGCTCCCGACCACTCCAGTCGCAGGTCCTCCGGACTCAGCGGAGTCAGCTCCAGCCACCAGGACAACCCACCCGCCAAGGCCCAACCGATCAACTGGCTCAACGCACTCCACTGCCGCCAGCGCGCCCGCATCAATGCCAACACCACCACGCACCCCCCGAGGCCGACATAAGCGGGAAACGCCTCTACTCCAAGGATTCCAGCCACCAACCCCACGAGAGGAATTATCCAGGGACGCCTACTGACCATCCCGACAAGTCTGCCGGGTAACCCAACGAGCACCCATCGCTAGGTTTAGCGAGGAGTTTGGACTTGGCGTCAGCTTCCTCTGGGTCGGGCTAGGTTCCACCGAGCCGTTCGCGTCCCGACGAATCACGCATCAGGAGTCCACCCACGCCCGGCTCCACAGAGCGTTGCCCTACCAAATCTGTTCCGCGTCAGTCCCGTCCCGAACCCGAATCCCCCGTCCAATTGCCAATCTCCAGATGCGGTTGGTTGTCATTGTTCCAGCGCCGGCGCCACTCGTTGTTCCGCGGATTCACCACCTCCCGACGGATGGCATTCTCCGCATGGCCATCGGCAAACAGCAGATTCGTTCGCTTGTTGTGCCGATTGGACGGCCACTGATCCGACTCTTTGGGATCAATATTGCCGTCCCAATTGGTGTCTGTCTTGGAGTCCGCCAACATGATCATTTCCGTCGGTGCCACCACCGCCGCCTCCCGGACCTCGTCGGAGAACCCCGGACCAATATCACCGCCCAAACCCAATTGAGGCTTCGCCCCGGGAGCCGCCAATCCCCAGTCATTGTAGCCGTAGGTGAAGGCGGCTGCGCCCAGGCGAAACGCCGGAGTGCCGATGTACTCCAACTGATTCCTCAGCGTGCGATTCACATTGGTGTCCCAGCGCCAGATGCTCTTGCCTGCCGGACACCAGAATGCCGCTCGATTGGTACCCATCTGCGAAAACAGTCGGTTCACCCAGATGTAGGAAAAATATCCTGGACCCGGCCGGGCATCGATAGCCCCGGGGTACATCTTGAACTCCTGCACGTACATAATCGTCGCCAACCCCAGCTGACGCTGATTGTTCAAACACGCAGTCTGGGTAGCCTTGGCCTTCGCCTTGGACAGGGCGGGCAGAAGCATTCCCGCCAGAATGGCGATAATCGCAATCACGACGAGCAACTCAATCAGCGTGAAGGCAAGCCGGGAACGGGAGGCACAGGAAGGGCGCATGGTCGTGGAAAGTGGACGAGAAACAATGCCGTCTCGCCACGTTCGCAGCCATGCCACTGGGGCACGGCAGCCTATCTGGAATGCACCGTCACGATTCGGCCAATCCCCCAGCTCCAGCATTCCCAAACTTCGCCTGGTCTGCCACGCTCGTTCCTCGATGCGTGTCGTCGTGGAAGCAACGGCCACTCTGCACACTCCGGATTCCCTGGCGGCTTCGCTCCGCTCGGAACCCGGACTCGTCCTGCTCCGCACCGGTACCTTCGACGTTCCGAGCGCCCGCTACTCGCTGGTGGCCGCCCGGCCCATGCTGACCTTCCGGTCCTCCGGGCCCGCCTGCGTGACTCGCGTCGGTCGAGGCCGCGGCCAGACTCAATTCGGAAATCCCTGGCAACATTTGGAGGCTCTCCTCGCCCGGTTTGAACTGCTCGAAGAAGTGGACTTCCCATTTCCCTTGGGCGGCTGCTTCGGCTACTGGGGATACGACCTTAAACAGTTCGTTGAACCGCGCTTGTCCCGACGCGCCATCAACGATCTGGACGTACCCGACTGCCACGTGGGGTTCTTTCCCAGTCTCGTCGTCTTTGACCATCTGCTCGGGAAAACCTGGATTGTCGCGACCGGTCTGGATGCCTCGGGAGCCCGGCGCGAATCGGAACTTCTCCGCCAATTGAACTGGTGGCGTGAACGTTTATCGCAGGAATTCACGATCCCTTCCCGATCGCGGAAAAATGTTTTCCCAGGCCCCATCCACAGCTCCCTGTCCCGCGCTCAATTCCTGGCCGCCGTCGAACGCGCTCAAGCCTACATCCGCGCCGGCGACATCTATCAGGTTAACCTCGCCCAACGTCTGCAGACGGAACTGCCCTTTGGCGCGGCCGAATTCTTCGAGCGCCTCATCGCCCGCTCCCCGGCTCCTTTCTCCGCCCGCTACGACTGCGGCAATTTTCAACTCCTCTCCACTTCCCCGGAACTCTTCCTGCGACTGAGCGGAAATCACATTCTCACCCGGCCCATCAAAGGCACCCGGCCCCGCGACGCCGATCCCATCCGAGACGCCCAACTCGCCTGGGAGCTTCAGCACAGCGAAAAGGAAAATGCCGAACTGGTCATGATCACCGATCTGCTGCGCAATGACCTTGGTCGGGTGTGCGAGTACGGCTCGGTCCGGGTGCCCGATCTCATGCGCCTGGAACGATTCGCACACGTCCAGCATTTGGTCTCGACCATTGAAGGACATCTGCGGCCGGACCTTACCCATCTCGATGCGCTGGCGTCCTGTTTTCCGGGCGGAAGCATCACCGGAGCCCCCAAAATTAGGGCAATGGAGATCATTGATGAGCTGGAACCCGTCGCTCGCGGACCCTACTGCGGATGCCACGGATATTTGGGATTCAACCGGGAAAGCCAGCTCAGCATCACCATCCGAACGGCGGTGGTGCAGGACCGAACGGCTTGGTTCCACGTCGGCGCTGGGATCGTGGCCGATTCCCAACCCGTCGCCGAATACGAGGAGACCCTGGCCAAGGCCGGCGGATTTTTGGCGGCGCTCGCACCCGACGGACAACCGCTTCGAGTTCATCCCCAGGGCTAAAGGGCACCCTCAGCGACCACGGCGGATAACCCATCGGCGGCTTCGCGAATCATCCCACCGGTCGCTCCCACACCGCTGCTCCGTAGGCCCCCGCCAGTTCCCCAAGTTCAGCCGGCACCAACCGCATCCCCACTCCACCCGGACGCCATTCCATTTCCTCCAGAAAGGCCCGCAATGGTCCGAACAGGGTCTCTCCACCTCGCGCAATGCCGCCGCCAATGATGGCCACTTCCGGGTCGAGCACGTTGCCAAACGACGCCAGTGCAGCCGCCAACGCCCGAACCGAACGGAGCCACAATCGCCGGGCCTCCGCATCGCCCGATTCCACCGCGCGAATCAGTGCATGTGTCGTCTCGAACCGGCCGCTAGTGCGCGCCCGAATGTTATGATTCCCCAGCGCATCCTCCAGACTGCCCGGCGCCTGACAAATGTCCGGTGGCCCCTCAAAGTTCACCGTGGCATGACCCAGGTGTCCGGCTTTCCCGGTGTGTCCCCGAAGCAAGCGTCCCTCCATCATGATTGCTCCTCCCACGCCCGTTCCCAAAGTCAGGAGGATGGCATTGGACGCCCCCCGCCCCGCGCCAAACGCCACTTCCCCCACCAACGCCGCATTCGCATCGTTCAACACCGACACCCCATCGGGACGATTTAGATACTCGCCCCAGATTAACCCCTCGAGTCCCGCAAACCGACCGGGCATGAACGCAATACTCCGATTGTCTCGGGCGGCAATGCCCGGCGCCGACAGACCCACTCGGCGAGGATTCCCCAGCGTAGCAACGGCCTGATCCAGCACCTGCCGCACCGCCTCGGCAAACGCCCGCGGCTGCGCGAGGTCAAACGGTTGATGATACTGAGCCCGGAGCCCCTCTGTTCCCAGGGCCACGCCCTTGACCGAAGTGCCACCCAGATCGAGCCCCAGAATATAGTCAGCGTGCATGAAGCGGGTTGAGAGTCGAAAGTTGAGCGTTGAGAGACAAGCAGCTTCCCGCGCTTTCCCGCTTCCCGCTTCCCGCTTACCTCTCAGCTCTCAGCTTTCCCGCCCCCTCCGGTGGGGCGAGGCTCCGCCGAGCCGTCCGCGAGTGGACTGGTGACGAGTCGATTGCTACCGGGACCTCGCCCATGTTTCCCATTCCGGTCTCTCAACTTTCAACTCTCAACTCTCAACTGGCCTTCCTCTCAGCTCTCAGCTCTCAGCTCTCAGCTCTCAGCTGTCCCTCGGACACCCCCCATCCTCCATCCACGGAAATCACCTGCCCGGTTACAAATCGGCTCTCGCGCGAAAGCAGCCAGACCACCACCGCATCCAGATCCTCCGGGAGCCCAATCCGCCCGCCATCGAGGGGCTGCTTCGTCCGAATGAACTCCAGGATGGCCTCATTCTCCTGCGCCCGCCGCGACATCGGGGTGGCCACCAACGCCGGGGCCACCACGTTGAACCGGATGTCCTGCGCCGCGTAGTAGGAGGCTGCCGACCGCGTTAGACCGACAATGGCCGCTTTGGCCGCCGCGTAGGCGTGAGTGGCAAAGAACTGGGGTGAAGGAGCGAACCCCAGAACGGATCCGCAATTCACGACGGTTCCACCGCCTCCTTGTTCCAGGAACTGCTGCACCGCCGCCCGATTGGAATGGAAGAGGGACGTCAGATTTAGGGTCATCGTGAACTGCCAGCCGGCATCTGTGAGCTCATGCAGCGGTCCATCGCCCTGACGCCGTCCGCTACCCCCGGCCACATGATATAACCCATCGAAGCGACCGAACTCCAATCGCGCCATTCGAATTGCTTCAACCGCGGTGTCGGGTTCCGTGGCATCCGCCGCAAAGGTGCGGACCGCCAGTCCCAATTCGGTAGCCAGAGCGGCGCCTTTGTGAGGATCCCGCCCGACCGCCACCACCCGTGCCCCCTCTCGGACACAAGCCCGTACAGCCGACAGTCCCAACCCACTGGTCCCGCCGATCACGACAATGGATTTCCCCTCCAACCGCAAACTCATGTGCAGAGAGTCCCGCCAACCCACCCTCCCGGCAAGATCGGCCCGCTCTGCCTTCCTGCGGTAAGGATGGACCGCTGGGCCGTACCCGCGCCTCCGAGTGAAGCGAAGGAACGCGGCCTTTACTGGTCAGCGCTGAAGGGACAACCGCTCAGGGAAAGCAGGTAAGGGGTAAGAGGTAAGGGCGGAGGAAGGCCAGCTGAGAGCTGAAAGGCAAAGACGGGAAGCGCGAAGGGGGAAGCGGCAAGGAAGACGCCTCGGCAGAGCCTCGCCCCATCGGATGGCGGGTTGAGGGTTGAGAGAAAAGCCGTCGCCCGCGCTTACCACTTTCCGACCCCTCAGATCCCAACTTCTTCAAGGTGGGGCGACGCTCCGCGGAGCCGTACGTTCGTGAAGTCCACACGCGTCACCCGCCGGGATGCGAACGGCTCGGACAAAGCCTCGCCCCACCGCGAGACCCGCTTACCGCTTGCCGCTTACCGCTTCGCGTTCCCCGTTTCGACCTCTCAACTCTCAGCTCTCAGCTCTCAGCTTTCTTCCTCCTTCACCTCCCCCTTCATCCCGGCCACTGTCCCGAGCCAACCCGTGACTCCTCCACCCACCGCTCCCCGCTTGCTGGCGCTCGATGCCTACCGCGGCCTGATCATGCTGACGCTCCTGGCCGGAGGAATCTTCCACTCGCTCAAAGGCGTCCCGGGTTGGGATTGGCTCTACCGGCAAAATGAGCACGTCGCCTGGGAAGGATGCGTGTACTGGGATCTCATCCAGCCCGCCTTCATGTTCATGGTGGGGGCGGCCATGCCGTTTGCGTTCGCCCGTCGCGCGGAACTGGGCGACTCTTGGTCCCGGCAACTGCTCCACGTCATTTTGCGCGCCGCCAACCTTATCCTGATCGGCTGGCTCCTCGACAACTTCGGCGCGGAAAAACTTCAGTTCGGCTTCATCCGGGTCCTCCAGCAAATCGCCCTCGGCTACGTCCTCGCCTTCTTCGTTCTGGGACGGTCCTTCCGCGTTCAAGCCCTCCTCACCGCCGGCCTCCTGATCGCGTATCAACTAGCCTGGATGTTCAACCCCTGGAATGGCGCCGACGGTCCGTGGGCCATGGGTACTGAAAATCTCGGGGCCGCCTTCGATCGCTGGTGGATCGGTCGTAACTACTCGGGCTACTACGTTGGCCTTAACTTTCTGCCCGCCACGGCAACCATCGTCTTCGGCGTGATGGCGGGGGAACTGATCCGCCAGACGGCCCTTCCGGGATCAGCGCGGACTCCCCGGCAAACCTGTCTCTGGCTACTGGGCGCCGGGCTGGGTGGAGTTGCGCTGGGGGCGGCCGTTAGTCCCTGGTTCCCGCTCATCAAGCGCATCTGGACCCCGAGCTTTGCCGTATACGCCGGCGGTTGGACGACTCTGATGCTTCTCGCCTTCTATTGGATTATCGAAGTCCGCGGCGTGCGGCGTTTGTTCTTTCCGCTGGTGGTGGTCGGGATCAATTCCCTCGCGGCCTACATTCTGGGCAACGCCTTTGGCGGCTGGTTTCGCAGTCTGAGTCAGGCCTGGATCGGCGGCCTAAAGCAGCCCTTGGGCGACGTGGGATTCCCGATCCTCCAACGCGCGCTCTTCACCCTGGCGGCCTGGGGCGTGCTCTACTGGCTGTACCGCCGCAAGATCTTCTTCAAAGCGTGAGCGGCCAGGAAGCCAGTTGAGAGTTGAAAGTTGAAAGTTGAGAGACCAATCAGTCGCCCGCGCTTACCGCTTACCGCTTACCGCTTACCGCTTACCGCTTACCGCTTACCGCTTACCGCTTACCCCTTCCGACCTCTCAGCTCTCAGCTCTCAGCTTTTTCATCCGCCTCACCGCACGGGTCGCCGGTCCACCACCGCTGACTCCGCCTCGATCTGATTGTCGCGCAACTCCACTGCGCCAACCTTTTCCTCGAGCAAGATTCCGATCGTCTGCCGCGGCGTGCTGCGGGTGTCGCGAATCACATTGCCCACAAAGATCAGGTCCACCGTTTCGCCTCGAACGCGGATGCCCGCAACGGCCTCAGCGCCTCCGTTGTTTTCAATCAGATTATGTTCCACCCGATTGCGGTGCCCCGCCATACCCGCCGATTCCTCGCGGAAAAAGATCCCGGAATTGGTGTTCCCGACGATTCGGTTTTTCCGCAGCAGATTGTCCGTGTCCTTGTGGCCAATGGAGATTCCGAAGCGTCCGTTCCCCTCCAGTGTGTTGCCTTCGAATAGGCCCTCCTTGACCCGCCAGCAGAGGAACAGCCCATCTTCTCCGTTGGCCCGAGCCGTGCAGTTTCGCACCACGGGCCGCTGCGACCCGCTGCCGGGATGAAAGCCCAACGACGTGTTGCCTTCGCTCACGCAGTCGGAAACTTGAACGTCATTGGACTGCTGGAAGCTCAGTCCGTCGCCATTGAAGTTTCGGAACGTGCAGCCCGTGATGACCGCCCCCGAACAGCGGTACAGGAACATCCCACCGCCGCGACATCCGTTGAGATGCACGTTTTCCCGGGCGTTGCCTTCCACCGTCAGGTTCTCCACGCGCACTCCGTCCAGATCATATCCACTGATCACCGGAAACACCGTCGCCGCCTGCGCCCCCTGGGAAACCAGACAATCCGCGTTGAGCGGCAAGCTCAGGGAAAACGTATTGCCGGAGCGACCGGTAATCCGGGCCACGGTGGTGTGGAACCCTCCCGCGTTCTTGTCCCAAATGGCCACGCCATCTCCCACGGCGAATCCCGTAGGATCCTTCAGCGTGATCTGCTCCTCCCCGAAGTCGCCGTCCAGTTCGAGCGCCGACGTCGCGGCCCGGGCCTTGCGCAGGACGGTCTTCGCTCCCTGGCCCCGCACCGTCACGTGCGGCCGCAGATGCAGGGAGTCTCGCAGAATGAATTCTCCCGGCCCAATCTCCACGACGCCTCCCCCCAAGCCCGCTACATAGTCCACCGCCGCCTGCAAAACCCGGTGATCCGAGCCGATCAGGTCGGCCTCCTTTTGCCCCACCGTGATCCGGGGCCGCTCGCTCATGGTTCCGTGCATGGCCTTGGGCAACTGCCGGTGCGGCGACGGCATCGGGACTGCGGGTTCGGCCCCGAAACAACGGACCAGTACGAATCCAAGACAGCACCAACGCAGGAACGAGTTCATGGGGAGATTGGTTCTGAGAACCATGCGCCAGCCTTGACCGGCTGAAAACTATGAACTCGGCCCGCTGCCCACGATTCATTCCCTTCCCACAGTTCTGCTCCAAACCGCATCGGCGAGACTCTGCGTCAATCTGCGGACAACTCCCCCCCGCTAGAAGAACTCGCCCTGCGGCGCCAAGTTTCGCTGCAAGAACCCCAATCCTGGTGTAGCCAGCCTCCGGGTTGGGCGCACGGTTGGGCGCGCTATGAAGCGCGTGATTTCGATGAGCGAAATCTTCGGGCACATCACCCACCCGTCTGGTCCGTGTGAAGTTTTTGTCTCCGGAGAAGCCACCCACAGTGAAGCCTCCAATGAACTTCAAGTGCACTTGGATGCCCAACTCCGCAGCACAGACCTGCTCCGCAAGGAAACCTATTATCGCGTTCCCTGGCTGCCGGAACCGCGGACCGAACGAGAGACCGTGGACTCCGATGAAGCCCGCGACGCCGCCCGGGAAATCTTCACCACCTGGGTCCACCAGGTCCGCGAATCCATTCCCAAGTCCTCCTTGGTTCACTCCTAAGCCTACCGCACCACCACAAACTCATTGGCATTCACCAACGCCCAGGCGAGGGCGGGCAATCCATGTTGCTCCACCAGGACCAAGGCCGCCGTTCGCTCATCAGGCTGAGGTGGCCGTCCCAAAACTTCCCGCCACATCCGCTCCACCTGCCGATCCGCCTTGGAACCCACTTCCGATTTAACGCGCTCCGCCAACGCCGCCGACATCCGCTGCACGAACGGATTGTTCATCAGCGAAAGCGCCTGCAACGGCGTCGTGGTATTGGGTCGGACCGGCGTCCGGGTGGAAAACTCCGGGCAATCCAAGGAATCCAGCAAGGGATCCCGCGCCGAATGCACGGCGACCCGATACACCGTCCGACGGCTCGTATCTGCTCCAGGCAAATCCGCAGCAAAGTACTCGTTCTGACCACCGTTGCCCTTGTGAACAAACGGACGAAACCCCGGACCGCCCAACTGACGGTTCAGTTCGCCCGACAAATCGAGCAGGGAATCCCGAACAGCTTCAGCTTCCAACCGCCGGGCCCGATACCGCGTCAGCCACCGCTGATCGGGATCTTCGACGGCTGACTTCGGATCTGCTGGGGCCGCGGATTGCCGCCAAGTTTCGCTGGTGAGCAACAGTCGGTGCAACTGCTTCAAGCTGCCGTTCGCTCCGGCGGGATCCACGAACCATCCCGCCAACCAGTCGAGCAGTTCCGGATGACTGGGACGTTCACCCATTTTGCCGAGATCATTGGGCGTGGCCACCAGTCCGCGACCGAAATGATGCTGCCACACGCGATTGACGATCGTCCGGGCGGTGAGCGGATTCCGCGGATCAACAACCCACTCGGCAAAGCGCCGGCGACGTTCCGCTTCGGGAGCATCAGCGGCCAGACCCAACTCTCCGCCGAGGGAGGCCAGGGCTGACAACGCCCCCGGGGTGACAGGCTCCCGCGGCTTGTCGGGCTCACCCCGATGAAACACCACGGTCGGCCCTGGATTCTCGGCATTGGCGATGTACCCCTGTGGAATCTGGACCTGACGGCGCAACGCCAATTCCCCGTCGGCCCGCCGCTGCTTCAGCGTCGCGTACTCCTTCCGCTCCTCGTCCGTCCACAGCGCGGCCAGTGCGTCACGAGTCGGCATCGCCGCGTCCGGCCCAGCCTGGGCCGATGACGCCACTTGCGCCGCGGTCAGCGCCCGGTCGTACAGTCGGGCTTCGGTGATCTCCCCGGCCAGAAAGCCACCCTCACTGTTGGTGTGCCGCCGACCCAAGAGAACCCGACTCTCCGGCGGGAACGACCGCCACCGCCCGTACTCATCCTGGGGTTGATACGACTCTCCGTACGGCACCCCGTCGCGGTACAGGCTGATCAATCCGCCCTCAGTGAACACCGCCGTCATCACCACCCAATTCCCGGTCGGCGCCGACTCCGCGGGCGCCGTCAAATCCCGGGTCCGCCGGAAAAACTCACTTCCCACCATCCATTTCCCGGGCTCGCGCTCGGCATACACCAAGGCGTCGAAATGGCGTCCATCCGGCGTCTCCAGGGTCATGGCCGAGCCGCCCCGTTGATCCAGGGACGCCAAGGAAACCCACGCCTCCAGAGTCTTCGCCCCCAAGGCAACTCCCAAAGGCGCGGTCTGGAGCACATCATCCTTCCCATCGAGTTTCAGCCTCCCATCTTCGATTCGGGCACCGCCGCGGAGTTCGCCGTTCCACGATCCCGAATCATCCGCCGCGTTGGTGGCAAACGACCAGCGGGCCAGCGGTAATACCCCGCCGCCAGCCTGCGGCGAGGCCGCCGATCCTGCCGACCCACCCGGCCATCGCTCGCGCGCGAGACGTTCCAGTTCCCCGAGGCGCGCTTGGATTCGGGCCAACTCGGCCTCCATCCCGGCCCGAACCTGAGCGCGCTGAGCCGTTTCCTCAGGAGTCAGCAAACTACGGTTGCCATGGCGAATGCCCTGAAAGACCGCCTTCACGCGGTAATAGTCCTGTTGCGGGACCGGATCGAACTTGTGCGCGTGACAGCGGGCGCAATTCAACGTCACGCCCAGAAACGTTTGCCCAATCGTCCCGACCATGTCCTCCAACTCGGCTTCGCGCACCGCCGCCCGAAGGGTCGCACTGGCGGAACTGTTCCCAGCCTGATCCCACGGTCCCGCCACCAAAAACCCCGTGGCCACCAAACCGTCGCGGGTTACCGGCTCGAGAACATCCCCCGCCAACTGTTCCCGTACAAAGTCGCGATACGGTTTGTCGGAATTGAGCGAGCGAATGACATAGTCCCGATAAGGCCACGCCTGCTCGCGAATCTGATCGTACTCGAACCCCTGACTCTCCCCGAAGCGTACCACGTCCAACCAATGCCGTGCCCAGCGTTCGCCATACTCCGGCGACGCCAAGTAGCGCTCCACCCACCGCTGAAAGGCGTCCGGACGCTGATCCTTTGCGAATGCCTCGATTTCCTCCGACTGCGGCGGCAACCCCGTGAGATCAAAACTTAACCGACGCAACAGCGTTCGCCGATCCGCCTCGGGCGAAGCGTGGAGTCCTCGCTCGAGCTGAGCCGAACGAACGAAGGCATCCACTGGATTAGCCAGTCGGACTCCGGCCACCGGGGGAATCGGCGGCGTTTGCAACGGGCGAAAGGCCCAATCATCGGGGATGGCCTCCGCCGCCCCGACCGTCCCGAGCATCGTCAGCAGGCCCACCCCTCCGGCGACCAGCCGACAAAGCAAGTGATGAAGCGGGCGAGCGCGCATGACTCCCCAACTTGAATCAAGCCCCCCACCGAGGGCAATCCCCTGAGCAAGTCATCGCGTGGCTGGAGCCCCTCACGAGTTCACCCAGAACGTGACCGTGAACATGAACAGGAAACACGCGACCGCGAGAATCACCCCTACCGCCTGGGCCACCCGGGGAGTGAAGGGCGCCTTCTTGAGGTAGTCGCAGAACGCGGCGAAGGCCGCCCACAACGGCGGAATCGCGAAGAGCCAAAACACGTTCCGGGACAGACCCGGCAAGTTTGGAATCAACGTCGACGTCCCGTTGGCCTTCACCAGGATCTTGAGGGCCACGGTGCCCAGGACCAGAAAGGCAAACTGGGTCATTGCGATCACGCGAATCATGGGAGGTCGAGTTGAACTGACCCATGCTTCGGCCACCGGCTCGACAATGTCGAGCTTCGGCCATCCTCTCCGCCGGAGAACTGAGCCCGCTACCGCCGATAAATCGGACCGTTGAAAATCTCGTTGGGCGCCGGGATCTTGTTGATCAGGTCATAGGAGAAATTCCATTTCTGCATCGACGCCGCGCCGCCAAAGGTGCCCACCACAGCTCCGCCCGGGAGATTCTTGATCGGACTGGCTCCATTCGGATTGTTGACCGCCGCCCAACCCGACGATCCCGCGTGCCGAATGGAAACTCCGTTCCCCACGTTACCTGGCGGCGGCACGTTCGACGCATCGTTGAAGTTCAGGGAATCCAGTTCGTTCTGCTCCCACATTTGCCAATCGGTCGCGAGGAAGTCCCCTACCTTGAACGTCCGGCCGTCCGCAAACGGAGGGTTGCGCCCAATGTTGTTGTACCCACCAATCGTACCATTCCAGCAATAGGAGGTGAGCTTCAGCGGCCGCCCCAACCACAGAGTCTTGAGCCGTCCCGACCCCCGGGTGGCCACATCCTTCGGACACCAGCAAATCTTGTAGTTCCCCAGAATCGGACCGAGCTGGCTGATGCGGAAAAAGGCCACCTGATTGCTGAACTGGCTCGAGTTCACGTCCCGGCCCGCCGCCGATACGGGATTCTGCGGGCCGCCTGGAATGCGTCCGTTGTTTCGCGTCGCGTATACCCAACCATCCGGCCCGCTCAGGTCCCCGCCCCACGTCGGGTGAGCGTTGTAGTCCTGATTGTCCGCGGCGTAGATCTGATTCGCCATCAGGATCTGCTTCACGTTGTTCAGATCGACCGTGATCTGCGCCCGGTCCTTGGCCCGGCTCAGCGCCGGCAGGAGCATTCCGGCCAGGATCGCAATAATTGCAATGACCACCAGAAGCTCGATCAAGGTGAAGGCGGCCCGATGAGATCGAAGCCAGCCGAGTGGACGCAGTGCAGGGGAATTCATGGCGCGAGAAGGAACCGCTTGAGGGGCAGACCCAGCAGAACCGCCAGCGGCGGTAACTCTTGAGAGCTTTGGCCCAACCGCACGCATCATCAAGCTGTCAATTCAAAGGACCTTCGGGAAACAGGACCAGAGCGAACCGTCCGAAGCAACCTGGGTCCCGCCTTATCCTTCAAGGTTCGCGTGACCGCACGATCCGATCGCCCAAAAGCGGTAACCACTCTTCGGTCGGACCCAGCGCATCCAACTGCAGCAGGTCCGGTTCGTCTTCCCTCACGCCCGGGAGCGTTCCCACCTTCACCGTCAGTCCGGGAGGTTCTTCCCATGCGGCCGCCAGGGCCGCCATCACCGCCCGACTCCCGGCCGCGGAAAGCTGAATCTCGCACGCCGGCTGAAGCTGACGAATGGCCGCCCAGGCACGTCGCAAATCCCAGACGCGCATGCCATCGGCCGTCTGCCCCAGCAGCTGAAAGCGTCGGCGAATCTGCGTCTGCTTCCGGTCATCCCCCAACCACGCGTGCGGACCCCAACCCCGCGCGGCAAACCCCACCACCACTTCCCCCGGAGCCGGCTGGGTCCAAGGAGTGGCCGTCCCGGACGCACCAGGTGGCTGCGCCATGAGTTGCGGGAACCGGTTCGCCAACTCGGCCTGAAACTGCGGCCACGAAGCCGAATCCAACCACTCCAGACGCACCCGGCTCGCGGCGTCCGCGGGACGATCCACCACCCACAGCTTCAGCGGCACTTCGGCCTGGCTCAGAAATTCGAAGAGGCGCAACCGGAGTCCACCCACTTCTTCCCGGCCCGTTTCCCGCAACGCCAGCGGACCCGGATGCTCCGGCCAACCAGCAAACACCCGTTCGCGCAGGAATCGTTGCAGTTCCGGTAAATTCGCCGGCCGGGTAAGCACGGGTCCAAACGATTCCTGAATCCGCGCATTCTTCGACCCGGTTGGCAGTTCGGTGAAGACGCGGAGTTGATCGGGCGTGAACTGTTTTTCAGCGTAACCTTCGAGGGTACCGGTGGTGCCTTTCAGATGTTGATCGAACCAGCGCAACACCGGCACCTGAAGGTTGGGCGAGTCCAAATGCGGCCCCGGACCGATCACCAAACCCAGCCGATCATACGCCGAATAGAGTCCGTAAATGCGGCGGGTCTGGGCGAACAACCGCTGCACGCCATCCAAGGGAAAGAGAGTGTCCGCATCGGTGTTCACCAACAGCAACGGTCGGGGTGCAATCAAGGCGGCGTTCATCGCAAAGTCCCAGCGGTAGGTGTTACGAAAAAACATGCAGTCGCAGTGACCCTCCACCGCTCCGTCGACCACTTGATTGTGCAGATCCGTAATACCCGCGACCGGGGCCGCCGCCTTTACCCGCTCATCGAGGGCCGCCGTGGTCCAGGTGTAACTGCCACCGCCACTCCGGCCGGTCATGCCCAGCCGACTTCGATCCACCTCCGGACGGGTCTCCAAATAATCCAAGGCTCGAATGCTGTTCCACGCTTCAACTCCAGCCGGGGTATAGCCCCGCCGATTCCACCACCATTGCCCGAGCCGATACGTCCCGTGGTGGTCGCCTTCAATCTCGCCGAGTTGCAGCGTGTCCAAGGTCAGACACACGTAGCCGTTGCGAGCGAGCCAGATGCCGTGGTGTTGGTACGCCGTCTTGTTGCCGTAGCTCACCGAATTCGATTTCACCTGGGAATGCCCGCACACGTAGAGGATCGCCGGCGCGGGCTGGGTGAGACCTTTGGGACGGTACAGATTTGCGGTCACATAAAGTCCGGGCAATGACTGGAACTGGAGCTTCTCAACCAGGTAATCGTCGCCGTCGACCGTTCCCGTGACGACAGCCTGCAAATCCGTTCGCGGAGGCAACGGCCACAACCCCAGCATGTCGAACAACTGCCGACGCCGCTCCTCCCGCTGCGACTGCCAGTCGGAAAGCGTCTGAACTTCTGTCAGCCCCCGCGACTCGATTCGCCGAACTTCGGCGGCAAAATACGCCGCGAGCTGCGGATCATCCACTCGCCAGGAAACCGGAAGCTGTTGAGCCGAAGTGATTCCACTCGTGACCCAAACCAGGACTAACGCCCACGCCATCCGCATGCTCCAAAGTGCCCGATTCTAAGAGCTATTGGAACCTCGGATCACCGAGCCCGCACGGATTCCTTCGCAGGGAAATGGCGTCCTGGCGGAAGATCCCGTCACCGCAGCGATTCGAGGTAGGCCAAAAGATCCCGAAACTCCGCCCGGGTCATGGCTTCAGCCAGACCTTCCGGCATGATGGATCCCGGGAGGATCTCCAGTTTCGCCACCTCCGACGCCGGCCAACTCCAAGGCTGACCGTCCAGTCCAATCAACGTCACCGTTCCATCGGCTGCCGTTCGGGCCTGAATTCCCTGCCACAGCTCTCCCGAGCGGGTTTCCACAACCGCACTTTGGAAGTCGGGATGAACCACCTTGGCCGGCTCGACGATGGCTTCGATCAACGTCGCCCGATCCCGTCCCAGCCCATCCATCCCCGGGCCGGCGACCCGGCCACGGCCCTCGGCCACGTGACATTGCGCGCAGCCCACCTGCGGCGACAAAAACACCCTCCGCCCCGCCGCCGCATCGCCTCCGGTGGCCACCGCCTCCTGCCATTCCACCAGGGTGGTGGGGATTTTCTCGTCCGGCGGCCGCTCCTCCCGACGCAACACCCGCCGCGCCGCGAGCGCGACCGCTGGCTGCGGATCGCTCACCCACCGTTCGGCAAATTCCACCGAATGCGTGTCGGCCCGCGCCCGCGCCGTGATCGCGTCGGCGCGCAACGACGCCTCGGTGTCGGTGTCGGCCATGATTCGTTCCAAGGTTTCCAAGGCCACTGAACCTCCGGCGAGACCCAGAGCCCAAATGGCTGAAGCACGCAGGGGGACTGGCCCGGACTCCGCCCAACCGACCACCGTCGGCACGTGTTGCCGAACCCGATCCGCCGACCAGCCCGCGAGAGTCCGGGCTCGATCCTCTGCGGACTGCTGGGGATCCAGAACCGCCAAACCGCCCGTTCCCACCCGGTCCGTCGTAACCGCCGCTGGAAGGGGAGCGATCGCCGCGAGTTCCGACGGGGCCCTCCGGGAAATCCACACCACGAGCAGAATTCCCAGCCCCACCAGACCGGTGAGAAGCGCGACCTTCATGCCTTCAGAATGACTGCCAGCCAGATTCTTGAAAGGAGCCAAAATCGGTGAACCGAATCCGCCTTGTGTCCGCAAACCTGTCAGCACGTCCAACGTGCTCGATTCCAGGACTTTTCTCTCAACTACCCACAAACCAGTTGAGAGTTGAAAGTTGAGAGTTGAGAGAAAAGGCCTCGAATCCAGCACGTTAGAGATGCCAATGGGTTTGTGGACACCATGCAGATCCGGTTCACCGGTTTTCGCTACTCTCAACTTTCAACTCTCAACCGGTTTTTGGGGACCGGTCGTCGACTATCGGCCCGGTTCTCGGCAGCCCACCGACAGCAGGACATTGGCCCACAACGCCTGATCACCCGTTTGCACGGTCAGCACGTGATCGGTGGATTCCACGGCCTTGTAGAAGTCCCACTTTAGGATGGGCTCCAGCGGCGTCTGCAACCCCGCTTCCTGCAGAATTCCGCGAAACTCCTCCCAAACCGGTGGTTCGCCCAACTTGGCATACGAATCATCGGCCGGAATGCCCATGGTGTTCACGTGGTCCACCGGAATGGCGCTCAGAATGGCCCGCAACGTCTGGGCCACAGTGACCAAGCCCGGCGACAGGTTGAGGGAGATCACTTGGGCATGCGGTCCCTTCTTGGTGGAGGCCGGGTAATTGCCGTCGGCGATCAGGATTTTGGCGTGATGACCGGCCCGACCCAGGATCGCGTTGATCTCGGGATGAATCAGCGTGTGTTTGAGCATGGCAGACCGCGAGCAAACCCGATCCCGCCCCAAAAGCAAAGCGAGCAGGCGACACGGTAGGGCGACGCTCCGCAGAGCCGTGCGCTCGTGGACTCCACCCGCGTCACCCGCCGGGACGCGAACGGCTCGGCAGAGCCTCGCCCTACGAGGGTTACCCCTTCCAGTTTTGCCTCTCAGCTCTCAGCTCTCAGCTCTCAGCTTTCTTAAAGAAACACCGCACAGAGCCAGCCAAAGACCGCCAGGGAAGCAATCCCATACTCCAAACCAATCCGCACCCAGCTGGGCCGCGGACGAGACGGCATTGAGGCCGGCCGACGACAAGGCCGGGGCGACAACAAACCGGCCATGACCCGCAATCGCACCGACGACGAGCAACGACCAGGGTTGGACTCAGCCCGGGACGACAACCGCAAGTAGGAGCACCACATGCCCGAAACCCTAGGGTACCCCCTCGGACATTGACTGACCCAGGAACGCAGTTTCCCCAATCGGCCGGGTAAGCCCCGGACACCTTTCCGCCGACTTCCCAGATCAGCGGTCCAGCAACGCCCGAATCTTGGTGACGGTCGCCCAGTTTCGGGTCGTGGCGGCCCGTCCCGCCTTCCCCAGGAGACTTTCCGCCACTTGGCTTTCCAGAATTCCCGCCGGACACCACAGGTAAGCGGCGTGGCGGCCCAGCAGAAATCGCTCGGGTGGAACCGCCAGCGCCGCCAGACCCGCCAGACTTTGGAGGTCGGCTGGTTCGGCAGTGAACGCCACCAGCAATCGGGTCGGGTCCGGCGCCTCCCTCGCTAGGGTGTTTTCCTCCTGAATCGCCGCGAGCTCCGCCGCCGATTTGACGATCACCGGGACCTCCAGCCCCAGGGACTTCTGCAGCGCCAATCGAATGGCCTCACCGTGGTTCCGGGTAGACCGTCCGGGGCTTTCAAAGACGGCATTCCCGCTGTTCAGCAGCGTTTCAACGTCGCGATATCCCAGGTCTTCCAGCAACCGCCGCCACTCCGCCATCGGCACCCGTTTGCCTTTGCCGACATTGACCCCACGAAGTAGTGCGACAAAACGAGGCATAACCAATGGCTCTTCCGGGACGAGCCTTCCCGGAGGTTTGGCCCTACTCAAGTCTGCGGTTCCTCGTTCTCCGTCCGACAGCCCAGCCGTGGCGGCGTCTGTCAGGTCTTTCTCCCTTTCTCCCACCGCCGGTTTTGGTCCATGCTCCCCGCATTCATCATGGGTGCCCAATGGAAACAAGCCGGTCGCGAGGCGGCCGCTCACAAAAAAGGTCAGGTCGTCGGCAAGCTCGTCCGCGAAATCATGATCGCGGCAAAGCTCGGAGGCGCTGACCCCGATCTCAACGCCCGACTCTTCGTCGCCGTGGACAAGGCCAAAAAGGCCAGCGTGACCAAGGACACCATCGAACGAGCCATCAAAAAGGGCGCCGGACTGCTCGACGAAAAGGTCGAGTACGAGTCCGTGGTGTACGAAGGCTTCGGACCTCACAAGATTCCCGTGGTCGTGGAGTGCCTGACCGACAACCGCAACCGAACGGCTCCCGACATCCGCCACCTGTTCGGCAAGGGCGGTCAACTGGGTCAGCCCGGTTCGATGGGCTTTTTCTTCGAACACGTGGGCGTGGTGGAAGCCACTCACGCTGACGGGACCCGCGACGCGGAAGGCGATGCCATTGAAGCCGGCGCGCAGAACGTGGAGAAACTCGACGAAGGCGAAATCCCCGAGAAGGGACAGGGCGCCCGGTTCATTACCGACCTCAAGGAACTGGCCCACGTCAGCAAGTCGCTCAAACAGGCGGGCTGGAACATTCTTGCCAGCGAGATGCGCTACGTGGCGAAGAATCCCGTGGATCTCGGCGAAAAGGAACGCGCCCAAGTAGTCGAGTTCCTTCAGAGCATCGACGACCACGACGACGTGCACCACGTCTACGCGGGACTGAAGTAACGCGGGTGGATCCGCAGATTAACGGATTCTCTCAGATTAGGGATTCGTTCCCGCGTGGCCACGCCTCGCAGATTTTTGACCCGTTCCACTTCTTTAATCTGCGTCAATCGGCGTTAATCTGTGGTTAAACCTCCCCTCCCTCCCCTCTGAAACAACGAAAACGCCGGAGCCGGACCCACGGTCCAACTCCGGCGTTTGGCTCGGCGGAACTTCGCCCTACCGGTTTCAGATCTTCCGGGATCAAGCCACGGTCACCTCCGGACACAGATACACGTCCTGGATGGCGTGCAGCAGTTTGACGCCTTCGGCCATCGGACGTTGGAAGGCCTTCCGACCAGAAATGAGCCCCATGCCACCGGCCCGCTTGTTCACCACGGCGGTCATGACGGCTTCGCTAAAGTCATTCGCTCCGGAAGCGCCGCCACTGTTGATCAGGCCCGCCCGGCCCAAATAGCAGTTGGCCACCTGATACCGGGTCAGGTCGATCGGGTGATCGCTGCACAGTTCGGAGTACATTCGCTTGTCGAGCTTGCCATAGCTGGAGTCGCCGGAGTTCAGCGCCAGGAACCCGCCGTTGTTCTCGGGAAGCTTCTGCTTGATGATGTCCGCCTGGATAGTGACGCCCAGATGATTGGCCTGTCCCGTGAGATCGGCCGACACGTGGTAATCCTTGTCCTTCTTGAAGGCCGGATTGCGGAGATAACACCACAGCACCGTCGCCATGCCGAATTCGTGGGCCAGAGCGAACGCCTGTGAGATTTCCACGATTTGCCGGCTCGCATTGTCCGAACCGAAATAGATGGTCGCGCCCACCGCCGCGGCGCCCATGTCCCAGGCCTGCTTGACGGTTCCGAACAGAATTTCGTCCGCCTTGTTGGGATAGGTCAGCAACTCGTTGTGGTTGATCTTCACCAGGAACGGAATCTTGTGCGCGTACTTGCGAGCGACCGAACCGAGCACGCCGTAGGTGGAGGCCACGGAATTGCAGCCACCTTCGATGGCCAGCTTGACGATGTTTTCCGGATCAAAGTACGCGGGATTCTTGGCGAAGCTCGCACCCGCGGAGTGCTCGATGCCTTGGTCCACCGGCAGGATCGAGACGTAACCGGTCCCACCGAGTCGGCCGGTGTTGTGAATCCGTTGGAGATTGGCCAGGACCCGAGCGTTGCGGTCGCTGGGGCCAAACAGGCGATCCACAAAATCCGGGCTGGGAAGGTGCAGATGTTCCCGGGGGATCTTGGGATTGCTGAAGTTGAGGAGAGAGTCGGCCTTGTCGGCGAGGGCTTGACGGATGGAATCGATCATGGCGTCGCCAGCCTAACAAGTGGCCTGGGGGCGCCAAGCCCGCAGGTGCCCAGAACGGCAATTGCGAACATGAACCTGGAAAACACCGGGAGGCCTCGAAAGCTCGATACGGTCGAGACCGGTTAGGACCTGACGTCGAGCCGAGTACGGGCCAGCCTCCCATCGCCTATGGTTAAACCGGTTAAACACATTTCCCGCCGAACCGCTCTTCGCGGCGGTACCGCCGCCGCAGTGCTGGCGCTGACCGGATGCGGACACCGGCCCACAACGACCACCCGGATCTACCCCTTCGCTGCAGACATCACCGTGCCCCTCGGACATGGCATGATGGGCGGTTCCTGGGTGTCCAAGTCCGTCGCCGATCCATTGGAGGCACGCGGATTCGTCCTCACCGGCGCGGAACCTCCGGTCGTCTGGGTATCGCTGGATTGGTGCGAACTGCGCAACGACGCCTACGCCCGTTGGCAAACGGTCCTCGCCGATGCCGCTGGAACCCAACCGGAGCGCGTCATGATCAGCACCCTGCACCAACATGACGCCCCGGTGGCGGATCTGACCGCGGAACGGATCCTCCGGGAACGCTCTCTGGCCGGGAGCGTGTGCGATCTGGACTTCCATGAAGTGGCCGTTCAACGAACCGCAGCCGCCCTGAAATCCGCCCGCCCTTCCGCCCAACCCGTCACTCATCTGGGCACCGGACAAGCGCGCGTGATTCAGGTGGCTTCCAACCGGCGGTATGAAATGCCCGACGGCACGGTGCGCTGGGATCGAACCAGTGCCACCCGCAACGCCTTCGCCATTGCTGCTGGCGAAGGCCTGATCGATCCGTGGTTGAAGACCCTGAGCTTCTGGAACGGAAATCAACCATTAGTGGCGGTGAGCTTCTATGCGGTTCATCCGATGAGTTATTACGGTCAGGGGGAAGTCTCTGCCGACTTTCCCGGACTGGCCCGTCGGGCGCGTCAGAATGAAACCCCCGAGTCGTTTCAGCTCTACGTTTCCGGGGCGAGCGGCAACGTCACCGCCGGTAAGTACAATACCGGTGCGCGGGAGAATCGCGCAGTGCTGGCCGAACGGCTGCGGCAAGCCATGGCGGAGGCGTGGGAAAACACCCACCGAACTCCCCTGCCCTCCTGGACCTTTCGTTCCGCGTCCCTAACCCTTGAACCGCGCACCTCACCCGGATTCACCGAGGCCGATCTGCCTGCCAAACTCGTCTCCGGAGAGAAGCCGTTCCACCAGTGTCTCGCCGCGATGGGGCTAAGCTGGCGTCGGCGGGTGCGGCAGGGAATTCCCCTCGAGATTCCCTGTCTGGATTTCGGATCCGCCGCGGTGGTGTTGCTTCCGGGTGAAACCTACGTGGACTACCAGCTCGTCGCCCAGCAACTGCGACCTGACGACTTTATTTGCGTGGCCGGGTATGGCGACGGAGCCACCGGCTACGTGCCCACCGAAGCCCACTGGCAGGAGAACGACGCCAACCTGGGCGACTGGTGCTGGGTGAATCCCGGCAGCGAATCCCGGCTACGAACGGCTTTGGCCCAGGCCCTCGGCGTGACTGCCTGATCCCCGGTGGGGCGAATCCAACATCCAACCGGTAGGGCGAGGTTCCACTGAGCCGTCTGCGCGGCGGACCCAGCCGGTTCAGTTCCCTCCCCCGCGTCATTCGCGCGAAGCGTCATGGACTGCGGTCGCGAGCGCAGCGAGCTACTACCGCTTTTGGTCACGGCGGCTGAAGCGTCAGTCCGTCCACAATCCCCAGCCGCCATCCACCCGCCCCAAAGCGCCACAGGCCTGGCGCAGTCCAAACGCCTCGCGCGAACCTCTCGCGAATGGCGTCCCACACATCTCACCCGCCGAGACACGAACGGCTCGGCGGAGCCTCGCCCCACCGTTCCGACCTCTCAGCTCTCAGCTCTCAGCTCTCAGCTTTCAACGCCGCCGCCACCGAGGAAGACTATCATCCAAATCTTCCAAGAGCCGCCGGACCGCCGCCAGGGGGTTGGGCCCCTTGAGCCCTTGAATCATCTGATCCATCCGCCACACCACCTCGCGGCGGAATTGGAGAGCCCCCGCCTGATCCAACTCCAGCTCGCCGGTGAACGGATCCAAGTACATCCGCAATGGCTCAAAACGCGGATCATCCGGCAGATCCTCCAGGTCCATTTCCAACTCTTCCACCTGCTCCCGGAGCACTTCGTTGTAAATGGCCAGTTTGGTCCCGCTCAGGTGGGCGGCGTTGCCTTGCTCCCGAACGATCCACTTGGCCTCCAGCTGGAGCATCCGGTGCAAATTCTCCGTCTCGTAGGCCTGGTTGAGTTCCTTCATGTCGGCCTCCTTTTGCACCCGCAACACCGGGTCCTGTTCCAAGTCAGGGTGCAACAACTTGGCCAACTGCTTGAACAGGCTGCCCAGATCCTTGGACCGGAGTTCGGCCCGCGCCTTTTCCTTGGCCACTTGCCGGGCACTCTTCGGCCGCTCCGGAGGCAACCCGGCTTCGAATTTCCGGGCGAGGTGTTCCATAATCTCCTTCAACTGGTCCGCATTGGGCAGGCCTTCGGACATCATCACCCGCGGATCCAGTCCCAGATCCTTGATCTCCCGCTCAATCTCCACGCGCGTCGCTTCTTCTTCTTCCTTTTTGGACTCCTCCACGGTCTTGCCTTCCACCACCCGGAAAATCTCCTTCAGATCTCCGTCCACCAGATCGCCTTCCAACCGCACCACCGTCAGCAGTTGAATCTGCAAACATTTCCGCACCTTTTGTTCCCAGTCGTGGCCGCGTTTGGTTTCGGACATGAAGGGAAACACCAGTCGGATCGTTTGTTTGGTCCGGTCGGCGACCTGGAGGTCCAGCGGATGCAACTCCGTTCCTAGAAAGCGCATCGCCTCGCGAAACTCCTCCGTCTTCCGCTCCAACTTCGCCCGCAGTTTTTCAATCTTCTGAGTGAGTCGCTGGAAGTCCCGTTGGGCTTTCGACAACTTGGGCGGTGTTCCCGGCTGAACCGAGAGATTCGGTTTCTCAGGCTCGCCTTCGGGACGGTGGGAATCCTTAAACTTCACCAAGAAATCGTTCCGAAAGCTCCCACGCAAGTCGAGCTTCCAAGGGCGTCAGCGGTCTGCTTTCGTGATTTGCAGAGCCTGCAATTCCCGGGGATCGCGGACATACATCACTCCGTCCGACCACGCCGGATGCGAGAAGGTCTTGCCGCACACTTGGAGCCGACCCAACTCCTCGTACTTCTCCGGATTCGCCGCGAGCAGACGCACCTCGCCCAGATCGGTCAGCACCAGCAACCGCTGACCTGATGCGATTGTAGACGCCACGTCGCCAAAGCCCGACTGGCTCCACTTCCGCTGGCCCGTAGTCCGGTCGATGCAGATGAAGTCCTTGGACGGTCCGAGTCCGTACAGGTGATTGTCCACCGCCACCAAACTCGAAAGGTTCAGCTTCAGGTCCCGATTCAACCACGTTTCGCGATTGGTCACACCCGACCCGGCCGGCTTCACCTGGACCGCTCGCAGTCCGGTCGAATGACTGGCAAAATACACCGTGTCGTCGAGCACCAGCGGGGTCAGCACGTTGCGATTGGCGGCAGTTCGAAACGGCACCCGCCACAGAACGCCTCCATCCTGCGGGTCCAGAGCCAGCAGTCCTTCGCAGGTCGCGCTGATGAACTGCGGGCGTCCGGCAAGCGTGGCGAGCACCGGAGACGAATAGGTGGTTAGATCATTCTGAGACTTCCAAAGAACCCGCCCGGTCAATGGTTCGAAGGCGACGATGCTGGCGCCCTCGGCGCTGCCGACTTGCACCAACACCCGTTCGGCCGTGACCACCGGCGAACCGGTGTTGCCCCGACGACTCGCCGCCCCGGTACCGGTATTGCGCTCGGAAATCCAGACCGCCCCGAAATCGGCGAAATTCGTGCGCCAAACCGTTCCGCCATCCTTCAGACGTAAACACCGAAATTCGCCCTTGGTGGTCTGGGCGAACACATGTTCTCCAAAAATCACCGGTGTGCAGCGCGGTCCGGGTTCAAATTCATCGGCAAAACTCTCACCCAACGGCACCGACCAAAGCTTCTGACCCGTCACAGCATCCAACGCATGGGCCGTCTCCACGCCGCCGGAATCATCGAGATACACCACTTTGCCCGAACCCACGACCGGCGCGGCGTAACCATGTGCGACGGGCAGACGCCACTTGACCTCTGGATCCGACGGCAGGGTGGCTGGAAGCGCCTCCGTGATCTGGCCATCCCGATTCAGTCCTCGCCACTGCGGCCAATCCGCCGCCATTAGGGACGCTCCGCCCCAGAGCATCACACCGCACCACAGCCGCAGAAATTTCCACATCGGCCGAATCGGACGTTCGCTCACCAGCTTCCATTCGCGATCGCGCTGAGAAGATTGCGGGCCAGATTCTCAGCGGCCACCGGATTGTTCTCCCGCTCGGCGTTGTTCAGATCGGCATTGAACACCACCTGGGCGCTCCCGGAAACCTCGCCTTCATACACGGTCTGCGTTCCCCGAACCGCCCGGACTTTCGCAGTGATCTTGACGTCGTAGTCGGTCGGCGTGAGCACGTCGTCGCGCTTCGATCCAACGGGCAATCGGCCGTAACTGATGATTGTTCCGGAAACGACGATGTCGGCCGATCCCCGACTGGCCAACTTGAAGGTGCCATCCCGCTGTACTTCCCGTCGAACCGCCGTGGCCACCAGATCCGTCAACTGAGGTTCGAGTGATTGATTGGGGAAGTAGTCAATCGCGATCGTCTGCGCCCCGGCCACTTGGTCGTTGGTAGGACCCAAGCGGTAGGCGCAGCCGGACCCGAGGATCAAAAGGCAGGTTCCGGCAACCAACAGGCGGAGGGAATTCCACATCGGACGGGGCGGCAGGTCGCAGACCGGACTAGTTGGCGGCGGGCTTCGCCGGATCGGCCGCTTGCGGAGCGTCGGATTGCGGCGCGGGCGGCACCGGCTTCGGAGAGATCGGTGGGGCGTTGGTGGCCCGAGCGCGGCTGCGCTGACGAACCTTCTCCTCGTACTCGGTGATTCGTTTCGCCTGGGCATCCGCCAACGGCTTCAAAACTTCGATTCGCTGCCGACACTGTTCCGCATAGGGCGAATTGGCGTCCCGCTGCAGCGATTCGTTGTAGTAGATTACGGCGCCCAACCAGCGCTTATAACGTTCATAGAAGCGACCGGTCTCGTAGGCACCCCGGGCCTGTTCCAGGCGCATCACGGCGATGGCTTCTTCCGCCTTCGGCACCCGTTTGTCATCGGGATACAGCTCAATGAAGTCCTTGAAGAGGTCGATGGACGCGCCGGCTTTGGATTGGTCGTACTCCGCCCGCAACGCTTGCTTCTCCCATGCCTGACCGGCCCGATAGATTGCGTCGGACGCCACCAATGGCTGGTCAAAGTAACGGTCCGCCGCCTTTTCGTAGGCTTTTACCGCCGCCGGGTACCGCTTCAGCTTTTCCTGGGCGGTGCCGATGTCCAACTGCGCCTTGGGACCGGTCTCGTTGTACGGACCATTGCCGACCACCTGACCGAACATCGTGGCGGTCTTCTCCATATTACGGAACAAGGGCAGCACTCCAAACAACTTGAACCGCTGACCGCCCAGGAACCGCTGGGCAATGGTGTATTGGCGGGAAAGGATTTCGTCGTAGTTGTCGACCTTCGGATACTTGGTGAGCGTCAACTGGTAGGCCTTGAACGCCCGCTCATCCATTTTCCGACCTTCGTAACTGCGGCCAATCAGGTACTGCGCCCGACCGGCATAGTCGGACAAGGGCCAGACCTTGACCACCCGGTTAGCCGCCTTGGTCGCGAGCCGATACTCCCCGCGATCAAAGGCCTCCTGCGCCACCTGGAGTTGGTCCTTGGCGCGTTTGCGTTCCCAATTGGAACCGCTGCCACCCACTGCTTCGTAGGTCCAGCCTTCTCCCGCCCGAAAAATGATCGGGGCGGGGCATGTGAACGGGAGTGCGAAGAGACAGGCGAGCAGCAACGCGCTCCCGGTGAGCCGGCGTAACATGGCTGGCGAGCCTATGCACGTGAGGTACCAAGTCAAGGAACGCGGCCCGCCGAAACTCGTGTCACTCGTTTCAGTTACTCGGGTTCAACGCGGCCCGGAACGATTCGCCAGCCAGCTACAGGTCCGGACCAGGAGTTCGCCGTTGTCCTGACCCCGCAAGGTGAGATCACCAAGGCCCAGCTCCAGCAGGGCATTCCGGGTAATCCATCCGGCGTCGGTCGCCACCACGACCCGACCAATCTGCAGTTAACCCTCCCCCGCGATTTCAGGTCCTCCCGGCTCTGGACAGGAACTGGCGAGTGCGGTTCGCTGACCGCATCTTCCTATGACCACGTCCGGATTTGATTGCTCCCCATCCAGCTGGTCCTTCGCCCGCGGTCTGGCCCTATTCCTGAGCGGATTCACCCTGCTCAATGCCGCCGGAGTGGGCGGCTTAAATCCTGGACACGCTAATCTGTGGTGGATTGACCTGCGAGCCTTCGGAGCACCTGTTTCGTGGC
The DNA here is from genome assembly GCA_017309115.1 of Verrucomicrobiota bacterium. Classification (GTDB taxonomy): domain Bacteria; phylum Verrucomicrobiota; class Verrucomicrobiia; order Limisphaerales; family UBA9464; genus UBA9464. The sequence goes on along the minus strand of JAFLEF010000026.1, from coordinate 10,436 downwards.
TTCTGGAAGTCGGTTTCGCCGGAGCCTTGCTGGCCTGGGTCGTCCGCCCGGAGATGGGAGCAAGCCGGAGACGAATGACTCTGGCACTCACGGGTCTGTTCTTGGCCTTCGCCCTGATCAACGCTGCGACCGTCTCGCTTCTGCTGGTCCGCGGCGGAATTCAGAATCCCCATGGAGTTACCCTTTCCGGCTGTCTCAGCCTGGCGTTGACGGGACTGCTGTGGGCCCAGCACGCGAGACCTCCGGTTCAACGCGGTTGGGGAAATACGCTGGCGGCCGGCGCCATCATCGCTCTGGGATTCCCGCTGTTGCAGGCGTTTTGTTTCGGGAAGACCGATTATCGCCGCCCCGCCCAGGTCGCCTTGGTTTTGGGCGCCCGGGTTTATGCCGATGGACAACTGTCGGATGCTGTCGCCGACCGGGTTCGGACGGCCGCCGAATTGTATCGTGAAGGCTGGGTCGAGCGCCTGATTGTATCGGGCGGACCTGGAGATGGCGCCGTGCACGAGACGGAAGCCATGCAGCGGTATGCCGAATCCCTGGGTGTTCCCGCGTCGGCTCTATCGGCCGATCCGTTGGGCTTCAACACCGCCGCCACCGTCAAGAACACCCGAATCCAACTGGCCGGCCAACGAGTGTTGGTTGTCAGCGAGTTCTACCATTTGCCCCGACTAAAGCTCGCCTTCGCCCAAGCCGGGATAGAGGTATTCACCGTACCGGCGAAGCCCGATCACTGGCTCCGCAACTGGCCGATCCGTTCTCTGATACGGGAAGTACCCGCCTTCTGGTTGTACTGGTGGCGAGGAAGTGCCCGTTAAGAGCACCCAGATTTTGCCCGGCGGGGCGACGCCCCGCAAAGCTGGGCGTGTGTGAACTCCTGGCACGTCATTCACCGGGACACGAACGGCTCGGCGGAGCCTCGCCCCACCCGATTACTGGTCTTGCTCCTGTTTTCATGTTTTCCAGACTCTTCCCCTCCCCGAACGTCGTGCGCTCAGTCCGAGGAGAAGAGCGAATTTTCTGGCTCGAAGGGCGCCCGGTTTTCCACGGTAGGCCCATGGCCCTCCCGTTCCGGACACCCGGCGGCGAACGAACTTCCGACGCCATCGTCACCCTGCTGTGGGGAGGAATCCTCAGCTTTGTCGGCTTCCGCTTTTGGTCGAATCCCTCCCTGGGCATCGCCGGCTGGCTGCTGCTGCTGCTCGGGTTGCCTCTGCTTGCATCCGGGGTCTTGCTGTGGTTTCGACGCGGTTGGGCCCGCTGGCCGGCAGTCGTGATCCTGGGTCTGCTGGCCGCCGCCCAAGCCTGGGGTCTCGCCTCCCAGGGATTTGGTTGGTGGCGCGCCTTCCTTCTCCTAGCCCTGGCCTGGACCGCCGTGGATGTTTACCGACACTTCTCACCCGCCGAACTCGCCGCCCAAGACGCCGCGGATGAATCTTCGGGCGAGGGTAAACCCATGATTTCCCTGGCGCTGCTGCTGCGCCGACCCCGCTTTCTCGACGCCAAAGGCCTGGCCAGTTACTGCGAAGCCGCGTGGGGAGGCCAGTACCGGGTGCTCCAGGAAGCCGATTCCCCTCCCGAAGGCGAAACTAAGGAACCGCGCTGGGTCGGGGGCCGATCCCCCCTGTTCCTGGTGGGCTCGCCCCAAGGTATGTTCATGGTCCACAACAATTCGGAGCCGTACTTCTCTGAACCCGAAAAAATGGCCGACCAAAACCGGGATCGGCGGCTGCGACAGGTACTCGAAGAGAATCGAGCGTGGCTCGCTGTGGACCTGATGGTTTCCCTCGATCCGACCCAATCCCGGGAGGCACACTACCCCGCCATCGCTCAACTCATTGCCGCCCTGGCCGGTCCGGAGTGCCAGGCCATCTACCGGCCCGAAACCGGCCAATTCAATCACTGGGACGACTCCCTGGAAGAGAAACTGAAGGGACCCAACGCCCTGGAATTGTTCGCCGAGCCCACCCGCCTGCCGGTCATCGAAGTACCCGACGATGACCCACGCATGGTGGCGGCCGTAGCCGAAGCCCGCCAACGTTGGCCGGAATTCGTCGCCGCCTTCCAGGCCCGTTCGGGCAATCATTTCTCCGTTAAGGCGCCCATCTCCCGGGACGGCAACACCGAGTTCATCTGGATCGAAGTCGACGAACTCCAGCCCGACCAGATTCTGGGCCGACTTGGCAACGACCCCGTGGATCTGGGAGGAATGAAATCGGGGGACCCGGTTTCGGTACCCATCTCGAAGATTAACGATTGGGTCTATCTGCAGGAGGAACAACCGTTCGGCATGTTTACGGTGAAGGTGTTGCAGGAGCTGCAACGAACTCCGCCGCCGGCCTCAACCTGAAGGCGATTACCATGGGGGAACGTCAGTTGCGGTTGTTGCCCGCCGCCCAGCCTTTGGTCGAACGTCTGGGCCGGGAGTTCTTCCTCGCCCTGCCCACCAGCCCGGGAGTCTATTGGCTGGTCGGCCCCAACGGCCAACTGCTCTACGTCGGCAAAGCCCGCAATTTGCGTCAACGCCTCAACTCCTACCGGCGAACCGAAGGCCAGTCCCGCCGCCTGATCCGACTGATTCACACCGCCAGTTTCGTTCGCTGGGAACAGTGTTCTGATGAAGCCGGCGCCCTGGCGCGGGAAGCGGAACTCATTCGAACTTATCAACCCACCTTCAATCGCGCCGGCAAGTGGTCCCGAAGTCGAAAATGGGTTTGGCTGCGGCGGGATTCCGAGGGCCTGGAAACCGGACTGAGCGACACTTCACCCTCTGACCACAGCCTGCTCGCTGCGGGTCAACCCTTCGGCTATTCGGCCCGGGAAACGTTCACCGCCTGGCTGCGGTTGCTGATGTTGGCGAACCATCCCGACCTGACTCCGCTGAATCTACCCCGCCCGCTCCTGTTGCGCCGGGGTCCCGCCCGCTGGCGCCTGACTCTCGCCGGGGAGTGGGACGAACCCCTGAGATCCTTTCTCAAGGGCGAGAATCAGAACCTCTGGGAGCGACTGAAATCCGTGGTTTCCCCCCGGGGCTGCCCCTTCGAACAAACGCTGCAAAAAGCCGATTGGGAACTTCTCTTGGGCAAAAGCGCTCCTTACCAGGTAACCCAATCCGGGCATTCGGTTGACTCGCAGACAAATGCCTGAACTGATTACAAACAGGTCACAAATGCTACGGATGCTGGATTTTCGGCAAATCTGTGGCAACAGAACGCCTCTACCATTGCCGGTTGGAGCTGCAGCGGGTCTAAAGGGGGCCGGATCCGCTCAAGGTCAGTAAGGCCCCATCGAACGGATTCTCATCTCTATCCATATGTATCCATCGCAAGATCGAAAAATGCAGGGTCAGCGCTGCCTGAAGGCGGCCCTGGCTCTGAGCGCCAGCCTGATTCTTTCAGGTGCCGCTCTCGGACAAACTTCGTTTTACGAAGACTTCGAATCTCTGACTCTCGGGCCCAATGTGGAGGAGGCCTCACAGGGAGTTCAGGTCTGGACCAAGACCCCTCCGGCAGGTTGGGTTGTTGATGATAGCAAAATGCCTGGCGTTGGCACCGCTCTGGACGGCCGCACGGAGTGGGCCGGTTGGAGCTTCGCCCGACGGGACTGGTGGACCACGGTTGATGGTCAGCGCCGCGGCGAATTCCTTTTGGGCGTCGGAACCATCATGATCGCCGATCCCGACGAATGGGACGATTCCGCCCACGAAAAGGGCTTCTTCGAATCGTACGTCACCACTCAAAACGCCGCGGTGACCGCCTCGGCCGCTAACACCCTGGTCTTGGCGTTTGACTCCTCCTGGCGTCCGGAAGGTTTTGATGACGGCGGCGCCAACTGGCCGGTCGGCCCCGAAGGTGAGGCCATCAATAACCAGACCGCGTTGATTCGCGCGTCCTTCAACGGCGGCGAGCCGGTGGAGATCCTGCGCTGGGACTCCCAAGCGGATGGTCCGTTCTTCAAAGAAGACGCTCCGAATGAGTCGATCCTCATTCCGATCAACAATCCCGGCAACCTCACCAATCTGAAGCTCACCTTCGGAATGGAAAAGGGCGCCAATGACTGGTGGTGGGCCGTTGACAACATCACCGTCGGCACCCCGCCGCTGCTGGTCGGTCTGTCCGCCACGGGCGTCGAACTGACCGCCCGCGTTGCCGAAGGTCTCGGCAAAACGGTCGACCAAACCAAGCCGGTCACCGTCACTCTCGACGGAACCGTGGTTCCCAACACCAAGATCCAGGAAGGTTCGCAGTGGATCATCACCCACAATCAGGACCCCAAGATCTGGGCGCCCAAGTCGAGCCACACGGTCAAAGTCGCCTACACCTCCAACGAGGGTAAGGCCATCGAAGAGACCCGGACGTTCATCGCTCCGAGCTACTCGACCGCCTCGTCCACTCCGACCGTCGTGACGGCGACCATCACGGAACCCGCTTGGCTGACCGTGAACGAAGCCGCCGGCGTCTCCCTGAAGCTGGACGGCGCCACGGTCACCCCGGCCTCGGTAACCCGTCCGGTGAACGCGGAAGGCGCCCCCGGTAACCAGATTATCATTCGGTACACCAGCCCGACGGTGTTTGCTCCGAAGTCCCTCCACACCCTGGAGATCGGCTTCACCACTGCCGGCGGCACTCAGGTGGTTGATCCCATCTCGTTCGTCGCTCCGGACTACAAGATCATCCCGACCGCCTACGCCACCGCGTTGGGCACGGGCGCTCAGCCGGGTCTCCGGTTCCGGACGCACCAGATTGAGACCAACCGCCCGACCTCCATCGCCGCGGCCGAAGCTCAACTCCTCGGTCAACTCGGACCTTCCATCCACGACGCCAGTGCCGAAGTAAACGGCGCCTTCGACGTCACCTACGTCAACATGGAGCAAGCCGGTGGCAACGCCGGTAACTTCACCGGCGCCGCCGAAGGTGCGCTGGCGGTCCAAGACGACTTGATCCCGGGCATCGGCGATCTCACCGACAACATCACCGGTGACATCCGGACGTTCGTCGAGTTCCCGGCGGCAGGTCTGTACACCATGGTGGTGAACAGCGACGACGGCTTCGGTCTCTGGACCGGCACAACGAACTCCCCGACGGCGATCCAAATCGGCGCCGTTGACGCCAGTCGCGGCGCGGCTGATACGCTCATGTACTTCCGCATTGATCAGCCGGGCGTGTACTTCTTCCGCCTGCTCTGGTTCGAAGGCGGCGGTGGCGCCAGCGTGGAATGGTTCTCGGTCAATGCCGACGGATCCCGCGCTCTGGTTAACGGCACCCAGACGGGCGCTCTCAAGTCTTACAAGGTCCGCACGGTGCCTGAGCCCACGCTCACCCCGGGCGGCATCTCTGGCTACACCGTCACCGACGGCAAGCTGGTCCTGACCTACAGCGGCACGCTGATGTCGTCCTCCACCCTCGGTGGCACCTACACCGCCGTGGCCGGTGCGACCTCGCCCTACTCGGTGACCCCGGGTGACGGCCAGGCCTACTACAGCGCCAAATAATCCGGATTGCACTTCAACGGGAGACCGGGTGGAAATCCGGTCTCCCGTTTTTCTTTTTGGGAGAGCCTCGTCGATGAACCGGTCCGGCCTACTTCTTCGCGTCCTCCGTGCCGCAGTCCTGCTCGCGTGGCTCGGTGGAATCGGGTTCTTCGGATCGGCCGCCACCACCAATGAGGCCGGCTTGGAGAGCTACCTCCGCTGGCTCAAGACGCAGCTGCCGCTGGATCGGCCCGAAGCCGGATACGTGGGCTCCCACCGCTGTCTGGAATGCCACGAGGATGAACATGCCAGTTGGCATCGCAGCTATCACCGGACCATGACCCAGCCGGCCACGCCGGATACTGTTCTGGGATCCTTTGACGGCAGCACCATCAACTGCAATGGACTCGCCTACCGAGTCTTTCAGGAAGGCGGGAAATTCTGGGCGGAAATGCCGGATCCCGACGTGATGATGTATGTCATCCAAGGCGGCAAAAAGCTGTCCCTGGACGAAATCCCGCGGGTCAAACGCCCGGTGGTCATGACCACGGGATCGCACCACTACCAAACCTACTGGGTCACGAGTTCCCGCTATCCGGGTCTGCTTCAGACCCTGCCGCTGGTCTACCTGAAGGAAGATCAGCGCTGGATTCCGCGGGACGTAGCCTTCATGCGCGGCCCCACCGACACCGAACCACTGGTTACTCAGTGGAATCACCATTGCATCCGTTGCCACAGCACCGGCGGCAATCCCGGACTGGATGCCCAGGGAAAACTTCGCACCCGCGTAGGCGAACTCGGGATCGCCTGCGAAGCCTGCCACGGCCCAGGCGAACGCCACGTCGACAAACATCGTCTGGTCGGCAAACCCGTCGCCCGCGCCACCGACCGCGGCCCCGATCCCACGATCGTCAATCCCGCCAAACTCGATTCCGTTCGTTCCACTCAGGTCTGCGGCCAATGTCATGGAGTCTTCAACGTAAAGGAAGAGTTCGCCCTGGAGTCCGCTCGCAAAGGCCCCCTCTTTCAACCCGGCGAAGATCTCTTCCGAACGCGTCATTATCTCCTCCACCCCAATCTCAACGGAGCCACCAATCGCCAGGCCGAACTGGAACGAAACCGCGGCTTCTTCGCCGAACGCTGGTGGGACGATGGAACCATCCTCGCCGGGGGTCGCGAATACTCCGGGTTGTTGGCATCGGCCTGTCATACCCGGGGCAAAATGACCTGTCTTTCCTGCCACTCGATGCATGACAGCGATCCCGCCGATCAGTTGTCCCGACGCGGGGGCACCCCGGCCGCCTGCACCCAGTGTCACTCCGAACCGCAATACACCACCGAGCTCAACCGACACACCTTTCACGCCCCAAACTCCTCCGGAAGCAACTGTCTGAACTGCCATATGCCGCACACCACGTATGCGCTGTTCAACGCCATTCGCTCCCATCAGATCACCTCGCCCCGGGTCGAGCCCAGTCGGACTCACGGTACGCCCAACGCTTGCAATCTCTGTCATCTCGACCGTTCGCTCGCTTGGACCGCCGAACATCTCGAACGGTGGTACCATCAGCCCGCGCCAACCTTGACCGCGGAACAAGCCGACCTTTCAGCGGCTGTCCTTTGGCTGCTGAAGGGAGACGCCGCCCAACGCGTCATTACTGCCTGGCACTTCGGCTGGGCGCCCGCGCAGGAGGTGTCTGGCACCCAGTGGTTGGCCCCGGTGCTCGCCCAGTTGCTGGGAGACTCCTACGGTCCCGTTCGCTATGTCGCCGCTCGCGCGCTGCGAACCCTGCCGGGCTTTAAGGATTTCGAATTCGATTTCCTCGCACCGAAATCTGTCCGCGAGCAGCGAAAAGACGCCGCCCTGGCGCAGTGGCCAGCCTTACCGCCCCAGACTTCGGCCAACCCCGCGATCCTGCTCAGCGCCCAAGGCCGCTTCGACACCAACCGCGCCACCGAACTCCTCCGGCAACAGGACACCCGCTCCGTCACCATCCAGGAGTGACCCGAGGCAAGCGGGAAGCGCGTTAGGGATGGACCGCTGGGCCGTCCCCGCGTTTCCTAGCGGAGCGAAGGAACGCGGCCCAGGCTGGTCAGCGTCAAACGGACACCCGCCCAGGGAAGCCAGGTAAGCGGTAAGGAATCTGGAACACAGGAAAACAGGAAAAAGACGGCCTGTTATGGAGTGGGGCAGACCTTCTGTCGCTTTCCCACGCGGCGCATCAATTCGCAAACGCCCCCCGAATCCCGTCAGCCCCAACCACGTCACCTTCTCCGCCCTTACCGCTTACCCGCCCCCTCTCCGGTCACTTCCTGTTTTCAAGTTTTCCAGATTCCACCCGCTATTCGGTTTTCAAGAGCGTCACGGGAGGTCGGAGCGGCACGACTTCCAGCGCTGACCAGTAAGCGCCGGTCGGCCAGGCTACGCCGGCCAACCGGGGACGGCCCAGCGGTCCGTCCCTACCCGCTCACCGCTTTGCCTCTCAGCTCTCAGCTCTCAGCTCTCAGCTCTCAGCTGATTCCCCTCACGACGCGTGCTTGATCGCTTCGAGCTCTTCCCAGCGCGCAAACAACCGGGCGGCGGTCGCCCGGGCCGTCTCCAATTCGGCGGTCAACTCTGCCGCCTTCGGGCCGTGTTTCCGATGGAACTCCGGATCGGCAAATCTGGCCTCCAACTCCGCCACCTTCTGTTCCGCTGCATGAATCGCCGCTTCCATGCCGGCCAATTCTTGTTGTTCCTTGAAGGTGAGCTTTCGTCCCTTCACGGCGGGCCGGGGCGGCTCAACCTTGGGTTTCTCCACCACCGCAGAAATATTCTTCGCCGCCACCGCCTCGGCCTTGCGCCGCTTCTCCAAATAGTAGTCGTAGTCTCCAACGCTCTGCGACACCCGACCGTCGCCCTCAAAGGCCAGAATGTCCGTGCAGACCCGGTTCAGGAAATATCGGTCATGGCTCACCACCAGGACTACCCCCGGAAACGCAATCAGTGCCTCCTCCAAGATTCGTAGCGTTGGCAAATCCAGATCGTTCGTCGGCTCGTCAAGAATCAGGAAGTTTCCGCCATGCTTGAGAATTCGCGCGAGCAGCAATCGGCTCCGTTCCCCGCCGCTCAAATACTTCACCAGAGTGACAATCCGGTCGTCGGTAAAAAGAAAGCGCTTGAGATAGGCTCGCAGCGACAATCGGCCCTCGCCGAACACCACAAACTCAGTGCCGTCGCTGACCTCATCGAGGACCGTCCGCTCGGGATTCAACTGGAGCCGACTCTGATCGACGTAGTTGAACTTCGTCAGTTGCCCCACCCGCACTTCGCCTTCGGTCGGCTTCATCTGACCCAGAATGATTTTGAGCAGCGTGGTTTTGCCCAGGCCGTTTCGACCGGTGATGCCCACGCGCTGACCGCCGGCGAACGTCATGCTGATCCCGGAGAACAGGCGTCGCCCGCCCAGTTCCATGCCCACATTCGCCAACTCCACAACCCGATTACCCAACGGCGGCGGCGGCGGAATCACGAGGTCCACATCGCGCTCAAACTCCGGCGCCTTCTCCGCCACCGCAGTTTCGACGGCGGCCATGCGAATCTTGGACTTGGTGCGCTGCGCCCGGGGTCCGGTGCGATACCATTCCAGCTCCCGCTTCAGTCCCACCAACCGCTTGTGCTCCACCAATTCCGAGGTGGCCTGTCGCGCCGCCTTGGCCTGCAGGTAATCGGCGTACGTCCCGGAATGCGACCAGAAGGTTCCCTCGGCCAGTTCGACAATCCGGTTCACGCAACGTTCCAGAAAGTGCCGGTCGTGGGTCACCAGGAGAAAGGCTGAGGGATAATGCTCGAGGTAATCCGCCAGCCACTCAATGGACTCGTTGTCCAAATGGTTGGTCGGCTCGTCGAGAATCAGCAATTCCGGCTGCGAAATAATGGCCCGGCACAACGCCACCCGGCGCTTCTCACCGCCGGACAACTGGTCTACCGACCGCTCGCCATCCGGACAGTGCAAATGGGACATGGCGGTTTCGATCCGGTGATCCAGGTCCCAACCATCCAGCGCGAGAATGCGCTCCTCCAGGAAGTCATGGCGCTTCGAGTTCGCCGGGAGATTCTCGAACTCGTGAATGAAATCGAGCACCACCCGGGCGCCTTCCCGCACGTTGTCTCGCACGTTCAGGTTGGGACTGAGCGCGAATTCCTGGGGCAGATAGCTCACCACCAGATCCCGCCGGGGCGAAACCACGCCTGAATCCGGTTCCATCAAACCGGACAGGATTTTGAGGAACGTGGATTTTCCTGAACCATTGCGGCCCACTAAACCAATACGATCCCCCTCCATAACGGAGAGGGAAGCTTTCTTCAGAACCACCTGTTCATTGAAACAAACGTCGAGGTCAGTGGCGGAAATCAGTGTCGAGTCAGACGGCACCCACGGACCCTAACCGCACTCCGCGGGGAAGTTGAGAGTTGAAAGTTGAAAGTTAAGCACGATCTGCGGAGGGCGGGAGCAGAAGGTCTGCGAAGCAACCGCTTTCCCATGGGCGAGGCGCCAGTCGCAACCACCGCGTCACCACCCCCACGCCCCAGGAGAGGAAAGCGGAATAAAGGCAAATCTGGAAAACATGAAACCAGGAAGAAGACGAAGAGAGGGCAGACATGGGGGGACCTCGGCATGGACGTCATCTTCTGGAATTCTCACCTCTCAGCCGCCCTTCCCCGGTGGGGCGACGCTCCGCGGAGCCGTGCACGGGTGGACTCCCTACGCGTCCTTCGCCGGGACACAAACGGCTCGGACAGAGCCTCGCCCTACCCGCTTCCCGCTTCCCGCTTCCCGCTTACCTCTCAGCTCTCAGCTCTCAGCCGTAACCATGCAGTTGGAAGTGGGTTTTTGAATGGTTTTTGCCTCACTTTTGGTCACGGGAGAGCAGGTCGATTTTCAACTGCATTGCAGTTGGGAAATGGGGTCAATAATTTGTCCCA
>JAFLEF010000025.1 GCA_017309115.1 Verrucomicrobiota bacterium | reverse complement strand
AGCCCCTCAAAAGGGCTCCGCCCGGGGGCTTCTCCAGCGGGTCACCAAGGGGCGAATTGCGCACCAAGGCTCCCCACAACCGAAGGTTTCCCCTCCCTTCCTACCCACACAAACTCATCCGGAGCCGCAAAACTAAACGCTCCCTGGTTGGCATGACGCCGCGCCGGCCAATGCCCCGGCCAGTACGAATGAGGACCCAAAGGCCAATTGAATGAGAATTTGCCGTTGCCCAAGGTGAGCTCGTGTTCGTCGATAAAGATGTAGATCTGAGAGGGCGAGACCCGCGCGAAATCGGCGAACTTCACGAACGCGGTGCGGGAGTAGGATTGAAGTCGCCCGCCCTCAATTCCGACCCCATCGGCATAGACCACGTACGGATTCATACTGTAGCTCCGGACCCGCAAGGGACCGCGACGCCTCGTCAGATTCGTCCGACTCTGATCAGACGGACAACGAAAGACCCCGGCGGCGCGGATGTAAGGGCCAATATGACCCGGCCCCGGCTCGAGAAGGAGCTGGGAATTGGTGAGCTCGGAGAGCGAGCGAGCCAGGCCGGGGGCCATGCTACCATTCACCCAACGAGGCATAAAAATCTCCCCTCCATCCGTTTCTGAAGGCGGCAACTTATCCCGCTCGTCGTCGGCATAGAGCTGAAACCCAATCTGGAGTTGCCGGAGATTGTTAAGGCAAAGAATGGATTGAGCCCTTTGCTGAGCCTTGGAAAGCGCTGGAAGCAGCAAGGCCGCCAGTACCGCAATGATCGCCACAACCACCAACAGCTCAATCAGCGTAAACGCTCGACCGCCAACCCGTCGCTCTGACCCCAAACGTCGAGACCAACCTCCGGGGGCTTCTTCACACCATCCCTTTCGAGGGGATTCATTCACGGCTGCCGGAGTCGGAAGTAACGAACCGGATCCGACGCTTCACCCACGGGAACATCCACTGAAGCGCCGCCCGTAGGATAGAATTCCCATTCAATCGGCGCGGTGAGACTCGTCGTGCTCTCCAAAATCCAGTTTGCCACCGCCCCTGGCCAGCTGAGGCGCAAAACGGTCTCCGCCCCGTCAGAGACAAGTTCTGTGTTCAGGGGAATTTCCGGGGGAAAGCCCGCCCGAATCGTCGCGTCCGGAATGGGATTCCAATCCCACTTCGTGAGCTGAAAGAAGTTCGTGAACGCGGTACTGGAGCGGTCGAACTGAAGCCAACCGTAGTGCTTTGAGTCTTCCAGTTGCGCCTGGAAACCGATCAACACACTCGTCTTATTCGTGAAAAAGGGGTCGGGCAAGAAGTGAGCGCGATCAAAGTAAAACCAGGTGGGAAATACGAACTCCTCCAAGAAGGAGCACAAGTAGGGATCAAAACCGGGAGTCGTTCCAAGCGGCCCAACGGTTTGACCTGATGAAAAGTCCGGACCACTCGAATTCAGCCTCAAGATCGACACTCCATTACTTACAACAACTCGTGTCGCGACGGTATAGGTATCACTATTAGCTCTAAACTCTGACACGTTGAGCCGATAAACTAAATCAGGCTTTTGATCACCGTCTAGGTCAATAGAACTAAGTGAATAAAGCCCGACTTGCGACAAAGGCAGTTGCTGCCCGATGCATCGCACAATCAGCAATGCCACCACTGCCAAAAAGGTGATTTTAGTCATGAATTTATTGACCTGTATTTTTTGGCCGAACCTGTTCCTGCGGCCAAAGTGCTTGGCTTCCTGAACGGATGATTTGAGACCACTTCTAAACCCTGCCTTCGCTCAAGCCAAGAGCACCGCGATAGGAGTAGCGGCCCGACAGTTCTTGAACTTAACGTGAAGGCCTCCGACTTATCCCAAACCCCTGAATTAGGTCCACAGACAGCCGACATGGGAAGCCGCCGTTGATCCCGCGAAGACAATTCAACTAGATCCCAAAAAGAAATTGGGGGGGGTAACTCATTCTTCTAATCGGGTGTGCTGTTCTCTGACTCTACTACTGACGGATGAAATCGGTTTCCGCGATTTCATTTCTGACGCTTACCTTTATCCCTATTACCAGTTTGATTGTCAATGAACTTCTGGCACGGAACAAATTAATAAGATTTCCGAAACTAGTTCGTGATGACGCTGGCGAGGACGAACAGCGAGGGTGCAGCCAAGCTGGAGCGATGCCTTTGGAATCGGGCGAACTCCGATTCGAGGAGTTGGCCCTCCCCACATCCAAAGGTGCTCCTGCAACCCGCTGATTTCCACCGCTTATCCCGATTCCCAAGGGAGGGTTTTCCCGCAGATTAAACGGATTTTTTTGGGGGGTCTTTCGAAGAGGGGAGGAATCTGGAACACAGGAACACAGGAAGAAGACGGGAATCTGGAAGTCGGTCGGGCGAGAAGTCACGGGCTGTTTTTTGTGGAGTGCGGTAAACTTTTTACCGTTTTCCCACGGGCGAGGCGTCAGCAGAAACCAACGCGTCACCACTCCACCGGCGAACGGCTCCGCGGAGCGTCGCCCCACCGACTCCCCTTCCCCTTCCGACCTCTCAGCTCTCAGCTCTCAGCTAGTTTATGGCGGTTGACACGGGACCGGCTGAAGCCGGGACTCCGTACCTTCCCCAGCAATCTGCGGAATTCGGCGTCAATCTGCGGACTGAATGCCCCGCAGCCTTGCCCGTCAGGACCTTCCTGAGCACTGTTGGTGCATGCAGCCACGTTTGCTCGGTCCTGCCGGCTTCGGTCGTCCGTCGCCGCGGATCCTTCCCTTTCTCTCCGCCGCCCTGCTCTGGTTCGGAGCCCAGGCCGCCGAACCCAACAACCGACCCCACGCGCCCACCGCGGAACCGGCCGCCGCCACGACCGCCCGCCCCCAAGCGGTGGCCCCGCCCTCGGCCGGCGAACGTATCGTGTTCATCGGAAACGGCCTGGCCGAACGCGATGTCTATTACAGCCGCCTCGAGACGGAACTGCAGCTGCGCTTTCCCGAGCAACAGCTCATTGTCCGCAACATGGGCCGCCCGGGTGACACGCCGGGATTCCGACCGCATCCGGCCCGCGTCTCGCAGTGGGCCTTCCCCGGCGCCGACCAGTTTCATCCCGAGCTCAAGTCGCACTTCGGCAAGGGCTTCTTCTCCACGCCGGATCAGTGGCTGACCCATCTGAAGGCCGACACGATCATCGCCTTCTTCGGCTACAACGAATCCTTCGACGGCCCTTCGCGGGTCGGCATTTTCCAGGCGGAACTCGACGCCTGGGTGAAGCACACGCTGTCCAAAGCCTACAACGGGACCGCTGCCCCTCGCCTCGTTCTGGTCTCCCCGCTGGCGTTTGAGAATCTGAGTGCCCTGCGCGATCTGCCGGACGGAAAGAAGGAGAACGAGAATCTCAAACTCTACTCCGAGGCGATGCGCACCGTGGCCCAGAAGTACGGACTGACCTTCGTGGACTTCTTCGGAGCGACCCAGGCCCGCTACGCCAAGTCGAATCTGCCGCCCCTGACCATCAACGGCTTTGCCCCGACCGAGGCTGGGTATGCCGAACTCGCCGTGATTCTGGCAGACCAAGCCTTCGGCAAAACGCCGCGCCAGTCCAAAGCCGATCCCGCCCTGGTCCACGCCGCCGTGAAGGAAAAGGATTTCTTCTGGAACAACGACTACAACCTGGTCAACGGGGTGCACACGCACGGTCAGCGTTACGATCCCTTCGGTCCGCAGAATTATCCGGCGGAAATCCAAAAGACCCGGGAAATGACCGCGCTCCGCGACACGCGCATTCATGAAGTGGCGGCGGGAAAGACCAAGGATCTCCTGGTGGATGACACCCAGACGACTCCTCTCCCGGCGGTTCCCACCAACTTCAAGCGGCCGGTGGAGTATTTGGACGGCGTGAAGGCCATCGAGAAGATGACGATCATGCCCGGCTACAAGGTGGAGTTGTTCGCGTCCGAAGAGGAGTTCCCCGACCTCAAGAAGCCGGTGCAGATGTCCTTCGACAACCGGGGTCGCCTGTGGGTCGCGGTCACGCCGGCCTATCCGCATTTCAAGCCGGGTGAATCGCGGCCGAACGACAAGATCCTGATTTTCGAAGACACCAACGGCGACGGCAAAGCCGACAAACAAACCGTGTTCGCCGACAAGCTGCATCTGCCGATCGGCTTCGAACTCGCCCCGGAAGGCGTTTATCTCTCGCAGGAACCGAATCTGTGTCTGCTGGTGGATGACAACCACGACGACCGGGCCGACCGGCTGGAAATTCTGATGCACGGGTTCGACACCCACGACACGCATCACGCCATCTCGGCCTACAGCGCCGATGCTTCGGGCGCGTTCTACCTGCTGGAGGGACGCTTTCTGCACAGTCAGGTGGAAACCCCCTACGGGCCGGAACGGGTCAATGACGGCGGCGCTTGGCGCTTCGATCCGAAACGTTTCCGCCTCGAACGGTACATTCAGTCGGACGTCAATAATCCCTGGGGCATCGCCTTCGACCAATGGGAACAGGGCGTGCTCTCTGACGCTTCGAGCGGCGAGAACTACTGGGCGCTCCCGATCTCGGCCAAAATGCCGTACGGCGTGGAAATCCAACGGGCCGGCGACTTCGTGCCGAAACGTTCCCGCCCGACCTCCGGATCGGAGTTCGTGTATTCCCGCCATTTCCCCGATGACGTCCAGGGCGATTTCATGACCTGCAACAGCATCGGATTCCTGGGCATCAATTTCAGCTCGGTCCAGGACGACGGCTCTGGTTTCACCGGTAAGCTGGCGGGCGACCTGATCAGTTCCAGCGATCCGAACTTCCGCCCAGTCGACCTCGAGTTCGCTCCGGACGGATCGCTCTACTTCCTCGATTGGCACAACGCGCTGATCGGTCACATGCAGCACAATGCCCGGGACCCGAACCGGGATCGGGAACGCGGCCGCATCTATCGCGTCACCTACCCGTCGCGTCCGCTCGTGACCCCGGCGAAGGTGGCCGGCGCCAGTGTTCCAGAACTGCTGGAGAACCTAAAACTCCCCGAGTACCGCAGTCGCTATCGCACCCGCCGGGAATTGCGCGGACGTCCAGCGGCAGAAGTCATCCCGGCGGTCAAAGCCTGGGCCGCCAAGTTGGACAAATCCGACCCGAACTATGAGCGCTTTCTGTGCGAAGCCATGTGGGTCACCTGGGCCCAGAACCGCCCGGACACCGGACTGATTCTGCAATGTCTGAACGGCCGTTCCCCGGAAGCGCGGGCGGCCGCGGCGCATGTGCTGCGTTACACCTACCACCAGATTCCCAACGCCGTGGCGCTGCTGCGTCAGGCCGCCAACGACTCCAACGGACGCGTCCGGCTCGAAGCCATCGTGGCGGCCTCGTGGATGGACAATCTGGACGGCGCCCGCATCGTCGTGGAAGCCCTGCGGCATCCCTTCGACAAGTGGATGAGTCCGGTCACCCGCCAGATTCTGGAGACCACGTTGAAGGATGACTTGGCCGCCCTGGCCAAAGCGGATCCGGCCTTGTTCGCCTCGAATCCCAACGCCCAGGCCTACCTCGCCGGCACTTACAAACTCGACGCCGCCCCGCCGCCGGCCGACCAACGCTCGTATGGTCCGACCCGGCCGTTGAACGAAGCCGAGGCCAAGCTCTACGCGCTGGGCAAGGAAGTCTTCCACCGCGACGCGCACTGCGCCACCTGTCATCAATCCAGCGGGACCGGGACTCCGGGCATCTATCCGCCGCTGAACGTGCCCAACAACCCGTGGCTCGCGCAGGACGAACGGCTGATCAAGATCGTCCTCAAGGGTCTCTGGGGTCCGTTGGAACTCGGCGGTCAACGGTTCGCCCCGACCAACGGTGTACCCCCGATGGTGGGCTTCGCCGGCATGCTCACGGACGAAGAAGCCGCCGGAGTGCTTACGTACGTCCGACAGTCGTTCGGCAACAACCTGCCGCCGATCCAACCGGCCCAGGTCGGGAAGATTCGCGAACAGATCAAGGATCGCGCGGACTTCTACATGGTAGAGGAGATCATGAAGGAACATCCCATCCTGGGCTGGGAAGCCTGGGGCAAGATGTCCCGTCCGAAGGAGAACATTTACGAGTGAGTTGATTCGGGATCGGGCGGTTCGCCTCTCGGCGGACCGCCCGCGCTTATCGCTGAAGTGTTTCCTCTCACCCTGATCCACCAGAAGGCACTTCAGGCCGGGTTACCTTACCTCGTCATTGGCGGGCATGCCGTCAACGTGTACGCCGAACCCCGGGCGACCCTCGACGTGGACCTCCTGGCCAGGCGAGCCGACCAGCCCGCTTGGCAGAAGCTCATTGAGGCCGAGGGATTCCGCTCGTTCAGTTCCCGACCTGCCTTCCAGCAATTCTCGCCGCCCTACGGCACTTCGTGGCGATTGGACTTCATGTGGGTCAGCGAGGAGTCCTTCCAACATCTCGCGGCCGAGTCCCGTTCCGTTCAAATTCTGGGCATCGAAGCTCGAATCCCTTCCCCGCACCATCTGATTGCCCTGAAATTGCATGCTCTGAAACACGGTGGCGTCGATCGACAGGAGAAGGATCTAGCCGACGTCTTGGGCATTGTGCGCTTCCAGAAAATCGAAGTGCGCACCGCCGAATTTCAGGAATTGTTTTCGAAATATGGAACGGCCGAACTCTACCAACGCCTCCTCGGAATCGCCGGGTGAACGCCCGGTTTGGCAGGAAGCCCCGGCCGGTTTTGGTCTGATGCTTCCCGTCGATCCCGGGTTCCGGAGCCTCCCGCCGAGCGGATCGTGGGAGGATGGCTATCGGCTGAGTCTGGCCGCCTTGGAACTCGTCAAGGATCGCCCCGAAGTCTTCCTCGCCCGAAGTCAGCGCATGGTCGATGTGGAGTTTGTGATCTGATCGCGATGCACAAAAAGGGCCGCGAACCGAACTCCGGCGCTCTGCCTTCATTCAATTCGCGGCCCACGCCACCGCGGTGACCAACCGCTCACTCCAAGTGTTGGCGTAAAAAGACTCCCGGTTTACGCCGGACGCTGCTGACGTCGCCTCACCGTGCGGGTCACAGCCCAACCGGCCAACCCGAGTGCGGCCCAACCCGGCGCGGCTTCGGGCGCTGGCGCGACAAAGTCCGACAGAATCCAACCTTGGAACTCCCCATCCAGGCTGCCGACGCCGGCCAAGGTGGAACCATCGGCGGAGATGGCTGTGACCGTTTGCAACTCCCAGCCGGTGAGGTCCACGCCCCGATCCGCCAGCCATTCATTCAGATCCACCATACCGATGTGCTGATTCCAAAGTACGGCGCGCCCGTTTCCCGCATCATCCGACGCCATTCCACCAATCAGACTTCCATTTCCGGAGGTAGTGTAGGAAACCGAGTAAGCGAATGGATCACTAGTACTCAAGAGCCCCAGACCTTGAACGTGATTACCCACCCAACGCACCGCCTGATTTCCACTGAAGCCTACGATCGTCGAGCCATCCGCGCTGATGGAACTGGCGCCGGCATAGTCCAGCTTGTTGAGGACGGGGAGCGGTTGCATTCCTCCACCCGCGGTCCACTGGAAGGCCCGTTCACCCTTGGGAGTATCCCCAGTGCCCACGATGACTGTGGCGTCGAAACTGATCCCCGTTCCGAACGAATAGGATCCCCCGGGAAGCACGCCCAAATCGACCATGCCGGCCGAGGTCCAGCGAAAGGCTGTCCAATTGTAGAATCCACCCGGGACCGTGGACGACATGGTGCCCGTAATGACCGATCCGTCGTAGTTAATACCATAAGCTTCGGCGCCGATGGCTCCGGGCGGGACCAGCAGCTCTTCAAAGCTGCCATTCTGGTAACGAAACGGGCGAAGGGCCGACCCCGCGTAACCGTTCCCGATCAGGGTGGTACCGTCGCCGCTGATTCCCACACCCCAGGTGAATTTGGAATCCAGATAGCTTCCGAGTCCCTGCGCTCCGCCCGACGAGGTCCACAGCAGCGGTTGATCCGGCGGGCCATTAACCCAATCGCCCCAAGCGATTCCGGAGATCACCGAGCCATCGGCGCTGATTCCAGTCGGTTGCGAGGCTGTCGTACCGGGCACGATGTCCAATTGGCGAAAGTTCAGGCCGTAAACACCCTCGCCGCCTGAAGCCAGGAAAAGTCCGGTTAGGAGCAGTGACCGTGCGGGGGGGTGGAGAGAGAACAGGCGACGGGAGGAATCTGTCTGAACAAGGGATGACTGTTTCATGAGAATCTAAACTGGGTTCCAAGTTCCGCTTGGCCGGCTGGCCCGGTTCTCCGCGGTGGGGTGCGGCAACCGGCCATCCCCTCCTGCGGATTCCCGTTTCAAAAACGGACATTGCGAGAAGAAATTTCGGTTGAGAGTTGAGAGACAAATGCCCGACCGGTGGGGCGACGCTCCGCGGAGCCGTCCGTGTGTCGACTCCTGACGCGTCATTCGCCGGGACACGAACGGCTCGGTGTAACCTCGCCCTACCAACTCTCCTCTTTCCGACCTCTCAGCTCTCAGCTCTCAGCTTTTTTCGACGCCAACGGCTCGGTGCAACCTCGCCCTACCCTTTACCCGCCCCTTTCCCCCGGCTCAAACACAGCGCGCGCCTCCCGATACGCCAGCCAGGGCAACAGTTGCTTTAACGCCAGCCGGCCCGGCAGGGGATTGCGCTCGTTCTTGGGCCAGGGACGCATGTTGGTCTTGGCTTCAGCGTACACCCGACGGGCTTCGGCCTCTCGACCCAGCGCGTGCAGGGCAATGGCCCGATAGAAGGCAGCGGCATTGGAAAGCGTACTGCCCGGACCGCTGTCCGACGCCACCTGCTGCAGGTACGGCTCTGCTGCCGCCGGACGTTGGCTCCGCAATTCCGCCAGACCCACCGTGAACCGGGCCTGCCGCGCCGTGGGTCCGTTGGTGTCCTGCGAATACACCCGGCGCGCCAAATCCAAGGCGACATTCTGGACCGCCAAATCACGGCTCGGACGCAACACCAAGGCCCGGGAAAGCCGCTCCATGTCGGCCAACTCCGTGGCCTGGTCCGCCTGGGTAAGAATCCTTTGGACGAACGCTGCAAACTCCTTCTCCTGACCAAACCAAGCCTCCCGCAGCGCCAGATTCGCCAGTTCCGTCGAATGGACACTCACGCCCCGGATACACTCGCCCAGCAGCCCCATCGCCTCTGCGTACCGACCGGCGCCCAGATACGAATCCATCAGCTGCATCCGGGCATCCTGGGTGTGCGGATGATCCGGCCCATTGGACGCCTCACGCAAACGGACCACGTCCTCCCGCACCGTGGTCGCTTCTTCTGAACGGCCCGCATCCTCCAGCGCCTGGGCCAGATAATGGCACGTCATGATCGTCTGGAGATTCTCCGGACCCAATACCTTCCGCCGCAGCGTCAGGACCTCGCGATGCAACGGGATCGAGGCAGACGCATTTCTCTGCTGTTCGTAAAAGGCCCGATAATGCAAGGCCATCAGCGTGTCCGGATGTTCCGGGCCGAGGACCTTTCGGCGCGCCGCCACCAACTGATCCTGCATCCGAATCGCCTCATCAAGTTGTCCGTCGTCGTAACTCATTGCGGCCACATTCGCCAGCGCCCACAGGGTTCCCCGATCTTCCGGACCCAGGACGCGTCGGCGCGCCTCATAGACCTGGCGATGCACCTCCAGCGATTCTTTGCGGCGGCCCGCCTGGGAATAGCCGACGGCCAAGCCTTCCAGGGTATTTAAGGTTCGCGGATCCTCCGGCCCCTGAAGTTGACGTCGCTGAGCCAGGACGGCTTCCCGCAACTCAATCGACTCCTTGAACCGTTCGTTCCGGGCCAAGGCGCTCGCGAGAAAATCCCGGGCATCCAATGACTCCTCGGAATTCTCTCCGTGCCGACGCTGCTGAATTCCCACCACCTCCCGAATCAACGCCACGGCGTCCTGGCTTCGGTTAATCTCCAGCCAGACGTCCGCCAGCCGGGTCATGGCCCGGACCGTTTCCGGATCATCCGGAGCAAACTGAGCGCGTCGATAGGCCAAGACCTTCTCCCACAACGCCGCCGATTCCCGAGGCAGGCCGATGGCATGATAGGTTTCACCCAGGGTGGTTTGCAGGGCCGCCCGTCGCTCCGGCACGCTGGAAAGATCAGTGTCCAATCGAGCCGCCGCCGCCCGGAGCGCTTCTGCCACGGTGAAAGAGTATCCGGACCGCTCCGGATCTGGGCTTTGAAAGACTTCGGTGAGAAACCGAGCGATTGCCGCCGCTTCATCTCGTTTCTCCACCGCCAGTTTTTCCGCCCGACGAGCCCGAATCGCCTGGGCCGTGGCAAAGCCCAAGCCAATCAACAGCGCCAGCAAAACCGCCGCCGCGCCCAGGTAGCCCGCCCGGTTCCGCCGATACGATTTTCGGAATCGATACGCAGCCGTGGGCGGACGGGCCGAGACCGTCTCGTCTGCTAAATGCCGTTCCAGATCCGCCGCCAGTTCGTTCGGGGTCTCGTAACGACGCCGGCGATCTTTCTCGAGGCACTTCATCACGATCCAATCGAGATCCCCTCGAACCTGACCGTCGATCGGCTGCCCGACCAGTTGCCGACTCAGCGCGATGCTCTTGCGCTCATCGCCCTGCAACGTGCTCATCCGTGTGGAAGGGGCTGGCGGCTCCTCCTCCGAGATCACCTTCTGAATCTGACCAAATCCCAGGCTCTTCAACCGTTCCTGAGGAAACGGCGTGCTACCCGTAAGCAACTCGTACAGGAGCACACCCAACGAATAAACATCGCTCCGGGTATCGACATCGAGGCTGCTCAGTTCGGCTTGTTCCGGACTCATGTAAGCCGGAGTGCCAATCATCGCGCCAAACTGCGTGAAAACGGTTTTGTCGGTCAGCCGTTGATTCGTCGCCTTGGCCACGCCGAAGTCGATGACCTTGGGCATGGGCTCGCCGTGGTGGAGCGTCACCATGACGTTGGACGGCTTGATATCCCGGTGGATCACGCCCTTCTGATGCGCGCTTTGAATGGCCCGACAGACCGGCAGAAACAGTTCGATCCGTTCCCGCAGCGAAAGCCGGTTGCGATCGCAGAACTCAGTGATGGGAATGCCCTGGACCAATTCCATCACGAAGTAGGGTCGGCCGGATTCCGTCGCCCCGGCGTCCAACACCCGGGCGATATTGGGATGGTCCATCATCGCCAGTGCCTGGCGTTCCGCTTCGAACCGCGCCACCACCTGCCGGGTGTCCATACCCAGCTTGATAATCTTGAGCGCCACCCGGCGGCGGACCGGCTCCTCCTGTTCCGCCATGTACACGGCTCCCATGCCACCGGTGCCGATTTGTTGCAGCAACTTGTAGCGACCGATGACTGATCCTTCACCCTCGCCCAGGGGCTGGGGCAGATTCTGCCGCAGCAGTGCCTGCAATCCGGCCGTGGAATCGGCGGCGGCCGCCGTCGCCTCGACAAAGAAGTCATCGGCCTGTTCGGCCCGCTTCAACAGGAACTCCACCCGGGAACGCAGGGCCGCATCGTCCCGACACGCGAACCGCAGATACTCATCCCGTTCCCCGGCGGGCAGTTCGCGCGCAGTGAGGTAGATTTCTTCGGCGTCGTTCATGGAGGGGTATTTCTCAGACCCTTAACCACATGCGGCGAAAAGCCACCAAACCGGACAGGCTTACTGAAAAAGTTGCCCTTCACTCTTTGCCCATGAGTTCGATCAACCGGATCTTGGCCACTTCCCAATGACGGCGGACGGTCCGCTCGTTGACTTCCAGGGCCTGGGCAATTTCGTCGTAGTTGAGGCCGACGAAGTAGCGGAGTTTGACGATCTCCGCCTTGACCGGGTCTTCGGCCGCCAAGCGGTCGAGGACTTCATTCACCTGCAACAGCTTGTCATCCTCCACTGGCGCCACCAGACGGGACTCCTGCAGTTCCACTCGTTCCGGATTATTGCCTCGCTTCAACTGACGCTTGCGGCGGGCGGCATCGACCAGGATTCGTCGCATTGCTTCCGCCGCCGCCCCGAAGAAATGCGCCCGACTCTTCCACGGCGAAGGACCACCCGAGATCCGCATCCAGGCTTCGTGAACCAAGGCCGTGGGTTGAAGGGTGTGGCCGGGAACCTCACGCGCCATCTGCGCGGCCGCCATGCGCCGGAGCTCTTCGTAGACCTGCGGCAACAGGTCATCCGAACCGACCTTTAACTCGTCGTGATTAGCTTCCACCATGGGACTGCGGTTCTTTATCCGCGCCCCGTCCCGCTCTCCAGCGCAAACTCCAATCCTGGGACGAGTCGCCGGTCATGTTACGGAACCGCGGGCGAGACGACCGAAAATCAGCGGGCCGGAGCGCACACACGGTTGGCGCTCGCGGCCCGCCGCCCGACCCACTCAGGCCGGGAAAACGGAGTGGGAACAAACCAAAACGCGTCCGACTCGGCCACCCCACGAAAGGCCCAATCCAGTTCCGGGAAGAACCCGACGACGGGCGCTTCACCTGATCGACACGCGATTTTTTCATATTGGGTTCGCGCCAGCGCAAACATTCTCCGGTTATTGCGCTTCCATGTTTCCCGAAACCGTGAAGTCCACCATGAGTCCCGCCGGATCACAGATGACCACAAACGACCAACCCTTCAGCTGATTCCGCCAAGCCCAAGGATTCTCTTGAGCCGCCAACCAAACCATTCGGCGCCCCCCATCGAACGTCAGATATTCCCACATCGGATTCCCGAAGGCCTTCACGACGTCCTCGCGGGTCACCCCGGGGGTCATGACGCGAACGATTTCCTCCCGGGAAAAGACCTTGCCGACCCGATCGCCCCGGAACAGTCCATGATCATAGTTCAACGTCCCCTCATGGCGAAGCACCTCGATCACCCGAAACTGCCGGTCGTACAGAACGGACAAACAACGAAGGGTCCGGTCCAGATTGTCCTGAGCGCTCCCCCGGGAGTATTCGTAAAACGCCAGAGAACGTCCCGTGGTTCCCGTTTCCAGCGTGGCCGGCGCGCCTAGGATGGCTTCCACCTCCGTCCGGGAAAGACCCGGGTGAATCTGCGAGGTAACGGACGTTTCGAGTTTTCGGGCAGGAGTGGCACATCCTGCCAGTACGAGGATTCCCACGAGAAGGGTGTAACGGATCAAGACTAGCCGAAGCACGCCGCTCGTTCGCCTACAATCCGGTCGCCCGTCAAGAGCGAAGCTCTCACTCGACCGATCAATTCACGTTCGCTGGCAAGACGCCTTAAAGTCCCATCCCCTGCCTTACGACCAACCCATGTTTCTTCAATTCCGGTACGCCATAAAGACCGACCGGCCCCTACTTTCGATATTCCAAGATATCCCCAGGCTGACAGTCCAGCGCCTCGCAAATCGCTTCCAAGGTGGAGAACCGAATCGCGCGCGCCTTGCCGTTCTTCAGAATGGAAATGTTGGCCATCGTGATCCCGACCCTTCGGGCGAGCTCGGTGACGCTCATCTTCCGCTTCGCCAACATGACATCGACATTGATGATGATTGCCATGCGCCCCGTGTTAAACCGTCAGGTCGTTCTCAGATTTGAGGTCCGTGGCATTCTGCAGAACCCGCTCCAACATGGCCGCCCCAGTGGCAACGACCAACGAGGCGAAGGCGACGAGGAATCCCATAACGAATCCCGGTGGTTCCGCCTCACCCACAACGATCATGAAGAGCACTCCTCCGGCGGCAAACCCGATCAGGGCGACGGCACAATACTTGAGCGTCCGCAACGCCCAGACGGTGGCCTCGGAGAAAGCCTGGTCCTGTCGGACATAGCCCAGGACTTTGAACGCCTGATAAAGCCCTAGAAAAAACGCCAGGGAAGCGGTGTACGCGTACGCCAGGAACGGATCCTGGAAGTAGATCTGAAACAATGTGGCCTTCGCGTTTCGCCCTTCCACATGGGGTTCCCAAAGCAGGAAGGCGAGCACCCCAAAACCCACCAACACCACGACCGCCTGAAGGAACAAGGTAGAGCTTCTTTTCATGGTTCAATCGGTTGCCGTCTTCGTCAAAAACGCTGCCGCTTGATTTATCGTTAGTCAATAAATCTGTTGCCGTGTTTTCGCTTCGCTTCCGTGGTGATCGAACATTCGATCGTCGGCACACTCCGAGAGACGTGACCGATCCCGGCTCAAGCTCCCCGGCGTTGACCCACCGCGTTCTTCGTTGGCTGCTGCCGACGCTCACCCTCGGATTCATCGTCGTCTTTCTCGGAATCATTCTCATCGCCAATCGCGGCGAAGGCGATCGGTGGTGGGCGTTCCTGAAGTCCATTCCTGCCGGCGACAAGTTGGGCCATGTCGGCCTGGTGGGGCTCCTGTCCCTGCTCACCAACCTCACCTTTCCGGGCACCCATCCCCGGCTGCCCCGGTGGCTCACCCGAACCACGTTCATCCTGCTGGTTCTGCTGACCTTGGAGGAACTGGCCCAAGCCTTCCTGCCCCATCGGACCTGCGACTTCGGCGACTGGGTGGCCGACCTGATCGGCCTGGGCCTGGGGCAGACCCTCGCCCTCCGCTTCCGGCGCGCGCTGAAACTTTAGCCCCGACCGTGAGCCGGCGAATCCAGCCCGAAGCAATTTAACCGCAGATTGAACAAAGATTTTCGCAGATTTCGGGTGGGACGGGTGCGGTCCGAAGCGGCGAGGTGACTTCGAGGCGCGGATGTCTTCGGTCCCCTCCTTGTATCCAAAAAACCTGCGCCAATCTTCGTTAATCTGCGGACAAACCTCCCCGCTCCTTGAACCAGCTGACGGTCAATTCGGGCCTTACTCCGTGGACTGATTCTCCACGCTGTATTCCCGCGAGATGGCTTGCGGCCGGTCTTCCACACCAAAATTGAAGACCGAGTATTCTCGACTGATGGCCGACGGCTGGTCCTCCACTCCGAAATTAAAAACACTGTATTCCCGGCTGATCGCCGACGGTTTGTCTTCGACCCCAAAGTTGAACACCGAGTACTCGCGGGAAATGGCCTGCGGCTTCTCCTCCACTCCAAAGTTGAAGACGCTGTACTCCCGGCTGATGGCCTGTCGCCAAACGGCAAACGTGACCACTTCGGAAACACCTTCCCGGCCCGAATGGTCGACGGCCACCGCCTGAATCGTGTGGGTGCCACTGGGCAGCGCATCCAGCAGCAGATAGTCAATGCCGGTCAACCGCAGCGTTCGAGCGGGCCGGCCGTCCACCCGAACCATCACCGTCGCCACTCCCGTGTTGTCCCGGGCAGTCACCGTCACCGGCACATCGTCGCCCACGAAAAATCGCGCATTGGAACTCGGGGACTCGATCCGAACCACGGGTGATTCCTCGTCCGGAACCACAGTCAGGGCCGGCGCATTCGTCAGGGCGACGGTGTTGCCGCCGGTATCGAAGACCCGGGCGGAGAAGGTCAGTGAGGCCCCGATCTGATTCGTCGGGACCCGATAAACCAGCTCGAAGGGGAAGTTGCCATCCGTGACCAGAAACTCCCCGTTGAGCAGGAACTCCACGTTCCGCACCTGCACGTCATCTTCCACTTCCGCGCGCACGACCACATAGCCGCCGGCCGTGGCCGTGTTCGTGGCGGAGAGCACCAGTTGTCCCGTGGGCGCCTGCTTTCTTGAGTCATAGGCCACATAGTTCACCACTTGCAGGCCGGCTTCACCATCGGCCACGTAGCCCAGTCCGTTGAACAGTGACGCCGCCTTGGCCACGCCCGGCGTTTCCAGTCGCGTCACGAAGGTGTTGGCCCCATTGCGCAGATCGTAGAGGTACACGTCGTCCTCGGGGTTCTCGGAGGGGTTGATCCCGACCACTCCCAGGCCGTAGCCCGAGCCAGTGGGCACGACCTGTTTCCAGTTGCTCTGGGTCGTGATCTCCTGACCCAACGCCACCGGAGAGTCTGGATTGCTGACGTCAAACACGCGAAATCCACTGCCGCCGTTGCCAGCCACCCGACCAATCGTGACGTAGGCTCGGGCATTCCCGACGAAGAGGCGTCCGCCAGCCGCCTCGACCGAGCCACGTTTGTCGAGAACACCGGTGCCAAAGGGCAACACCCAAAGTCTGCCCCCAGCAACGGCGTAGAGGGTCACTCCCTCGATGGCCAGACTCTCAACGGAACCGCCGAGTTCCATCCGCTGAATGACGACTCCCGTCGCCGCCTCAATCACCGCGACGAAGCCACTGCTTTGTCCGGCGAAGACCAGATCCGCCGCCGTCGCCACGGATCGGGTCTCTCCGCCGCCGAGCGGATTCACGGGAATCTGCCGCACCAGGACCGCTTGGGCCGGAGTGGTGATGTCCACCAGAGCTACGCCCGCCGCACCGTCGGCCACGGCCACGAGGTTGCCGGCGCAAGCGACTTGGTGGGCACTGCCCGGCGTCTCCACCTGCGCAACCAGCGTGGGCGCCAGGCCGTTGAAAACATTGAGCACGCCCACGCCGGCCTCACCCAGGGCGACGATCGCCCGGTTATCAAAGGCACAGATGTCGAGCGCCTGGGCCGGCAACGGTTGCGACGCAATCACACCCGTCGCCACCGGCCTATCGTCGAGGGGATTGGTGCCATTGCGGACTTCGACGCCGTCGGGAATACCGTCGGAGTCGGAGTCGGGATGGGCGGGATTGGTCCCCAGCACATTCTCCACAAGGTCGGAGAGAGCATCCCCATCGAGATCATCTCCCGGACCTTCCAAGTCCACGGGGGGCAACGCGACATCGGCACCGTTAGCCCCTGAAAGGAAGAGTTGAGAACCACTCTCATCCGTTTCGGGACGGGCGATGAGGATTCGATACAAACGGTTGGGAGCGAGAATCAGGTTCAAGGGCGAAGGATCCCCGCCTTCGAACTCTCCGCGCAGAACGGTGGCGCCAGTCTCACGGTCAAAAACCAGGTAGTGGTGCGATCCCAAGGAGGCCACCCACTCCGGCTCCGCTTCGAGTTCAGCCGTTTGCCTCTGGAGACGACCCGTTGCTCCCACTTGCCCACAATTCCGCGCCGCCACGTTCTCCGAGATTCTGGTGTTGCCGATGTAGTAACCATCGGAGCGGGCCGACACGGACGGCTCACCGGTACTAACGCCGGAACCCAAAAGCCGCATGTTGCTCACCGAGTACAGAGAAGCTTCCGGTCCTCCCGGTCCGTTCCGGTACACGGACAACGTGTCGCCCGCCGGACTAAACCGGAAATCGCCCGGACGAACGGGCTGACTGCTGATGCTCCCGGTGAGCCGCCGGCCATTCTCCAAGTTAACAGCTTCCCAGTCCGTTCGCGTGTTGCCGGGTGCCCCCGTGTTTTGGGCAATGATCAGAGTGCGATCCGCCGGGTCTGGACTAAACCCAATCACGACATTCTCTCCGGCACTCGTATTGCCCTGGCGGATCGTGGTCACCAGATCTCCGGTCTGGGAATCTGCGACGTTGAACAGCATGTTTCCGCTGGAATCATAGCCTCCATAGAGAAGGTATTTCCCGTTGGGACTGTACTGAATGAGCGGGGGATTCTCGTTGGAAACGACCCGACTATTGGTCACCCGATCTCCGGCTCGATCTCCGCTGAGGCTGAACCCGACCACGTTGCGATAGGAATTGCCTCCCAATTCTTCGGTGACGTAGTGAGCCATCAAACTGTTCCCGTCCGGGGCATACTCCCAGGTCACTTGGTTCGGCGGATTAACTCCCGGGAGCGTTTGACGAGGACCAACCGGACGACCGTCCCGATCTCGAATCTGCACGAACGAATTGACTCCATCGGTGCTCTCAAGGGTGACCCGGAAGCGGTCGTCCGGGGTGGCAAACGTTTCCGGGAAGTTCTGGAAGTTCACCGGAATCTCCGCGCCAGATCCGCCCAGCGCCGGGTCTTGGAACGGACCCGTGGCCACCACGTCGCAGTCCAACCCACCGCCCGCCCCCGAGCCCGTGCCTCCCCCTGTTCGAGGCGGACGCGGCGTGTTGGGGGGACGCTGGGGGATTCTGACTCTCGGTACGCGCTGCAACGAGCCCGGCCGAGTCCCATGCCAGCCTGGTTGTCGTATCCCGACACCAGCATCCGTCCCCACATACTTCCCATCGAGAGTCACCGTCATGGACCCCTGAATCTCCCAGTTTCCCGTATCGTGGTTGAAACTCCACAAGGCGGACTTCTCGCCCGGTTGCAACAACCGGCCCGACGTTGGATCCGGCAGGTTGGGAAAGAGCACCGGGACCGGACGGTCAAAGTTACTCGGCCCATCCGTCTGCACGGTGATGACCAACGGGAACTCCAACCCACCCGGAAGTGGCGAGGGCAAACGATCCGGTGGAACCGGCGCAATGCCCACCCGACCACCCCGCGCCCCGTTGTCGGCGAAAAGCGCATTGGCCGGCACCCGCAGTTGCACGCCGGCCAACTCGGGATGCGTCGCCAGAACCGATGCCGGGAAGGTCACCACTGTCTCCTCCGTGGCGCTGACCGGTTGGAGGGAACCGACGGCGATTCGCGGCAGATAGATGTTACCCGTGCGTTCCGCGGGCGGCTCGTCTCCCGCAAGATTGTCAGCGCGTCCGGCAAGCGCGTCCCAGGCTTTGCCCACGTACGGATAATAGGCCCCGTCCGGCCACTGACTGCCGACGGCGGTGCGGCCATCGATGTGAACGAAGAAGCGTCCGGCCGGGCAGTTGTTCAGGGTGAAGTTCCCATCCGCGTCCGTCACCGCGCGAACGGTTTCCTCGGCACCATCCACCGAGATCGTCACGCCCTCGAGCGGCTGATTGACCGAACCCGGCCCGACCAACTCCGAGGCAAACACCCGACCCTTAATCGCCGTCCGCGCCACGGGAGTAATGGTCAGCGTCTCAAAGTCCAGCGCGAGGGTGCCACCAGCCTGGCCGTCGCCGTCGGCATCCACCGGTTGGCCGGCGGTGTCGCGAAGATTGGAGGCCTCCAGCGTGACGCGGACGCGGGTGCTGGCCGGCAGATTCTCCAGATAGAACAGCGTTGCCGTGCGCCGATCCGAACTCAGCTCGACGCGGGCCAAAAGCGAACGTCCCGCGGCGGTCGCCCGCAGATGCGTGGAGTTCAGTTGGGTCCCCTCCGCCAAGGGTCGGCTGAAGCGCAGGATCGTTTCGCGCGTCACGGAAACTCCCGTTTCCCCAGGGTCCGGCGAGGTGCTCACCACCGTGAGTCGGGGCGGATCGGCCACAAACGGATTCAACCCCAGACGGACTTCTTCAGCATTGGTGTACCCGTCCCCATCCGGATCAGCGTAACCATCCGCCGGATCCAGCGCGTTGAAGAGACTGCCAAAACTCAACTCGTAGGCATCGTTCAGCCCATCGCCATCGCTGTCGAGCGGTTGCTCGAGGGGCACTTCCCGAACGCGATAGAAGGCGGTCTCGGGCCGCGGCGGACGGTCCGTCAGCACCCCGATGGGAAGCAGACCGGGTTGCAGATCCCGCGGAACCGCGATGGAACCCAAGGTCTCTCCGCGATAGAGGATGTAGTACGCATTGGTCGAAGCCGCGTGCGACAACGTCACGATCCCATCGGCCGAGAGTTGGGGATCCGTCACGCGCAGATCTTGCGCGGAGCCACTCAGAGCAGCGAACGCAACAAGCAGGCAACGCCCCAGGGCGCAGAGAGTCCGGCTGGAGAGGGAGAGATTCATGGGAAACAGAGACTGAGATCGGGTCGTGGACGAAGGGGGATGAATTGCGCGCGAAGCGTTTGGAGTGTGGTCGCGCCGCGCAGCGGAACTATCGCTCAGGCGCGCAATCCCGTTCGGGGAAACACGCCTGGGCCTCGGACAGCATAAAACGGGTGCAGCTCATGGACTGACGGCGACCACCTGCACGGCGTGATAACCCGGAGGCATGACCACGGTGTTGGTCCACAGCAGCCGGCTGGGATTCTGGGGGTCAACGGAAGCCAACTCGGCTTTCACTCGCAGATCCCCACCGCTGGGGATGGAAACGACCCGGAAGGTCACCGTCGCCGTGGACGGAAGGTTCAGAGTCTCGATCGTCACGAGATTCGAAACGCTCGAAGCGGGAAGTGGGATGTCCGAGTTTCGAGTTCCACCCACGAGGCCGAAGGAGATCTCCGCGCGCGGATCGGGCGGAGGCTCCACCCCGGCGACGGAAACAACCCGCGCCGTGGGCGCGTTGGTTTCCGGCCACAGCTGCACCGGATTCCGGGGCGGCACCGCCACGGTGAACGGCTGCGCGACGACCGTTCCCGGAAAGTCGCGCGTCTCCAGTCGGATTCGTCCATTGCCGGAATAGGTCTTCGAAAGGGCTTCAATGGAGCCCAGGCCGGTCAGGCTTTCACAGACGAGACGGATGCCGCCGCCCGTGCCGCCACCCGCCGCACCCACCGGTCCAGGAGTCCCGTTCGCCTGAATCGCGCCGGCGGCGCCCAGATGTATTCGTCCGGAGGCCGCCAGAAGAATGGCACCTCCCCCAGCGCCTCCGCCGAAGTAGGGCGCATTCCCATCGGGACCGATTCCCGAACCGCCGATCAGCGGGATGAGGGAACTGTTGCCATAGGTGGGAACCGTAATGGTTGCGCCCCACCCCAACGATCCCGCGGTCCCAAAAGAGGCTCCCTGATTACCGGGACCGGTACCGGCTCCTGGATTGCCGTAGGCTCCACCTGGCCCAAGTCCACTCACGCTTCCGGTGCCGATGATTTGATAGTCGCCACCCCGAAATCCTCCCGGCCCAGGCTCGGAGAGGGCCAGCCGATTAGGATCGCCGTCTCCCCTCGCGCCACTCAGATCAACGCGGCCCTCAATCGTGGCGTCCCCGTCCACCAACCACACCACCGGAGCCCGACTGGGATGATTCTTGAAGGTCACGGTGGTGCCGGCGGGAATGTTCACCGACGAAAACTTGAACACCACGGCCCACTTCTCCGCGTCGTAGATTCCGTGATCATGCTCCGGCGTCGCGCCATCCCAGGAGCCCGGGCTCGCGAGCGAGAGGTCCACCACCACTGACTCACCCGTGGGCGCGAACACGCCATCGGCACCTTTGTTACGGTAGTCGATATCCAGAGCGTGAGCCGGCAACAGGAGCAACGCGGAGGCAGAGAGGAAGAAGAGTCTTTGGTTCATAGCGTGAGGGTGGGTGCGGGGAATCAAGCGATCTGGGTTAGGGGCTGACCGCGACCACCTGCAAGGCGTGGTAACCCGGGCTGAGGGTCACTTCCTTTTGCCACAGGAGCTTGGTGGGATCAGCCGTGGTGGAGAGGAAGTCGGCGTTCACCCGCACGTCACCGCCGCTTGATACCACACGAAGCGTTACGACAGCGTTTGTGGGGAGGTTGGCCGTCTCGATTGTAACAACTTTGGTCGCCAAACCTGGGGTCAGTATCATGTCGGCTGGCAAGCCGACTTCCATTCCAGCGCGCGGATCAGTTGGTGCCGGCGCATTCGCCACCGAAACAATCTTTGCGGTAGCTGCTAGGTCATCTGGCCATATTCGAATCGAACCGACGATCGGCAGAGCAAGACTCGGAGGCTGGATGGCGAAAGCTGCCTGATATCTGCCGTACTCCAGCCGAATTCGGCCGTTTCCAGCTCCGCTATTTCCGATCGCTTGCAGCAGTCCAGAGCCAGTAGCGGATCCACAGATCACGCGAATGGCTCCTCCAGTACCCCCTTCGCCGTCAGGACCTCCACCGCCGTTTGCTTGGAGTCGACCAGAAGCGAGCAAGTTGAAATCTCCTCTAACGGCGATTAGTACAGCCCCGCCTCCCGCGCCGCCTCCACCCCCAGCCCTTTGAACCTGCCCCCCACTACCCGATCCGCCGACCAAAGGAATAATCGAAGAATTCCCGTAGACCGGAACTGCGGCAAAGTTACCCGCCGCACCCACGGAACCATACGAGGGTCGCTGAATCCACTGGTTGAATAGATGTAGAGAGCCATCCGCGCCTGCACTTCCACCTGGGCCAAGACCAGGAGACCAAGGCGAGCCTGGAACGGGTCCATCACCCCCACGAAAGCCACCTGGACCTGGCTCGGATAAGTTGAACCTACTGCCATCCGTGTCGCCGTAGGCACCGTCCAAGTTCACCTCCCCCGCAATCTCCACATTCCCCTTCACCAACCACACCACGGGGGCTCGTGAGGGGTGATTCTTGAACCGCACCGTGACGTTCTTCTCAATCCGAACGGTGTTGTATTTGAACACCACCGCCCATTGGGCCGAGTCATAAACCCCCACCCCACCGACGTCCGGCAGGTGGGGCTGGGTCTGCGGGGTGTTCCAGGCCGCCGTCGGCGCCAGGCTCAGGTCGATCACCACCTCCCGCGGGGTTCCGGTATCCGTCAAAATGAGATCGCCATCCGAACCATCCGTGGGCACGTCAATTTCCGCGCGGGCCAGGAGGACACAGGCCGCCGCGAGGACGAAGGAGAGGATTCTTGAGTTCATTTCCGAGGGAGTAGTGAGGAAAGCGTCTTCGGAGAATGCCTTCGACCATCCGTCGAGTGACGAGGACAAGACCGTCCCCACGCACAGGGCGGAGAGGCGGAATGCAAGACGAAGGACATCCTAATACTCCCACACGCAGGAACCCCCCGAGTGTCATCGGCAAAGTTTGCTGGCAACTACTGCCTGGTGGGGAATCGACCGACATCCTCACCACCACGCTGCGATCAATTGGACCAGGCGGGCGGATTCTCCCGTCGAGGAGACATACTCGATCTCGACCCAATAATCCTGTCGCCAGACTGACGCGCGGTGACTCGAAACGAGGTGGATCTGCTGCGGCGCCTGCACCTCGACGGTGTGGCTGTCGGCCAGACACGTTCGAACCTTCCGTCGCGTCTCCGACCATATTCGGCAGCGATACTGCCCGGCCTTTCGGACCGAAATCTTGACCTCGGGCACTTCCCTGGGAATGACGATCAGCCGGTCAATCTCCGTAACCCGGGTAAAGTCTGGATCGTTGAGAATCAGGACGGATCCCTCGGATGGGTTGTGCGCGCAGCCGTTGGCAACGATCAACCAGGCCAAACACCCCACAAAAAGGGTTCGCTTCATGGAAGTGACAAACTGATTCGGACGATTTCGCGGGGCTCCAGTACCACGAGGAAGAGCGCTCCGGGTTTCACCCACCAGACAGCGAGAAACCAACAACGCCGATCTCTTCCAATTATTCCACACGCAGACCCGCCCTCAGTGTCATCGGGATTCCTGCGGAAATCTCCCGGTACCGCCGCGCAACGGTCCACGGCCACGCCCGGCCCAACCCACGGTCACCGGGAGCGAATCACCTGCGCGAGCCAGTGGGCAAAATGCTTCGGCGTCAGGGCCGCAATCTGCATTCCGGTGTCCGCCAGTTGATCCGCCATCTGACGGTCAAAAACCGGATTGGCCTGCTCATCCAAGGAAGCGAGGCCCAGCAGCGTCACGCCCGATTCCCGCAGCCGACGACAGGTCTGCAACAACACGGCCGGGGAAGCGCCTTCACAGAAATCACTCACCAGGGTCACCACCGTCCGGTGCGGATTCTCAATCAGGGTCTCACAGTACGTCAGCGCCTTCCCGATGTCCGTGCCTCCGCCCAACTGCACACTCAGGAGCACTTCCACGGGATCGCCCACCCGATCCGACAGATCCACCACGCTGGTATCGAAGACCACCAGCTTCACCCGAATCAGCGGCAGCCCGGCCAGGATCCCGGCCATCACGCCACTGTGAATGACCGAACTCGCCATGCTGCCGCTCTGGTCCACACAGAGGATCACCTGCCACGGGAGCATCTGCGTATTGCGGGCAAAGAACCGTGGCTCCTGCAGGACCAACCGCCGGCGTTCCGCATCGTAGTGCTTCAGATTGCGCCGAACCGTTCCGCGCCAGTCAAAGTTCTGCGCCACCGCCCGGGGCGCGTGTCGAAACCGATTCAGTCGACCCGCCAACGCCTGCCGAACCTCCATCTCCAGGCGCCGCCGAATCTCCTCCACCACCTGCCGAATGATCCGGCGAACGCTGTCCAACACCCCGGACGGCAGATGCCCCCGCAAGGTCAGCAGCAACTTCAGCAGATCCTCGCTGGGCTCCAGTTTCTCCAACGTCTCTCGGTCGGTGAGCAGTTCGGTCAGGCCATACCGTTGCAGGGCGTGCTTCTCAATGACCTCCACCGTCTCCTTGGGAAACAGCTCTCGCACCTCACCCAGCCAGGTGGTCAGATTCACCTGGGACGGATCGAGGGAACCCGCTAAACCGCGTTCGCGAACTCCCCGTCCGGAGTATTCGCGGGAGTACAGATAATCGAGCGCGGCCTCCAACCGCTGGTCCCGCCCGGACAACGGAACCTCCAAGCGTTGCTGGGCGAACCGTCCGAGCACCAAGCGCCAGCGACTGCGCAGTTCGTTCGACGGCGTCATGGCCACGCCTCCAGTCCGTCCTGGCGCAAGGCCTGTTCCACGGCGCGGCGAAGCTGACGTCCCCACACGAGATCCTCCTCCGCCAGATCCGGACGGTACCAATCCAACCGCGCTCCCTCGCCCGGCGGCGGCGCCACCACTCCCGCCACCTGATCCGTCTCGGCCGGGGTCAGCACCGAGAACGCGAGGCGCAATTGCGGTAGCAATCGATGGAACTCGTCATCCGACCAGTGCTCCAGGAGTTCACCCACCGCCCGCGACAACGCCGGCGCCTGCCACGCCAGTTCCCGGGCGGTGCGCAGCAGACCCACCAAAAATCCGAGCCGGGATTCCGGTCGGGTTGCGGTCGATTGCAGATGTCCCACCAGACAGCGGAGCGTCTCCGCCTCGTCGATCTGTCCGGCCCGGTACAACAATCCTGCCGCCCCACCCGTCAGCAGCGGAGACGCCCCCGACAACGCGAGCCAGGCCCGCAACGGTTCCCAAAACAGATCGGCACTGACCTGCGCCCCGGCCTGGACGTTCTCCCGCGAGAGGAGTTCTTGCAGCTGCTGCAACGCTTCCAAGGTCGCTTCGGCCTCTTGCTCGGGAGTCGAACTCAAGTTCGGCAGCAGGTAACACGCGCGCCGCAGAGCCCTCACCTGAACCTCGGGAATCTGCGGCAGGCGATGAGCCTCCAGCGGTTCGCGCGATTCCCAGAGCAGTCGCAACTGAGCCGCCGCTTGAACCACGGATACGAAGGACGGATCCGCCTCCACCTGCGTCTGAATCAAGTCCACCAGCTGCGAAACTTGGGCGTGCAATCCGAGGCGGCAGGCTTGGATCAGCAGTTCCACCGCGACTCCGGACTGCCGGCCGCGACCCTGTTCCTCGAGTTCCGCGAGGAGCCGTCGCAACCGGGTGGCGGCCGCCTCCTCCACCGTCGCGCCCCAGACGCTGGCTTCGACCAACTGGCTTTCGGTGGCGGGGGACCACCGATACTCCCAGTGCTCAATCATCCGCTCGAGTCCGGTTCCCCGAACGAAATCCGGTCCGGCGCCGAGCACGGCAAAGGGCACCTGCAGATGGACGAGGGAATGCAGGAACCGACTGATCTGCCGATGCGCCGTCTTCCGATACAATTCCAGGGCGCACGGTCGCGCCACCGAATCGCCCAGCTTCAAACGCAACCGCTGGGCTTGGCGCCGGAAGTCTTCCACGAGCGGAGGAGCGCCCGCCTCCACCGGCACCTCACCCACCCGGTTACCGGTGAGCGCGTGCTGAGCCAGATCCAGAATTACTGCGCCCTCGGCGTCCGTCGCCCCCTTCACCAAACAACTGCGCACGCCGTCCAACAGATCCTCACGCGTGGGGCCCGGATGTCCCCGCAGCGCCGCCAACTGCCGGGCCTGCTGTAACGCAGCAATCAGATCCGACACCGACACCGCATGGGCATTCTTCGCTCGCCGACTCAACTGCCCCAACTCCACCAACCATTGCGCCGCGACTTCGCCCCACAAGGAACCTCCGTCAGGTCGCCGCTCCGGCCGACCGCTCGCGTGCCAGAGCCGATCGTAATAGAACGGCGCGGGCATGCCCGAGGCGTACCCGTTCAAGGCATCCAACTGATCGAAGCTGTACCGAACCAAACACGTGGTCTGCTCCAATGCCGGTCCCGCGGGAGCCACCGCCGGTGCCGCCGGACCAACCGCACTGCGCACCGCTGGCGGCAGCGCCACAGTGTGAAATCCACCGGTCACGACAACCACGGGACCCGACCCTGCCGGCATTGGCTGCGCCAGTTCCGACCGGATCGCCGCGGTCATGGCGCGTTCCCGGGCGAGCGTACCATCCGCTTCCAGCGCTTCGGCGGAGTACTCCGACCGGGCGCACCAACACCACGCCGCCACCGAGCGAACAAAAGCCGACCAATCCGAAGACTCCAGCCGGGTCTCGAACAAATGGTCCCACAGATCGTTGTGATCCCGGCAGCCGGCGCGCCGCGCCAGACGGGCCAAGAACCGGCTGTGTCCCAAGTGGGCTTCCGACAACAGGGAGCCCACCCGATCCGCCGAGACGGCATCCGCCGACGACGATTGCTGGGAGAACTCCAGATCGATGAACCGCACGCTCGCGCCGAGCTCGTGGCCCAGACGGGCAGCCACCAATTCCGGTGACGAGTCCACAAACGGGTAGTACGCCGCGCGACGCCGGGGCGGCACTCCGGGTTCGGCATCCTCGACCGGCACCGCAAACGCCGTGTAGATCGCAAACGGCGCCCGGACCCCAGGATGCCGCAACCACGGCAGCAGCGCCGTGAAGGACGGCGGACCCTCGATCAGGACACTCCGCGGAAGGCGTTCGCGCAGCAGTCGTTCCAAATGCCGCGCACATGCCGGACTGTGATGACGCAGCGGGAAGTAGATCACCTCCGGCGTGATCAACTCCGCCAGCAGCGAATCCAGTTCCGGAGGCGACGCGTTCACCGCAGAAGCCACTTCCGCGACTCGTAAAACCGCTGCCAGGACGGCTGGTTCTGACCCCGCGCCTTGACCACGACTTCGAAGTACTGACGCAGCTTCTTTGCGTCCTCCGGGTTGTCTTTCAGCACGGTGCCCACGATCTGCCGCGCGACATGCGCGCCTTCCATCCGACCCTGACCGAAGTAGGCCGCATCCAACGCCGCCGCGTGCCCTACCGCCACCGCCTCCGCCGTGGACATCACGGTCGAGGGTTTCTCCACCACCGTTCCTTCCTCCGTCCGTCCCAGCCGCAGGTCCTGGAACGTCGTGACCAGGATCTCGAGCACGTCGACCGGACATTCCACCTTCAGTCCGGAGTCCCGCAGCAGCGCCTCCGTCTGATCCTTCACCAACTGGAGTTCGAGCGCCTTGTTGGCCAACGGCTGGACGGTCTCAAAGTTGAACCGACGCTTGAGCGCGCTCGACATCTCATGGACCCCTCGGTCCCGCAGGTTGGCGGTGGCAATCAGATTGAACCCGCGTTCGGCAAACACCACGGCGTCACCTCCGGACAGTTCAGGAATGTGCAGCGCCTTGTCCGAAAGCAGGCTGACCAGCGTGTCCTGAATCTCCGGCTGACAGCGGGTGATTTCTTCGAAGCGCACCAACGTTCCAGTCTGCATTCCCCGGAACAACGGTGACGGAACCAGCGCCCGGGGCGAGGGTCCTTCCGCCAGCAGCAGTGCGTAGTTCCATGAGTACTTGATTTGGTCGTCGGTGGTTCCCGCCGTGCCCTGGATGGTGAACTGCGAGTGTCCGGAAATCGCAGCCGACAGCAGCTCGGAGAGCAGCGACTTGGCGGTGCCGGGTTCGCCCACCAACAGCAGTCCGCGCTGACCCAGCAGCGTCACCAGACACCGTTCGACGAGGGCATCGTCGCCCAAGAATTTCGGGGTGATGCGCGTGCGGGTTTTCTTTCCCTGCCACACGTGGCTCAGTGCCGCGCCATCGCTGCCCAGGATGAACTGGCGAACGGCGCGGGGCGTGAGCTTCCATTGCGTGGGACGTTCGCCGGGATCGTTGGCGGCCAGGGCGGCGAGTTCCTCGGCGTAGGTGACTTCAGCCGGCGGACGAAGGCTTCGGGCGGGGGTGGTCATGTCGGGTGGGGACTCATTTCAATGGTTCGCGCGGGATTCCCACTCCGGATCGTAACCCGAGCCATCCGCCGCCAGGGCGCGCAGGTCGTGCACGCATTCGAAGAACAGGACTGAAGGCACCTCCCCCAGCGAGATCAAGTCGGCCGGAGCCCATTCCTCGTTCGCCTGCGGGGCCACGCGTTCGAAGGTGAGTTTCTTCAAGGCCACCAGCCGATTCTCTTCCGGCAGGGCGTTGCCGGTAAACTCAATCACGGCCGCCACGCCCAGTCCCGGGAAGGACTTCCGATACTCGTAGAACCACCCGCCGTCTCCGGTGGGACCCCGGGTGTAGCCGAGCTTCGTGGCCCGGCCGCGCAGCCGAAAGGTCTCCACCATATGACCCTCGCACTCGCGCCACTCGGTGTCCATGGCGCGCTCCGTCGGCAACTCAATGCGCGGCCGACCAAACTGATTCAGGAACGGCTCCACGCCGTAGTCGGCAAAGTGTTCGCGCCAGGCGGCGGACTCCGCGGCGTCCACCCAGGACTCGTGCGCCAAAACGATTCGGGCGTCTGCGGCGGGCTGCACGGGATCGTCGGTGGCGGTCGTCAGGGAACCATCTGGCAACGGACGAAACAGCGTCGCCGGTCCGGACTCCGGCCGCACGGCCCAGATCAGTCGCTGCGCCAGCCAGCGCCGCACCGGATGCCGATTCAAATAGAGATCCCAATCCGCAAACGGCCAGGTCTGCTGGGTGCACAGCGCCTCATACAGCCGCTCGCGCTGGCTGGTGAGAATTCCCTTCACCTCCTTCTTGGCGGCCGACCACGCGCGACGCGACTCCGCGGCCAGCGTGGCATCGTCCGACTGCCGAGGGTCCGGTAGGGCCTTGAGCGGCTTGCCGTCGGAATCGGTGAGGATCAACTGCAACTTTTCGTTCAGCCGGCCGACAAACGTTCGCGGACCATAGGAGAGTTGGAGCACGCCGGAGTCATCAAAGCCGGCGGTGGACACCGTGCGGTCGGCCAGTTCGCTCAGCGTCCAGCCCTTGCGCGTTGCCAGCGCCTGCGCGAGTTGGGCGGCCTCCTTCTGAATGCTCCGGGTGCGGAAGCGCGTTCCCACCGCGAGGAGCAACTGGATGGCCGAGGGATGCGGCACCCACGCCAGCATTTGCAACAACGCCCGACATTGGGCAGCGCGTTGTCCGTACCATTGCTGCAAATACGCCTGAACCCGGGGAGCCGCCGACACTCCGAGGCACGCCCCCGCCACAGCCAGCACACCCTTCGAGGAAATGGCCGAACCCAGCGGACGAATCGAGGTCACGGCCAAGGCGCGCTGGTAGAATTCCTCGTAGGTCAACGGCGTGGCCGACGCCCCCATGCTCTGCGCGAGGCCAGGATTGGTCCGCGCCATCTGCTGCAAATGCTGCTGCCACGTCAGCGATCCCTGGGCCATCTCCGCCGCCTCGATCGCCGCCTGTTCCGGAGAAATGTGCGCGGTGTCCTGACCAATCCACGCGTCCAGAATGAACTCACCCAGCGCCTCGCGTTCCGCCGGAACCAGGCAGGCGCAGGAACTCCGCAAGAGCGCCCCGGGCTCGGGACTCTTGGCCTTGAAGTGGCGCAGCAACCAGGCCTTCACCAGATCGGAAGGCACTGGAGCACCGGAGTCCCGCCAGTGCACGACCGGCAGCGTGTCCCAGGGAAACCAAGTCAGCTCTTTGGGAATGCCTCCGCGCAGCCAGCGCGGGGCGTCCCGCTCCTCCGCCGCGCGGTCCAGGAACTGTTCCACCGGCACACCCAGGGATTCCAAGGCCACCAGATACGCCGATTGCACGGCATCCGAACGCTCGCGTTTCAGAGCCTCCAGCAGCTTCGGCACCGCCGCGGTTTCGCGCCGTCGGGCCAGCCAGTCGGCCGCGGCTGCCCGGGCTTCGGCCGAGCCCGTTTCGAGCGTCTGCACCAGACGTGCGAGAAATTCCGGATCCCGTTGCACGCAACGTTGACCGAAGGGGCGCTCCGTTTTCGGACCCAGGGCCGCGCCCCAAAGTGCCTCCCGAAAGCGGTCGGGCACCTGCGGGAAGAGCTCCAGGATTTGCTGAGCTCGGCTGCGGGCCCGCTGTTGTTGCCAGCGTTCCGAAAAACCCTTCGGCAGCGGCGCGAACGCGACGTCCAAGGCTTCCAGATGCTGCTGCCAGAACGGGAGCGCGGAGGAACTCATCGCCCAATACGGAGGCCAATACGAGACGAGCAAAGCCCGTCCCAAGCGAACTGAGTCCACGCCCACGGCCTGCAACGCCGAGGCCAAAGTCACCAGATCAGACCCGGGATGCGCGTCGCGAAATTGAGGGAAGGTCCATTCCAGCACCCGCCATTCATCCCCATCCGACGAACTCTTGGTGGAGACAATGGGGGATACCAAACCGATGAAGCGCACATAATGGTCAAGGGTCAGCTCCGGTCGCGCCCAAAAGCGGTTCACGATCGGGCGCAGGTTCTCATTCCAGGAGCCAAGGTGCCACCCAAGGAGCGGATAAGATCCCGTCGTGATCGTCGACGCCCCCAATCGCTCGAAGCACTTTCGCACCGTGGCCGCGTCCAGGGTGACCGCCTCCTCATTACCCCGCGCGCGACACTGCGCCAGTGCCTGATTCATCTCGTCGCAGCACCGCTGCCAGGCGGCTTCGGTTTCGGGGCCCAAGGGAGCGGGATTCATGCGGGGGTTTCGGGGGTTGGTTCAGTGGTTTTGCCAGAAATTTTGGCGAGGTCGCCCAACGCTTCGGAATAGGCAATGGCCGGCACCTGACCGAAGGGAATCAACCGCTCGTCGGATTCCTCCCCGGGTTCGTCGTACTCGTAGCTGCCAATCTTCACGCTGCCGTGGCGGACGAAGAAGGCCTCCCCCAAGGTCATGTCGGAATACATATCCATGCCCACGCCCATGCCCTCCGTTCCCACAAACACGTCCACTCCTGCCGAGGGAAACGACTTCCAGTAGAAGTTGATCATGCCGGCGTCACACACCGAGCCTCGACCCCAGCCCAGCCGTTCCGCGCGTCCCTTGAAGGTCATTCCGTTGAGTTCGGTTCCGGTGAAGCGGCGGTCGAACCGCTTCTCCACTTGATCCGCCGGACACGCCACGACGGGGCGGTCCAATTGGGGAAACGGCGGGACCACTTCGTAGTCCGCCAGATGCTGGACCCACGCCTGCCGCTGGGCTGACGTTAGTTCGAGGGGATGCACCAGACCCACCTGCGCCGACTCGGACAACGCGAGCGTTTCGTCCGTGGGATCCGTGAGCGATCCGTCTTCGAGCACCCGGAAGGTCCGCTGCAGGGCGCCACTGGAAGCATACTCTCCCCAGACCAGACGCTGCGCCAAGGGCCGGAGCAACGGGTGGCGCGGATACAACTCCAGCCAGCGGACCCCGGGCCAGCGAAACTGACGCACCATCAGCATCTCCAACCGCAGCAACTGGGACTTTACGGCCTCCTTCAGGTTGGCGGTGACCTCCTTGAGCTCGGACTTGGCGTCGGCACCAATGCTGTCGGGAAGTTTCGCCACCCGTTTGCCGGTGGTGGCTTCGCGGAAGGCGAGCTTGAGATCGGCGCCAATCCGCACTTCGAAGGCACCTTTGGGCGAGGTCACGAGGCGCGGTTGGTTGGGCGTGAATCCCAACCAGGGCACCACGAGGTCGCCCAATTCCTCCACCGTGAGCCCTCGCGCGGCGGCTGCGGCGGCGAAGGCGTCGGCGGCGGCCTTGCCGATGTTCTTGTTCTTGCTGCGATAGCGAATGGCCATGGCGTCCACCGCCAGCAAGGCGGCATCGGTTCCCAACAGCGCTAGTGCCTGCACCGCGTACTCGGCGAGCTTCCCGCGCTGGGCGTCGGCCCACTCGCGAATCTGCGCCGACAACAGCGGCACCAACCGGTCATCACCCGTGAGTGCCGCCAAGGCCAAGGCCCAGCGATCGTCCGCCTCCTGCTTGGATCCCAGGAAAGCAGTCACCACCTCCACCGCAAAGGCGCCGCTGGCCGACCGGTCCAGCGACTTCAGCAGCGGACGGGCCTCGAGATCGGCGCGCATCTCCTTCACCCGTGACTGCCGATAGATCAGATACAGCCGCTCCTCCGGCGACAGCGGGGATCCACTCGTGCGCGGCAGGGCCGGCAGGCGCTGAAGATTCAGCCATGGCACTGGAGAACCTTTGAGCTTGGCGACGGTGGCGAGGACGCGCCGTTGAAACTCCGCCGGATCAGCCGCGCCACCCTGACCGAGCGACTCCAAGGCCAGCAGGATCGCGTCGCGAACATCATCGCTTTCCTCCAGGTCCAACCGCGCTTTCAGTTCGGTCACGGCGGCGGGCGTTCCCAGGGTCTTCAGAAAGTGCACTGCGGCGAGCCGGGTGTCGGATTTCTTGGCGGCCCATTGTTCCCGGACTTTCGGCAGTCGGCTCTCGCCCAGTCGCGCCAGGACGCCGGCCGCGGCTTCCCGGACCGCGCGCGACTTGTGGGCCAACAGCGGCCAGAGATCCGCTTCGAACACGTCCGGGCCCACGTCGCCACCCAATCGGATCGCCCGGGCGAGGATCGTGGAATCCGGCGCGGCCAACAGTTGCCGCAGGTGAGCCGCCAGCTCGGCTTGATCCTCGGCCCGTCCCAGGGCCAGCCAATGTTTCAGCGCCCGCAATTGCACGTCGGGCTGCCGTGTCCGGAAACAGGCCCGATACCAAGGCACGGCGGCCGCGCCCAGACTGGCGGCGACATCCAAGGCTTCATACTTGTACTCGGCGCCCCCCTTGAAACGCCACGGATCAATTCCCAACGGCGAGGCGAAGTATTCGGCCAGGACCGCTTCCGACGGCCCCGGCCGATTCCGGATGAGCCACTCGGCCAGCTCCTTTTCCCGATGCCAGGGGATATGGGGAACTCCTGGGACATTACCTTCCCCGGGCAGCAGCCGGACCACCTCCTGATCCAGCAGAGTCCCGTATTGCTCGGGCGAACTTGTATAAAGGTGCTGCAACAACTGGAATCGGCGGGAGCGATCGGTGGCTTTCTCCAGGGCCAGCCGAGCCAATTCGATAAACTGCCCGGGATGTTCGCGCAGCAAACTGACCGCCCGTTCTACCACGGACTCGAGAAGTTCTCCGCTCGCGTGCTGCAAGACCTGCTGCAGACCGGCGATATAATTCGGCGGAGCAGTGCGAGCCAGAAACGACTCCAAAATGCCCAGTTTGATCAACACGCGGTTCTCCAGGAGGGCCCGAAACACTTCGGTCGGCTGGCCCGCTACGAATTGACCGGCCGGAGATGTTGCGTGTTCCAGGGCGGCAGACCACTGGCCCAGGAAGAGGGTGATCAGGGCCTCGTCGGCTCCGAGTTCGGTGAGGCGCTGACAGGCCGCCTGGAAGGATTCCGGAGTCTTCCCCACCCGAGCCAGCCAGACGCCCAAGCCATGACCGGACGTCTTCTTCAACAGAAGCCG
The DNA here is from genome assembly GCA_017309115.1 of Verrucomicrobiota bacterium. Classification (GTDB taxonomy): domain Bacteria; phylum Verrucomicrobiota; class Verrucomicrobiia; order Limisphaerales; family UBA9464; genus UBA9464. The sequence continues at coordinate 68,183 of JAFLEF010000025.1, read as the reverse complement.
CAGGACCCGAACCGCGAGGTCATCGAGCGCTTCGGGCGGGGGAAGGACCTGCGCCAATTCCACGGGCGGAAAGTCGCTCTTGAGGAGAGGAATCGCTTCGAACGCGGTTTCCCGACCCGTCTCGACGTATTCGCGAATGGCCGGGGACCGCCAGGATTTGCGCCAGGGGTCCGCGGCATAGGTGTCGATAACCTGAAGGATCGAGGACATGTGGGGGGAATGGTGGAGATCTTGGGCGAGACGCTATCGGTGATGTTATTCCGAGGTCGAGCCTTCGGTGGTTGGGGGGCGCAGTGGAACGCCGCAGTTTGGGGGGTCAGAGGCAAGGATGGTGGGGCGACGCTCCGAAAAGCGTCGCCCTACCACGCTTCGCTTTCCTTACCGCTTACCGCTTCGCGCTTACCGTCTTCGCCTCTTCTTTTCTCCCCCTCCCGCACTACGAAATCCGAGTTTCTCTTCGCTTTCCCGGCTCTTCCCCTGAAAATGAGCCTCGCCGGGTCAATCCATGTCCCATCGCCTCACTACTGAAACCGAAAGCGACCATGCGCACCAAAATGTGCGCCACCTCCTTCCCGGGGCGTGTCTGCTGACCGCCACCGCGGGCTACATTAACTCGGCGGTACTCGGCTTCTTCCACACGCCGGTCAGCCACATGACCGGGGCCGTATCCCATCTGGGAGTGGACATCGCGGAGGGCCGCGGACGCGACATCATGTCGTCGGTCAGCATCGTACTGGGATTCCTGGCGGGCGCCTTGGTGTCCGGCGCCCTGATTGGGTCGTGGAAGCTGATTCCCAGCCGTAGCTACGGCGTGGCGTTGATGGCTGAAGGAGCCTTGTTGGCGCTGGCCACGTGGTTACTGGCCAGTCAGTCCCGCTTGGGACTTCCGGCCGTGGCGATGGCCTGCGGGCTCCAGAACGCCATGGCGAGCACGTATTGCGGGTTGATGATCCGGACGACGCATGTCACCGGAACCGTCACCGACATTGGCGTCATTTTGGGACACTGGCTTCGGCATGGACAGGTTCAGCTGTGGAAGCTGCGGTTTCTGACGGCCCTGGTGTTCTCGTTTGGCGTGGGCGGCTGGATGGGGGCGGTGGCGGAGGTGAAGTTTGGACTGCTGTGTCTGGGCGTTGCTGCGGCCGGAACCACGATTGCCGGGGGGATCTTCTGGTTTGTGACCCATCATGGGTTGGTGGAATTGATGCAGAGTGCGACCCCGCGTCCGCCGCCGACCGGCACCTTCCCGGATCGAGGCCCGCTCTGAGCTGCGGTTTCGGAGGGTAGGGCGAGGCTCCCGCCGAGCCGCGCTCCCAACTCAGTTGCCACAGAAGCGGAGGTCATCCGCAGATTGACTCAGATTCACACCGATTCTGTTGGGGAGAAATTCCCACGACCGGTGTCACCAACGAGCCACCGCCTCCCACCTCGCCCCAAGCCGCCACTGAAAATCTGCGAGAATCTGCGTTAAACTTGCGGACAACCCTTCGAGCTTCCCCAATCCAGACGGCGGCGGCACTTGGCATCCGGCTTGCAGTGGTTAAGTCGTTGGTGCGGACTGTCGCCCGAAGTACGTGGGGCGCTGGTCCGCGAGTCTTGCTGCCATTGGGCAACGAAGTTCAATGAACGGTCCTGACCATGCTCCCTGGTCAGGGGCGTGGTTGGACGCTTGGGTGGGGAATCCCGGCTACGGACTGGGAAGCACCAGAGACGTTGTCATCAAGGTGGACGGGTTTCGGTAGTCGGAAACTCGCAACAGGGAGCAAGGGGGATTCGGGTCCGACAACGGACCGTTCCAGTTTTTGGTCTCCCTGCATCCACCTTCCGACGGCCGAGGAGCGTCCCCCCAACTCACGCGTTTGTGGACGGTGAGTTGGCTCGGTGATCGGTCGGAGAATGCCGGTGAGACTTTCCGTCTGCGGCCTGCGGCGGACGTTCGAGCTCTATCGCGTTGGGTTTTAGCGCGACAACCTCGCCGTCGCAGGCCGCTATTTAATCTTCCCCCAAACCGGAAAGAGGCAGTTGGAACCGCAGATTGGACGCAGATTAACGCAGATTTTTTTAGATTTGGCGAGTTCGGGGTCAGGGAGGTGCTCGATCGGTCGGGGAGCAAAAAGGCCGTTCTCTCTGCCGGGAAAAATCTGCGTTCAATCTGCGATTAATCTGCGGTTCACCTCCGTTGCACTCAGCTGGAGCGAGACTCGAATCACCTTTGGCTGTTCTCAAGGATTGGCCGCGCCCGGGGTCGGCACCTGGAAACTCCACACCGAGGGATCGGCGGCGGATCGACCGGCGGAGACATCCTCCTGTTGTTCCCCAAACTCCACCGAATCGAGCAGGGCGTTCATCCGGGCGTCGGTGTCCACCAGCAGAATTTGTTCGCCGCCGGCGGACAGCTTGAAGTTGGCGTGCAGTCCCGGGCTGTCGCTGCCGTTCTCATCCGCCCACACGATCAGATATCCGTTGGCGGCCAGTTTGGTGCCGGCTGGGAAGGACCACTTGCGCGGATTATCGACGGAGTCGCTCAGATACATGCCCGAGAGATCAACCGCTTCAGCACTGAGATTCCGGAGTTCAATCCAGTCGTCGTAATCGCCCTGGGGATCCGCCAGCACCGTGGCGTTGTCGGCGAGGAATTCATTGATCACCACCGGCGACTCGGTGCCGGCAGAAGTCGTCACCCGATAGGTGTAACTGAACTGTTCGGCCTGCGCCGGCAGGAAGCGGGCCGCCTGCGCTGCATTGTCGGAACGCGCCTCGACGTAGAACCGCACCTTGGTTCCGGCGACAAACCCTCCCGTGGTTCCCCCGTACACACCGTCGTTGGCCGCGCCGTCACCACTCAAGCCGTCATCCTTCATTTCGGTGGCGGTAAACCGACCGGTGGGTCCTCCGCGATACCAGAGCCACACCGAACTGATGCCCTCGCCCACCGCCCCCTGAACCGTGGCCGTGATCACCGTACCCGCCCCGGCCACCGGAGGAACCGGTTCCGACACGCTGACAATCGTCGGCGCCAGCGGCTTCAATTCGGCGTGATTGGTGAGGAAGGTGTAGCGATTCGTGACAAAGGTCTTCAGCGCCTTCAGGTCAGCCTGATAGGTCGTCATGGTAAAGCTCTTCTTCGGATCCGCGGTTATGGCCGCCAAACTCAACGCCGACATGGCGTCAATCACCGGAGTCAGCTTCGCCGGATGGTACGACTCCTCCAGCACCGTCCGCATGTGGGCCAGATACCGCTGCCGCAGTTCCGGCACGGCGAGCAACCGCGAGATCACGGGACGATTGGTTCCGGTCACACCCTGGACGGGCGAGAGCGAGACATCGCCGGCCGTGAACGACTCGTTCCCGTCGTGTTCGATCGGATGAATCCGGCCGCTTTCCCGTTCCCAGTAGAAGGCGTAGTCAGCGCCCTTGTTGAAGTAGCTGTCGTCGTCGGCAAAAATGTTTTCGATCGCCAGGAACCACAGCCAACGATCCACCGCGAGCACGTCCTCAACCTTGTTCCGCAGCTCGCTCAGGGCGGTGTTGTTGAGCACGTCGCAAGCGTGAACCAGACGTTCCCAGGCTCCTGTTTCGTCGAGGGTGTGTTTGAGTTCGTAATTGGACTTGTAGGTCGCGACGTTGCTGGTGCCCAGCCAACTGAGCGCCGACAAAGAACTGGCGAACATGCCGCCTCCGCCAGGTCCCCCTCCGCCCGGTCCTCCTCCGGTGCCGCCGCCGGCATTCGGCGCGCGCCAGCGATCGCCGTCGGCACTGGAAAACCATTCCTTCACCAAGTCGCTGTCGCCCTGTTGCGCCAGGGAATACACGCCCCAGTTCTCGCCATTGATGAACAACCGGGCCAAGGCGCCTCGCGGCGACACTGTGTAACGGCTCATCACATTGAAGTACACGGCCTCCCGCATGATCGTCTCGTCCCCAGCCGCGTTGTTGAGGTTCACCGTTTCGTAACCGAGCAGCTCCGACGCGTCGTTGGTGAAGTTGACCTCCAGATTCACCGACTTCTTGGCGCCACCCATCGTGAACGAAGTGTTGCCCTTGTAACGGGCACCCACGCCGGTGTTGGTGGCGCCGTTGTCCAGGACCAACGTGGCCACCGTGTTCGATCCCGTCGTCCGACCCGACGTCAGGAGCGTCTGCCAGTTGGACTGCGTGAAGGTGAGATGAAAGGTCCGAATCAGCGACGGATCGTACAGGCCTTCCGTCTTCACCGTTCGGTAGAAGAGATGACTGCCGGTGGGTTCACCGAGCGAGCGGATCGGCGCGTTGGTCCCGCCCGACACGAGCACTCCGAACGAATCAAGATTCGACCAGTCCACCAGATTCTCGGAAGCCTGGACGCGCCAGTCTTCATCTTCGTCGCCTCGAATGCGCACCTGCAACTCAGGGCCGCTCGGGAGTAGTTCCAAATCACCATCAGCCGCTCCCGCACTCAGCAGGAAGCCGAACCAGCAGGCTCGTAAAGCCCGGGAAAAACGTTTCATAAAACCAGGGAGAGTTTCGAAAACCACGAACGATCCGGTCTGCGCTCGGTCGCTCGGTCGGCTTTCATTTAGTTACACTTGTAAACTTAATACTTCAAAACCGTAGGCTGGAAATCGATTCAAGGTTTCTGGGCCGTGCCGGTCACCGATGGCAGGGACAACAGGTAAGCCCGTCGTTGGTCGGCGAAATTCTTCAGGCCAATGGAGCGGCCGGCGTCCTGGGTCAGTCCCCGCTGGAAGGCTTCGGTGGTGTCGAGCTTACGGGTGTCGGCGGCCACTTCCGCCGCCAACAGTTGCTGATACTTCTCCGCGATCGGCCCCAGCGTTTTCCAGTCGAGCCACTTTTCGGCGATCTCGCGCACGTAGCCGAGATACCGTTCCCGATAGGCCGGAACCGCGAGCAACTTCGAGAGGAGCGGTTTGTTGGCGTCGTTGGCGGCCACCAGCGGATCCAGCTTCACGCCGTCGACACGGATTCCCCCGCCGAGCGGTCCGCGCTGGCCGACTCCCGGACCTCCGGGACCCCCCACCATCGGTCCACCGGGACGGCCACCCGGCCCGGGCAGGAGGGTGGCCGCTCCCTGGCGCACCTGCTCCTCGGTCAGCGCCGAACCCGGCGTTCCGCCCCACTGCGTGTACCAGCGGCCAAAGGTTGCCTTCAGTTCTGCCGCGGTGAGCTGCTCATTGTGATCCGCATCCGCCTGGGCGAAGAGTGCCGGCGCCAACAGAGTGGCCGGCGAAAAACCAGGTCCTGGCCCCGGCCCACCAGCGGGCGCGCCTTCCGGCAGGGGAATCAGCGTCACCAACGCGGACGTTACCTGCTCCAGATTCGCCTTCCCGGTGCCCTGACTGTCCATGCGCTGATACCACGTCTCGCTCAGCGTCAGGAATTCCTGCTGACTCAGGGTTCCATTGCCATCCTGATCCCCCAGTTTCATCAGGGGATTGGCGAGCAGCATGCCGGGACCGCGGCCACCTCGGCCTCCCGGACCTCCACCCGGTCCGCCTCCGAATCCCGGTCCACCCGGCCCGCCCGGCCCGCCTGGCCGGCCAAAGGTCTCGTTGGTATCGTGAGGAATGACGTGAAACTTCCCTTTCGGGTCCTGGTAGAGTGAATAGTCACTCGTGCGCACCCAATAGCCGTCGTTGTTGATCAGAACATTCTCCAGGGCGAGGAACTTGAGCGCACCATCGACATTCAGGATTGGTTCCAGCGCCGCGGGAAGTTGATCGGCCGGAGTTTCGTTCAAGACCTGACACAGCCGGATCAGACCCGCCCACGCCTGGGGATCTTCCTTGCTCTTGAGTTCGTAGATCCGGCGATAGCGTTCGGGATCGGAGCCCAAATACGCAAGTGAACCCTGTCCCTGCGGACTCCCTGGAACCTTCCACCGGGCGCCCTTGGTGGTGCCGAACCACTCCTTGAGGAAGTCCTTGTTGAACTGCTCCTCGTTGATGAAGACGCCCCAACTCTCGCCGTTCACCACCAGCTTCACCCAGTTGGCCTTGGCGGCGGGCAGGTAGTTCCGGGCGATGTCGCTGTGGAGCACGGCGCGCAGGAACGTGGGATCCTCATGGGCGTTGAGCAGATTCAGCGTGCGATAGCCGCCCACGTTCTGCTTCTCGTGCGCGAAATCCACCGAGACATTGAACGAACGTTTCTGGCCTTCACCCACCATGCTGTAGGACGACATGCCCCGGAAGCGCACACCAACCTCTGGGTAGACCTGGCCGTCCACGGTCAGCTTCGCGGGAACCTCGACGTCGGTGTTGTGAAAGTCCTGCAGCTCCTTTTCCCAATCGGCATTCTCGAAATCCAGGAACACCGTGCGCAAGACCGACGGATCGTAGAGATCCTTACCGGTCTGAGGAGTCACGTCGGACGGTGACACCTTCGGCCCCGGCTGATTGGGCGCGGTCTCCCGACTTCCGCCTCCGGGACCGCCGGGTCGGCGCATCTGGCCACTGGGATTCTCCGCCAGGAATTTTCGGGCCGCTGCGCGCTCGGTGGCGTTCAGACGACCGTCGGCATCCTGATCGAACTGTTTCACGATCGCCCGTTCCTGCTGAGGCCCGGGCCCACCCCCCATTCCCGGACCGGGTCCTCCCGGAGGTGGGGTCGCTGCCGGTTCAGCGGCCTGCAGGGAGGACAGTGCCATCCAAGTTGCGAGGATCAGAATGGATCCCGGGCAACCCGGGTTCGGAAAGGAGGGGGGACGCGATTTCATACAAGGTCGTTCGTTGTGCTTCGGCTCCCGGCCGGCGGACCCGCCGAGTGCGTGGTTCCAGGAAAGCCAAGTGCAATTAAGGCGATGTGTGCCGAAGCCGGAGAATTGTTAAGGAAAGGTAAATCCCAGAGGAGTTCCGCGGAATCAGGGGGTTCCGGTGTTGGCGCCGGGAACCCGGTAGCTGACGTAGAAGAATCCCTTGGTGGCCGCGGCGGCGACGTACAGATCCAAGCTTCCTTCGCTGGCTGCCGTGTGAATATTGCGGTCGAGCGTTCCGGACTCGGTCAGCGCAAACGGCAGTGCCTTCCAGCCGAGATCCGCGAACGTGGGGTTGGCGTAGACTTCGTAGCTGTAGCCGACGTAGGCCGGCACCGTGATTCGGAAACGTCCGCCACCGGAAGACACCGGCACTCCGGCCACCACCAGACGGCCACCGTTGGGATAGGTCGGTTCGGTGTAGGTCCGGCCCGCAACGTAATCCCAGGTGGCCACCACTTCACCGGTCGTGGTTCCCTCCACCGCAGCAAAATCGAGGAGCATGGAACTCCGCTGGGCGGCATTGGAAACGGTGCTGAAGACGTTGTCGTTGGAATTCTGCGTTTCCCAAACCGCGCCATTCAGATCGCGCGCCACTTCGTTCCAGCCGGTCTGGGTGGTCGTGCGAGTCTTCTCGCCCGGAAGAGTGATGCCCCAGTGATAGTGACGTGTCCGACCGCGATAGAGACCGGCCTTGATGGTCCGGAACCAGTACCGCCCGTCTGGCCCGGTCAGATACTGACCGAACCCGGCAAAATTCGCATCACACGCCGAGTTGCGGGTTGCCGACGTCGAATAGAGATAATCGCCCTCGCGGTCCGCATGCCACAACTCCACCAGGGCGCCGCTCACCGGATTTCCCGAACTGTCCAGCACCCGACCGCCGACATAGGTCACCACTCCGGCGGCCAGCGTCAGATTGTCGTTCAGCTGGACGAGGTCGTTGTCCTTGTCGAGCGGGATGTTCCGAGCAAGCGGATAGTACGGTCCCTGAGTGACCGTCGGGGAAATCGTCAGAGCTTCCGCCAAAAAGCCCGGAAGTGTGAAGCCGGCTGAAACGGTGGCCATGCTTCGGAAGAAGCGCCGCCGATCGACCCGCAGATGAAATGGTTGGGGGACAAACTGGTTTTTGCTCATGGCGGGATCAGTCAACGCGAGCGCGTTTAAGGAAGTGTGTCGAAGATTACGAATGTTGTTAAGCAGGGGTAAAACTGTCGGAAGTCGCTTTTCCGATTCTTCAGACCTGCCATTCGGCCCGGTGTTACCGGGACTTCACCGCACCTTCGGCGGCGCCGGATACAGGGAGTCCGGCAGTCATTTTGTTAAGCGCAGGTAAACGGAGCGGACTTTCTCGTCCAACGGCGTAATCTCTCGGGGAAACGCCTCGTATGAACGCCGCGCCCTCCCAGGCCACCCGAATCCTGGTCATCGACGATGACCGCAAGCTCTGTCGCCTGATTCGCGACTATCTGACACCGCTGGGCTACGCCGTGGAAGCCGTCCACAGCGGACCGGAAGGCGTCGAGCGCGCCACTTCCGAAGCCTGGCAGGCCGTCATTCTGGACCTCATGCTTCCCGGTCTGGATGGGTTCGAAGTGCTGAAGCGCATTCGAGCCAAAGTGGATGTTCCGGTATTGATGCTGACCGCCCGCGGGGACGAGGCGGACCGGATCGTCGGTCTGGAAATCGGAGCTGATGACTATCTGCCCAAGACGTTCTCGACGCGGGAACTTCTGGCCCGTCTGCGCGCGGTGACCCGGCGGACGGGTCGGACCGCCCCAGCGGAGAACGACGCCCCGGCGGAGTTTGTGGTGGGCCAACTGCGCATTGTGCCCGACACGCGTTCCGCGGTTCTCGGTGACCAACCGCTGGATCTCACGCCGGTGGAGTTCGATCTCTTGCTCTCGCTCGCCCGTGCCAAGGGTCGGGTCCGGACTCGCGAAGCGCTGCTCGAAGAGAACCGTGACCGCAACTACGACGTCTTCGACCGTTCCATCGACGTCCACATCTCCGCCCTTCGCCGCAAGCTCGGGGACGATCCGAAGCAACCGCGCTTCATCCGCACCTACCGAGGCGCCGGCTACATGCTCATCAACCCCGACGCCGAATGAGGGTTCGTCTGCCACTCTATTCCCGGTTCCTGATCTGGTTCCTGTTGAATCTGCTGCTGCTCGCGGCGGTGTTCGGCACGCTGGTCATCACGGAGTTCCGGTTCGACGCCCTGATGTCCAGTTTCGCCGGGGAACGGGTTCAACAGGTGGCCGATGTCATCCTGGGCGAAATCCGCACCCGCGACCGCGACGAATGGAACAACACCCTGGCCCGTTTTGAAGAAGCCTACGGAATCCAGTTCGCGATCTACGACGAGCGTTACGAGCATCTGGCCGGCGCCCAACTCAAGATTCCCGAGGCTCTACGGGAAAAGGCGCGGTCGCTCTTTCGACCCGGGGGCGACGACCGATCAGGTCAGCCAGGAATGGATCCTGGCGGACCTCCGGGCGAGCCCCGCCGATTCGGCGGGGGACGCCCGGACTTCGGCCCACCCCGCTCCTTCTTCCGCTCCTCTGATCCCCCGGGCTATTGGGCCATCGTCCGTGCTCCTTTGAGCGTCTCCGAGCGCGGCCGGCCACAAATGGCGCGACTGATCGTTCACTCCCGCACCCTGAGTGCCGGCGGACTGTTCTTCGATTTCACCCCGTGGTGGCTGGCCGGTGGGGCGGTGCTGATCATCTCCGGCCTCTGGTGGTTGCCGTTTGTCGGCAGTATTACGCGATCCGTTCGGCAGATGACCTTCGCCACCGAGCAGATTGCCGAAGGTCACTTCGACGTTTCCGTCAACGACCGGCGCACCGACGAACTCGGTCGTCTTGGCGGCGCCATCAACCGCATGTCTGTTCGTCTTGCCGGTTTCGTGACCGGTCAGAAACGTTTCCTCGGCGACATCGCGCATGAACTCTGTTCGCCCCTCGCCCGCATGGAAATGGCCCTCGGCGTCATGGACCAACGCGCCGGTGATTCCGATCGGGAGTATCTCAATGATGTCCGCGAGGAAGTTCGGCACATGTCCGGATTGGTGAACGAATTGCTGATGTTTTCCAAAGCCGGCCTGAAGCCCAAGGATGCCGTGCTGGCCGCGGTCAACTTGGCCGCCGTGGCCCAGGAGGTGATCGACCGGGAATGTCCCGATGGCGCCGGCGTGATCCTGAAGGTGCCGGAACACCTCACCGCCCGGGCCGACTCCGAGCAGTTGTCTCGTGCCCTGGGCAACCTGGTTCGCAACGCCCTGCGTTACGCCGGATCCGCCGGGCCGGTCACCGTGAGCGCCCAGACTGAGGGTTCCCGGGTGGTTCTGAGCGTCGCTGACGAAGGTCCGGGCGTTCCTCCGGAAGATCTTGCCCGTCTCGGAGAACCGTTCTTCCGCCCCGATTTTGCCCGGGGTCGGGAAACCGGCGGGACTGGACTGGGCCTGGCGATTGTCCGCAGTTGCACCGAGGCCTGTGGCGGAACGATCTCTTTCCAGAACCGCCAACCCCGGGGTTTTCTCGCCCAAATTTCCCTTCCCGCGAGCGAAGGTCGCCCCGGCTAATCCGCCGGTTCCACCTCTTCGGATGCTTGTTTCCTGACAGGCGGCCAATCCGGCAGTACGCTGCCCCGACATGGTCGATCATCCCAGTGGACATCCCGGCGCTCTTGGCCCGGTCACGCAAGGTGTCCCGCGCAAACTCCGTTCCGTCCGCTCCCCGGTCCGCTCCACCTTGGAGGAACCCCAGCCCAAGCCCGGGGTCATCCAAACCGCCGCACCTTCCTCCGCCTTCCATTTCCAACTGCGACCCCAGGAAATCGCCCGCCACCTCAACCGCTTCGTCATTGGCCAAACCGAGGCCAAGAAAGTTCTGAGCGTGGCCTTGTGCGATCACTTCCAACACGTTCGCCTGACCGAGGAAGGCCACGCCGCGCCCTATTATCAGAAGCAAAACGTGCTGCTGCTGGGACCGACGGGCGTGGGCAAGACGCACCTGATTCGCTCGGCCGCGGAATTGATCGGCGTGCCCTTCGTGAAAGCCGACGCCACGAAGTTCAGCGAGACCGGCTACGTCGGCGGCGATGTGGATGACCTGGTGCGCGACCTCTATCGCCGCGCCGGCAACGACCTCAAAAAGGCCGAACACGGCATCATCTATCTGGATGAAGTGGACAAACTCGCCACCCGCGAAGCCGGCGCCGGACGGGACGTTTCCGGACGGGGCGTGCAGACGAATCTGCTCAAGTTGATGGAGGATGCCGAAGTGCCGCTGGTCTCGCCCAACGACATGACCGGCCAGCTCCAGTCGGCCATGAGCGCCATGCGGGGCGGAGTTCCGGCGAAGGAGACGCTCAACACCCGACACATTCTGTTCATCGTAAGTGGTGCCTTCTCCGGAATGGATCAGCTGATCCGACGTCGGCTCCTAACCCAGCCCGCCGCCGAAGCCCGGCGCAGCAAGGCCGGCCACACCAGCGTAGATCGCTTGATCGCCCAGACCACCACGTCGGACCTGATCGCCTACGGCTTGGAGCCGGAATTCATTGGCCGACTGCCCGTTCGGGTCGCCTGCCACGGACTCAACGAGGACGATCTGTTTGACGTCCTGCGCAAGAGCGAGAGCAGCCTGATTCACCAATACGAACGCGCTTTCGCCGCCTATGGCGTGGAGGTGGACTTCCGCGATGACGGCCTGCGCCGGTTGGCTGCGCTGGCGGCCCAGGAAGGCACCGGCGCCCGCGGACTCATGACGGTCTGCGAACGCGTCTTCCGGGACTTCAAGTTCAAGCTGCCTTCCAGCCGGGTGAAACGGTTCGCCGTGACCGCCGCCTTGGTGGAGGATCCCGCTACAGCCTTGAAGCAGGTATTGAAGGACAAGGCCTCCCAGTGAAGGCTGCGCCGGTACCTAACGCCTGTGTCTGAAACGCCCGCTCTTCCCTTCCGCGCCGGTCTGGCCGCCCTGATTGGCCGCACCAACGTGGGAAAATCCACCCTGACCAACGCTCTCGTCGGTCACAAGGTGTCCATCGTCACACCCAAGCCCCAGACCACCCGCCACGTGGTGCACGGGGTGGTCAATGGTCCGCAATTCCAACTGGTGCTGGTGGATACCCCGGGATTTTTCAAGACCAAGACCAGCAAGCTCGTCACCGAACTGCATCGCAAGGCTCGCGAAGCCCTCGACGGCATCGACTTGGTGCTGCACGTGGTCGATCCCTCCCGCGAAATCGGCGAGGAAGATCAAATGGTCACGCAGGTGCTCAGTCATGTGAAGCAACCCCGCATTCTGTGTCTGACCAAGTTCGACCTGCGCCGGCGTCCGGCCCGCAAAGCTTGGTTGGAACGCGGTCGCGACTACGCTGGAGTTGCCGAAGTCTCGGCCCGTAACGGTCATGGACTTCCCGAGCTCAAGTCGCTGCTGGCCGGATTCCTTCCCGAACATCCGCCGCTTTATCCGCCCGAGGATTTCACCAACGCCCACCGCGATTTCCAAATCGCCGAACTGATCCGCGAACAGGTGTATCTACAGACCGGACAGGAAGTGCCCTACCGCACGGTCATCGAATTGGATGCTGTAGAAGAAGCCACCACCCGCGACGGACAGTCGTTCCTGCACATTAAGGCGTCCGTTCTGACACCCAATGACCGTTACCAGCGCATGTTGATTGGGGTCGGCGCCGGAATGATCCGGGCCATCGGCACGTCCGCCCGACAGGAACTCGAGCATTCTTTGCAGCGAAAGGTCTTTCTGGACCTGGATGTCCTCGTCGACAAACACGTGGGTGGTTAGTTCTGAGATCCCGGGCGCTTTCCGCACGATGAACCGTCGTCGTTTCTCGCTGATTCCCTCACTCTCGGCCGTTGCCCTGTCGGTCCTGCTCTGGGGCTTGGGATGTGCCCATCGACCGGGCAAACCCCTGACTCGATCCGGCGACGAAATCATGGTGGCCGGCCAATTGTTCCACACCGGAACGCCGGTCGTGCTGTGGACCGATCCCGGCGGGTATGACGGATACCGGGTGGAACGAAGGTTCGTGCCTTTCGACCACAGCGATTGGGAAACCTCGAAGAAGGAGGAACCTAATCTCACCACTCCCAACCGCTACGGTTTGCGACGCGCGGGCCTGGACACGAATCAACTGGAACGGGTCCGTGGTGGCGGCTGGTCCCTTCCGGAACTCCAGAACGTGGTCGATCAGTTCGTGCTGCACTTCGACGCCTGCGGCACCAGTCGCCGCTGCTTTCAGGTGCTCCATGACGAACGCGGTCTGAGCGTGCACTTCATGCTCGATGTGGACGGCACGATCTACCAGACGCTGGATCTGAAGGAACGCGCCTGGCACGCCACAAGTTCGAACACCCGGGGAATCGGCATTGAGATCGCCCAGATTGGGGCCTATCCACCAGAGAGCCGAAAGCGATTGGAACCCTGGTACACGACGGACTTGTCGGGGGTCCGCCTCACCTTTCCGGTCTGGCTCGGCGACACGGGCATTCGCACCCCGGACTTTGTAGGCCGTCCCGCGCGCCCCGAACTCATCACCGGGGAGATCCAGGGTGAAACTCTGGTCCAATACGACTTCACGCCCCAGCAGTACGCGGCCCTGGCCCGACTCACTGCCACCTTGGCCGAAGTCTTTCCCAAGCTGAAGCTGACCTATCCCCGGGACGCGAACGGACAACTGATCCGGCAAGCCCTGCCCGCGTCGGACCTGGCGAACTTCCAAGGGGTCTTGGGCCACTTCCACATCCAGACCAACAAAGTGGACCCAGGACCGGCACTGGATTGGGACAAGCTGCTGCGGGAAGCGAAACGCGCTCGCTGAACGCCGCCGGGGCGAAAAGTATCCGCCGAGGGAACGAGGCGCTGACTGACCGGGGTGACCCCAGGCGCCGGTCCTGCCGTGACGCGGGAGGGAGGAAGATGGCGCCTCCTGCCGTCGGCGGCTACGGCTCAACCGGTGGGGCGACGCTCTGCGGAGCCGTTCACGGGTGGAGGCTCGCCGCGGTTCTTCGCCATAACGCGGAAGGCCAGGCAGGAACCTCGCCCACCCCGTATCCGCCGAGGGAACGAGGCGCTGACTGACCGGGGCGACCCCACGTGCCGGTCCTGCCGTGACGCGGGAGGTAGGAAGATGGCGCCTCCTGCCGTCGGCGGCTACGGCTCAACCGGTGGGGCGACGCTCTGCGGAGCCGTTCACGGGTGGAAGCTCGACGCGGTTCTTCGCCATAACGCGGAAGGCCAGGCAGGAACCTCGCCCCACCCCGTACCCGCCGAGGGAACGAGGCGCTGACTGACCGGGGCGACCCCACGCGCCGGTCCTGCCGTGACGCGTCGGGAGGAAGATGGCGCCTCCTGCCGTCGGCGGCTACTACGGCTCAACCGGTGGGGCGACGCTCCGCGGAGCCGTTCACCGGTGGAGGCTCGACGCGGTCCTTCGCCATAACGCGGAAGGCCAAGCAGGAACCTCGCCCCACCCCGTAGCCGAGGGAACGAGGCGCTGACCGACCGGGTGACCCCACGCGCCGGTCCTGCCGTGACGCGTCGGGAGAGAAGAGGCGCCCCCCTCGTTGCCTTTCTCTCAGCTCTCAGCTCTCAGCACTCAGCTTCCCCTCCGCCACTTCCTGCCGATAAGCCTGCGGCATGCGCCGGGGATCAGGCGGACGTTCCCCCGGAAGAATCAGCTCATCCAGTTCGTCCCGCAGTTCGATCAGGGTGTGACCCGACATCCGGAACCCCAGCCAGCGTTTGGACCAGCTCCGGGTCACTCGCATGGCGTTGTGAAACTCGTCGAGCAGCTGGGAGAACTCGTTCTTGGAGCGGGTCTTCCCGAGTAATTCCAGGATGTGGACGTCCATCCCGAACGTCGCCGGGAACAGCCAAATAAACGGAACGACAAAGGGCCGACGCCACCACGGAATGGCCCGGACCAAGGCGCGTCGTGGGAACGCCAGCGGGGAACAACGGTAGGCGTGACAAAATGCCTCCCGAAACGTCCCGAATGGGGGTGTGCCAACAGGATCTGACATGACAGGGAACGCCCAGCAGTTTCCTGGCCTTTCTCCTCAGCGCAATGATGACTTTTGGGAATTTTTTACCCAGCCAACGGGTCAACCCCCGGTTAACGCCGTTCCGCCCGCAGCCGTTCCACCTCGTCCAGCAATTGGAAATACCCCTTCAACCACTCCAGTTCGGACCGCCCCGTCGCCACCTCGCGTAAGGCCGCCTCGGCTTCCGACCGGGTCAACCCGGCATCCGCCAGGGCCAGCGAAAGTTCACGTCCCGACACCACGTCGCCGTGTAACCGCTTGAGCACGCGCACCAACTGCACCCCACCCGGGATCCGCTCCCCCGCCCGGGCGGCCTGCGGTGACCGCGGGGAGGATTGCGCCGAATCCAGAGTCGGCACCCGAGCCGGAGCGACTGGAATGTAATGAAGAGGCTCTTCGGCGGCTGGATGCAGCAGGGGCAACAAGGGCCGGAGCAGATAGATCAACCGATTCGGGGAAAGCCGGATCATCAGCCGACCCCGCCGGATACTACGTTCCACCAGCCCATGATTCTCCAGATCGTCGATGGCCCGTTGCAAGTCCGGCTCGTTCCGGGCGTTGCCGATGGCCCGAACCGCCTCGAGATCGGGCCGAAAAAACTCGCGCTCGAACCACCACATCCAATGGGCCGGCACCCAAGCATGCCGATACAGCCCCTTCCAGAACACCCGTCGCTCGAAGGACTCCGGGTCGCAGCGGTACACTGCGGCGTAGGCCTCGCGCAGAGTGTCGAACCGCGGTGAAGGAGTGGACGTCATCCGAACGCAATCTCCTGCGCTCCGGCGCCAAATGTCAACGGAGTCACCCTGGGGAATTCACCGGTCGGGCCGAGCCTGAAGACCGGGGCCGCCTGAGGATCCGGAGACGCCCTTAGCTTCGCAGCTTGTACAACTGCTCACCCGCCTTGGGGACCAAGAGCACGCCTTCGGATTCCCGGTTCGCGTAATCTTCCACCCGCAAGCTCCGCCAGTCGCGATACCCCAGATTGATCTCCCGGCACACCGCCTCCGGAATACCCGTGGCCAGCGTGACCCGAGCTCGTGGGGTCTCCACGCCGTTCTCATAGGTGCCGCCGCCGAAGACGTGGGTGCAGTGCGCCAGCGTGCCCCAGGGCAGATGCTTGAACTGATCCCATTGCTTGAGGAAGTAGTCCCGGCAGTGATAGCCGACCTGCCGAATGAAGCGGTCATGAACCACGCTGACCTCCCGCAAATGCGGCGCGTAAATGATCAGTTCGCCCCCGGCCGCCAGAACCGGTTCCAGCTTGTACATCGCCTTGGCGCCCACCCACAGCTCGTCGTACATCGGCGAAGCACAGGACAAAATGGTGGGGAAGCTCCGATCCTTCCAAACGATGTGATGCTCCGCCGACAACTTGGCCGCGCCCGCCCAGGCGTCTTCCGGAGTGCCCGCGAACAATCCCACGGCGCCGCCTCCCTTCGCCACCAAGGCAAAACACTTCTTGGGAATCGGCACCATCGCCCCGGCCCGATCTACCACCGCGCGCACCGGGGTGTGAGCGTTCCCGATGATGCCCATGTTGGTCACCACCGCGCCCAACCAGTGAAAGAAATTGAGAATGTCCGGTCCGCCCACTCCGGGGAACAGGTACTTGTTGCCGCCACTCATGCCCACGACCTCGTGTGGGAACACCGGGCCCACGATGATGATCTCGTCGTAGTCAAAAACCCGGGCGTTGATGCTGACCGGCACGTCCATTGCAAAGAGCCCGCCCGACAGCTGACTGATCTCCTCGGCGGGAATGTGGCCCAGCGACCGGAGCGCCGCCGGATTGTCCCACTCGTGATTGAAGAACCGGACATGGGAATAGTCTTCGCACCACTGCTCCAAGGTGATCTCCAGCCGCCGACAGATGGCCTCGTTCGACATCGGGGGATGCGTTCCCAGAGCAATCAGAATATCGAACGCCGCCGTCTCCGGACCGATCGCCGCAAAGAGGGCTTTGAACATCATCCCAATGGGCGCAGTGCGGGTGCCATCGGGAATGATCAGCAGCACCTTTCGCCCGCGGTAATCGGCCACAGGACACGATTGGGCGACGAGTTGGCGGACCTGGTCTTCGGTGATCAGGGAACCCTCCGGAGCAATAACTTCGCGGGGCGTGGTATTCATCGGCGACCCGGAGATGGAAGCGGATTGGCCCGTCCTCAGCCAGCGCGATCCCTGCGGAAGTGGTAGGGCGACGCTCTGCGGAGCCTTTGGAGCAGTGCGGTAGCGCAGCCTGCGGAGCTACCGCTTTCCGTCCCGGCTGCTGACGCCTCAAACAACTCCAGCCCTCACCCGCCCTCCCCGCGCCCCCGTTCCCGCTTACCTCTCAGCTCTCAGCACTCAGCTCTCAGCTTTCCTTGTGTGAAAGCCTCATTTGCCGGAGCGTTGCGGGACGGATTATGGATACCACTCCGGTCACAGTCATTGCCCGGGCACGCGCGCGTTCGGGTGCCGAAACGGAACTGCGGGATCTGCTGCTGACCTTGGTCGAGCCCACACGTCTGGAGCCGGGATGTCTGCAGTACGAATTCTATCAGTCCACCGATGATCCCTCGGCCTTCGCCTTCATCGAAACCTGGCGCAGTTCGGCCGATCTGGAACGTCACTTGGCCTCTCCCCATCTCCAAGGGGTACTCCTGCAAGCCATGGGCTTAATCTCCGGCGCTCCCGAGATCACTCAGTGGAACGCCGTGCGGTAGGCGGCGCGACGGCAGGCGATTTCGGACTTCTTCCCAGAACCCAAAGTCCCCTTCCCAAAATCTGCGCAAATCTGCGTCCCATCTGCGGTTACCCCCTCCCCTTCCAATTCCATCCGTAGATTCGCGTTGAGCCCTGGGAGAAGGTGACGCCTCGCGACTCCCAAACTCTGTGGCACCTGCAACAAAATTGCGTCGCCCGGATTCAGCGGCTGGTGTCCGAGAATTGAGGTGCAGGTCCACCGCCTGAACGGCCCCGGCCGACACACCCAACGTTTCCAAGTTCAACCCATGGACTTTCACTTGACTGTCCCAGTGTCCTATGACACCTATTCTACCGTCACCCATGCGAATGCTCGTCAACTTCAAGTCCGGAGTCCCGGTTTACCTGCAGATTGTGCAGCAGGTGAAGGCGGCCGCCGCCGGGGGAACACTGCGGCCCGGGGATGCGCTTCCCTCGGTGCGAGCCCTGGCCGAGGAACTGCGCATCAATCGCAACACCGCCGCCCGCGCTTATGCCGAACTGGAGTCGGAAGGAGTGATCGAGACCCGCCAAGGTTCCGGCTGCTTCCTGAAGGCCAACGGCGCCTCCCCGCTCCGCCGCGCCGTCCGCTCGGAACGCATCATCGCCGAACTCGATGCACTGATCGTCCAAGCCCACCACCTGCAGATTTCCGATACCGATCTGAAGTCCCTTCTGGCCGACCGCCTCGCCCATTTCCGCTCCCAACTCCCCGTCGAAACCTCGGCCTAAGCCGCGTCCCTTTCCCGCTCTCCCTGAAGGAACCGCCATGAGCACTCCCGCCCTCGAAATCCGCAATCTGACTTACCGTTATGGCCGAGCCGAAGCCCTGCATGGCCTGAGCCTCGAGGTCGAACCCGGCGAATGCTACGGGTTCTTCGGTCGCAACGGCGCCGGCAAAACCACCGCCATTAAGTGCCTGCTCAATCTGCTCCGACCAAACTCAGGCACGGTGCGGGTCTTTGGCCTCGATCCCGCCCGCGATGAAGCCGCAGTGAAGTCGCGCCTGGCCTACGTTCCGGACTTCGTGGCGTTTTATCCCTGGATGAGCGTCCGCGAAGCGCTGGATTACCAGGCCAGTTTCCGCAGTCACTGGAACGCCGATCTCGAGTCGTCCCTGCTGCGCCAGTTTCAATTGGATCCCCAGGCGCCCAGCTCCGGTCTGAGCAAAGGTCAGCGAACCCAACTGGCCCTGATCGGTGCCATCGCCGCCGAACCCGACCTGCTGATTCTCGACGAACCGACCTCGGGTCTCGATCCGCTGGTCCGACGCGAGTTCATCCAAACGGTCATTGGAGCCTATCAGGACGCCGCGCCCGGCCGACGCACCGTGTTCGTGTCCACGCATCTGATCAGCGAGTTCGAAGGTCTGATTGACCGCTTCACGGTGCTGGATCAAGGCCGCGCTCTGCTGACCGCCAATGCGGATGACGCCCGTTCACGGTTCCGCCGTTTGCGCGCGGAGTTTTCCGGGGAGCTACCGCCGGACCGCGAGTTTGCCGACGCCAAGTCCATCCGACGCGATGGCCGCTCCCTGGAACTGATCGTCAACGGCAACGGCGACGCCGTGCTGGAGCGGTTGAAGGCGTGCCGGCCGATGAACGTGCAGACCGAATCGCTCACCCTGGAAGAGATCTTCCTCAACTCCGTGAAATGAAGGAGCGCCCATGACCCTTACCTGGCCCCTCTCGCGCAATAATTTTCACCCGGCGTGGCTGCTACTCCCGGCACCAGCGCTGCTGGCCCTGATCGGCGGGTTCGGAGTGGACACCGACGAAGCTCGCTTCAGCCGCGTCCTGCGCTTGGTCCTTTCCGGAATTCTGGTTCTCCCCTGGCTGTGGTGGCGGGCCGGTGACGCGAGCGACTCGGTGCGGCGCTGGCTGAAGGAGTTTCGGACCCAGCTTCCCGGATTTCTGATCGCGTTCCTGATTCCGGCGAGTTTGGTGACCTTTACCAAAAACCCGTGGAACGAGGGGATCTTGTTGTCCTATTCATTCGGTTGCCTGTGGATGGGAGCCACCGCCCTGGGCAGCGAATTTGAGCAGCGAACAGTGTCGGGATGGCTGGCGCAACCGAGAGCCCGCTCCGCCCTGTTCTTGGAAAAACTGTCCACCCTCGCCTGCCTGTTGTCAGTCGCCACGCTGCACTTCGTCCTGCTCATCCCCGAACTACCCATCTCGGGGGGATTGGCCTACCCCGAGGGGCAACGCGAATTCCTCTATTGGACCTTGGCGGCGGTGTTCGCTCTCACCAGCACTCCCTGGTTCAGTCTGCTCACCCGCAGCACCCTGGCCGGAGTGGTTTTCACCATCGCGGTTCCGCTGGTCCTTTTTGTGACCTATTTGGCACTGTGGGGAGTTTATCTATGGCAGGGGCCGGGGCCGGATGTCTTGATTCCTGATACGGCCATACGGTGGGCACTGGCGGGGGGCATGCCGCTCTACTGGGTGACCACGCTGGTACTGTCGTGGCTCACGTTCCGACGTTTGGAGATTCGGGACAGCGGCGGGCGAACATCTTCACCTCTTCATCCGTTAAGCCGACCGCTGGACCGGTGGCTCGCCCGCCTGTTGCCCACGAGCGACACCGGCGCGCTCGTGCGGAAGGAACTTCGGCTGCAGGTTCTCCCCTGGTTCGTCTCGGCCATCATGGTGGGTCTGTGGTTGCTGTGGCTGCTCGCGCGCTCGCTGTCGCATAGCGAGGAACTGGGAAGTGTTTTGAATCAAGTAGGCCCGGTGTCGATCATGGCCGGCATTCTAGGAGGCTTGGTCTTATTGGGCACCACGTCGGCGTGTGTCGCCGAGGAACGGGAACTCGGAACGCTGGAGTGGCAACTCACGCAACCCGTCTCGCTCGCTCGACAATGGTGGGTGAAAGTGGCCGTCACCATCGGGCTGGGCCTGGTTCTCGGAGTCGCACTCCCGACGACCCTGATCCTGATGGGATTCGGAACGGAACCGTTCACTTTATCGGAAACCTGGACTGACTCGGCGCAGGTGGTCGGGATCTATTTGGGAGCGATCGTGATTTTCCTAGTTCTCGGGATCTACGCGTCCTCGTTTTCGGGCAACACCATGAAAGCCGCCGCCGCGACGGTGATGTTGGGAATGGGAACCGTCTTCGTGGTCGGATTGGCGGGAGCCACGGTCAGCGAGTGGATGGAGTCTCAGGTGGTCCGCTGGACAGATCCGATTCGGCCCCTGACACCCCCGCCGTGGTCTCCGACCCAGCGCCAGATGACCGTCATCCTGGTGTCGGAAATCGTCATCATTGGCGTCGCGTTTCTAAGTCGGCTGTTCCTTCTGGCCGCCCGCAATTCGCGCTTCCTGAAGTTGCCGGCCCGCCAACTCTGGCGGCAATGGGTGGGATTGGCGTTTGGTCTTTACCTCACCAACGTTGTCGCTGGCGGGGCCTTTTTTCAACTCACGGTGTGGAACCACAAGGCCAACCAGATTGCGATGCGGCAATCCAATCACGACAACGTGGTGGCGCTCCTCTCCCAGCAGGCGGCCGCCGGTCGAATTCCCCCGGAATTCTACCGCCGGTTCAGCGCCACGCCGGAACTTCCCCTGAGTGAGTTGGCGGACCGGATTATCGAATCGCGGGGTTGGCCCGCCAGCACCGAAGTCGCGGCGATCTTCAGCACCACGCCTCCCGGCCTCCGCTCCAAGGTCGCCCCCGCCTACGGCCTGACCAACAACTTGGATGCTGAGCCCGCGCCCACCAACCGCGCCGGACTGCATCAGCTTTCCCCGGAACTGAAACGCCGCTACGGACTCCGGCCGTGAGGTGAACCGACTTCATTGGCTGCTGACGACCCAAAGCGGCTAACCTTAACGGCGCCCTACGTCGAGACCGCCCGCATCGTCACAGCGGAACCTGCAACCCCTCGGCGAGCGCCAACTTCTTCTGTTTGGCATCAAACGTCAGAAACTCCACTGCACCCAGATGAAGTGCAGTCGCCACGTGAAGGACGTCAAATCCTCGGTAGCCCTCGGCGGCTGTGTATTGAGCCGAAAGCCTCTCCGCGATACTGGCCACGTCCGCCCATTCAATCGGCACGATAACCACCGCCCCCAGGGCTATCTCTGATTGGAGTTTCGCGAGAGTAGCCCGTGCCAAGGAGTGGCTATACCCTTTACTCGGATCCTTCGAGTGGAGGTAGACCTGCCAACGCACCGACTGTCTGAATTCAAAGAGGAGCGGCGAAGCCACATGCAAGGCCTCAGGCATTTGCGCAAAATAAGCTGCGGCCAGCGAGGAATTGACCTGCTGCCGATAGAACGCGCACAGGAAGGAAGTGTCCGGATAAGCAATCATCCTTCCTCACCTTCTCGCTCAGCGGCCCGCATTTCTTCCACTTCCTCCAGCGAGAACACACGATCTCCCCACACTTCTTTCAGCCTCGCCATGACGTCTGGTTTGGGAGCCTTGCGGGCTTGGTGCTTGGGCGACAAGGCCGTCAACTGGGCGAATGGTCGCCCCCGCTTGACGATCTGGACGGTTTCACCGTGCTCTAACCAACTGGACACCCGCCGGAAGTTGTTCCGCAGATCCGCAACCGTCGCCGTCTTCATGATAGAATTTTTCTATCAGCAGGCTCCTCATGTCAAGTTTCCTAGGCAGGGGGAGGTCGGGACGAGCATTCTCTCGGCGCTTCATCATGGAACTTCCTCCGCTGAAACCGCGTCGTCGCATTGAGGGCATTTCGGCCGTTCTGCTGCCGTTCCGCCCGGATGGCGCTATCGACTTCGACGCCTATTCCCGGCTGGTCGAACGCACTTGGGCCGCCGGACTCACCCCAGCCGTCAACATGGACACCGGTTACACCAACCTGCTGTCCGCCTCCGAACGCGCTGAAATCTTGGGTTTGGTCAACAGTCTCTCCCGCGGACGCCGCTTCGTCGCCGGGGCATTTATCCAGGGACAGACCGGCGACCCCATTCGTCTGTATCGGACGGAAGCCAACACCATTCAGTGCGCCGGCGGCATTCCTATTCTGTTTCCCTGCTCGGCCGTCAAATCCCTGACGGGTCCCCAACTGGTGGAGGTGTTTCGCGCGGTGGCGGGCGAGTGCGAGGAGTTCCTGGGATTCGAACTGGGCGAAATGTTTGTGCCCTTCGGTCGTATCTGGGACCTCGAAACGTTCCAGGCTCTGCTCGAGATTCCTCAACTCAAGGGCGCCAAACATAGTTCCCTGTCCCGCGAACTCGAGTGGCAACGCCTCGCCGTGCGCGACGCCCAGCGGCCGGAGTTCAAGGTCTACACTGGCAACGATCTAGCCATCGACCTAGTCATTTGGGGCAGTGATTATCTCCTCGGGCTTTCCGCCTTCCACGTGGAGGCGTTCGCCGCCCGGGATCGGCTGTGGGAACAGGGCGACGCCCGCTTCCACGAACTGAACGATTGGCTCCAGTACCTCGGGATGCTGGCTTTCCGCGCGCCCGTTCCGGCCTACAAACACACGTGTGCCCAGTTCCTGCACGCCCGAGGCCTGATCGCTTCGCCGGAACCTCACCCGCAGAACGCCCGCCGCCCGGAATCGGATCTGCCGTTGTTGACCGCCATCGCCACCCGCCTGGACGAACTGGTCCAAGTCTCCCGCTAATCCGCCCGCACCATGCTATTTCCCAAACTGGCCTCGCTTAAGACCGTCGAGGACTTCCGCCACCGCACAACGGAACTGGGTATCGATCTGCCTTTGTCGACCGAACCTCCCGGACAAGCTCTGGGCGGCGCCACCACTCTGCCGTTACCCACGCCCCGGCCCGCCGGTAATCGTTTCGCCATCCTGCCCATGGAGGGATGGGACGCTTCCGCCGACGGCCGACCCACCGACCTGGTCCGACGCCGCTGGCAGCGCTTCGGTCAGAGTGGCGCCAAGTTGATCTGGGGCGGCGAGGCGGTGTCAGTCCGGCACGACGGCCGGGCCAATCCTCGGCAACTGGTCCTCACGGCCGACACCGTCGGCGATCTCGCGGCGCTGCGGGAACTCTTGGTCACCGAACACGCCCAGCGATCCAGCACGAGCGACCTTACCCTGGGCCTGCAACTGACCCATTCCGGACGCTGGGCCCGGCCCACGGACTTCAAGCGCCTGGAACCGCGTATCGCCTACCGGCATCCGTTGCTCGACGCCCGGTCCCAAGTCACGTCGGACGACGCTGTCCTGACCGATCTGGAAGTGGCGAAACTCATTGAAGACTTCGTTCACGCGGCCGTTCGCGCCCAGCAAGCCGGGTTTGATTTCGTGGACGTGAAGCACTGCCACGGATATCTGGGCCACGAGTTCCTGTCCGCGGTGGATCGACCGGGACCCTATGGTGGGTCGCTCGCCAACCGGACGCGGTTTCTACGGGAGATCGTGGAAGGCATTCGTAGGGATGCGCCGGGGCTGGGCATCGGCGTTCGACTGAGTTTGTTCGATCAACTGCCGTATCAGAAGGGACCCGACGGGCGGGGTGTGCCGATGCCGTGGTCGGGGCTTTACCGCTACGCGTTTGGGGCGAATCCAGAGAATCCGGCCGAGATCGCCTGGGAGGAACCGCGGGAACTGCTGCGTCAACTGGAGTCGCTGGGCATCACCCTGATCTGCCTGACCGCGGCATCGCCCTACTACAATCCGCACCTGCAACGTCCGGCGATGGTTCCGCCGAGCGACGGGTATCTGCCGCCGGAGGATCCGCTGGTCGGCGTCGCCCGTCAGGTCGCCGCAGTGGCGCAGGTGAAGCGCGAGTTTCCCCAGTTTACCGTGGTGGGCTCGGCCTATAGTTATCTGCAGGAATGGTTGCCCGCCGTGGGGGCGGCCCTGGTGGCAGCGGGACAGGTGGACTTCATTGGGCTGGGGCGCAGCGTTCTCAGCTATCCGGATCTGCCCCACGACGTCGTCGGCCACCACGACCTCCAGCGCCGCAAGATTTGCCGCACCTTCAGCGAATGCACCACCGGACCTCGGAACGGCTTGGTGAGCGGATGTTTCCCGCTGGACGACTTCTACCGTCAGCATCCTGATGCCGCCCGGTTGCGGGAGCTCACGCGGGAGCGGTAGGGCGAGGTTCCCAGCGAGCCTCCGCCCACGCACGGCTCCGCAGAGCGTGACCCCACCGGCGGAGCCGTAGCCGCCGACGGCAGGAGGCGCCATTCTCTTCCCTACGCGTCACGGCAGATCTCGCGCGTGGAGTTCCCACCCTTCAGTCAGCGCCTCGTTCCCTCGGCGGCTACCCCTCCGTTGCCAAGGCCCCACTTTTGTGCGAAGTGAGAACCATGAGCCCGCGATCCGAACCGCCGCCCCCTGTGGTGGTCCCGGAAGTACTGCCTCCCGAGCCTGAGCCCGGTCCCGACACCTCCTCAGGAGGTCCCCGGGCGGGCCGGGTGGCGTTTCATCCGTGGTCGGCCCTGGCCCTCGTAGTGGTGGATAACTTGTGGAATCTCCCGGAGTTCGCTGTCCCGGCGCTTCTGGCGTTCACCGTTCCGATGGCCTTTATAACGGTGTTCCTGGCGGTCTTCGTGGCCCAACGCCGACGCAATCAGGACTCCCGTGGGGCAGCGTTTTGGAAAGCGGTCTTTTTGGGAATTCTCGCCGCGATCCCCACCTCCATCACCGGGACGCCCGTTGGACTCGCCATGCTCGCCTGGGCGGGCATCCAGCATCCGTGGCGGAAGTGAACGGGGAAACGAGGGAAGTTCGATAGTGGGATTCGACTCGGGGAGAAACCGGCGAAGGAAAAGAAGATTGGCTGGCCGACATGGATTCGAACCATGACTAAGGGCTCCAAAGACCCCTGTGCTACCTTTACACCATCGGCCAACGGCCCGCGGAACCTATGCGGAGTAAATCTGGCGGCAACCGTAAACTGCGGCTTGTTGCGTTTACCTGCCCGGACCGGGAGGTCCCCCAAATTGGGTTCGGAGTCCCGCCTTCAGGCGGCGGAACGTTGGCCTCCAACGGGCGCAGGGAAGTTCCAAACCCCTCAATTCGTTTCTGGAACTGCACCGGCTGAAGCCGGGACTCCGTACGGTTGAGATCAGTGATCTGACGCGGCGAAGGCTTCGAAGAACGCTTCCAGCGACGGAGTCAGCACCGCTAAACGGAGCCAACGGCTGAGCTGCTCGGGATCCTGAGTGGACTCCAATCGTTGAACGACCGCCGGCGGAACCACTTCCCAACGCGAGCGGAGCACTTCGCACAAGGCCCGCCGCAATCCCTCGGCTTGTCCCAAAGCCTCACCTTCACTGCGACCTTCAACACGACCTTCAATACGACCTTCACTGCGGCCTTCATTGCGACCGAGGCGGAGCCCCTTGCGCAGGCCACGCTGCATGCCTCTCTTGAGGGCGTAGCGCTCGAAACAGGTGACGTATGGCATAACCTTCTTTCGTTCGAATTCCGTAATCTGACGCTCAAACTGTATGTCCTGGGCCGGCGGCAATGGCAAGAGCCCGTCGGCGCGTCGTTCCCTCCACGGCTACGTAGCCGCCGACGGCAGGAGGCGCCGATCTGCCCCGGCATACCCAACCGTTCCTTCTGGCTCCCACGCACAGGGCCAACCGGGCAAACCAGTCAGCGCGTCGTCCCCTCCGCGGCTACTAAGCCACACCCCAACAGCATCCCCTGGTTGGAGGCTGGTCCTTCCTCAGGACCTGGTGTTTTCTTCACCCACCGGCGCACTCCGTTCGGAAAGCCGGTTCTGACCATGACGCTTGCGCAATTCACCACTCTCGTCCGCCAGGGCAAAATCGATACGGTTCTCGTCGCCTTTCCCGATCCCTTCGGCCGGCTGGTCGGCAAACGGTTTCAGGCCGACTTTTTCCTGAAGTCCGTCGCGCAACACGGCACCCATGGCTGCAACTACCTGCTCACCGTCAATCTCGAGATGGATCCCCTCGAAGGATTCGCGGTGGCCAACTGGGATTCCGGCTTCGGGGACTTCGAGTTCGCTCCCGACCTCTCCACGCTCCGGCTGCTTCCCTGGCAACCCGGATCGGCCATGGTCATCTGTGATTTCCGGCGAGCCGATGGGGAACTGGTCGCCGAAGCGCCCCGGTCGGTGTTGCGCGGTCAGTTGAAACGCCTCGAAGCCAAGGGCTGGTCCTGCGCCTGCGCCAGCGAATTGGAGTTCTATCTGTTCAATCAGACCTTCGAAGCCGCTCACGCCAACGGCTACCGGGAACTGCTCCCGTCCAGTGACTACCGGATCGACTACCACCTGATGCAAACCACCCGGGACGAACCGCTCATGCGGGCGATTCGCAACGGCATGACCGGCGCCGGGATTGCCGTGGAAAGCAGCAAGGGCGAATGGAGTCGGGGCCAACACGAGATCAACTTCACCTACGGCGAACCCCTCGCGATGTGCGATCAGCACGTGCTCTTCAAACAAGGGGTCAAGGAGATCGCCTCGCAGTTCGGCAAGGCCGTCACCTTCATGGCCAAGTACGCGCCCTCTGAGGCCGGCAATTCGTGTCATCTGCATCTGAGCCTGTGGAAGGGTGGCAAGAACCTCTTCGCGGCTGATTCCAAACGTGGCGCGAAGGGCGAAGCCCATTCTCCGCTGTTCCGACAGTTCCTCGGCGGCCTGCTCAAGTACTCGCCCGAGCTCTGCCTCTTCTACGCGCCGACCATCAACAGCTACAAACGTTACCAGCCCGGCAGCTGGGCGCCCACGCGCATGGCTTGGGCCACCGACAATCGCACAACGGGATTCCGCATCGTCGGCCACGGCAATTCCTTCCGCCCCGAGAACCGCATGCCCGGGGCCGACGCCAATCCGTACCTCGCCTTCTCCGCCATGTTGGCCGCCGGTCTGGCCGGTGTGGAGGAAGGGCTCGATTGCGGGCCGGAGTATCGGGGCAACGCCTACATCGATCCGGCGCTAGCCCGCCTGCCCAGCTCCCTCCGCGACGCCACCGATCTCTTCGAGAAGTCCCAGCTCGCCCGCAGCGTGTTCGGCGATTCCGTCGTCGACTTCTACGTTCACCACGCCCGACTGGAACACCAGTCGTTCAGCGACGCCGTGACCGATTGGGAGAAGAAACGGTACTTCGAACAGATCTGACGCCGCCTAGACCAGCCCCTGCTGGGCCAGCCAGAGTCCGCGGAAGTACTTCATCACCCGCACGCCGTCCGTGCTCTCGGGAATCTCGGCCATGGTGTAGCCCCGGAAACCGGAGCCCGCGAGCCGGGTGAACAACTGACGCCACGGATACTCCTCCAGGAAGAGGTCGCGCAGGTGAACCGACACAATCCGGTCCTTCACCAGATCAAAGTTCGCGTCAAATCCTGCCCCCACGAGGTCGGTCTGATTGGAGTTCCAGCAGACGCCCACTTGGGGATGCGCCGCGTGGTCCATAATCGTCTTGATGTTCGGCAGCAGGGACGTGCCCGTGCCGTGAACCTCCAGCCGGATCATCTGTCCATGATCCTGGGCAAAGCGGCCCAACTCCAACAACGACGCCCCGATCTGCGCCAGAGTCTTCTCCACCGGCACTTCCTTGGGCAGGCCGTTGGGACGCACCTTGACCCCAGTGGCCCCAACGTCCTGCGCCAGCACGAGGTACTCCTTGGTCGCTTCGATATCGGCGCGCAACTTGGCCGGATCCGGCGTGTGGTAATCGAACGCACTGCCGAGTCCCATCAACTCCACCGGCGAATCCGCAAAGCGCTTCCGCACCTCCGCCCGCTGATCCCGAGTCAGCCCCACTTCCACGCCGTGCCGATGAGTGGTGCGCAGTTCCACGCCGTCGAACCGGGCCTCGGTGCAATTCCGAATCACGGTCGGCACGTCCCAGTCCTTGGCCAGGTTGTAGGTCACCAAGCCCAGCTTGAAGGGGGATTTGGCCCCGGCGGTCGACGAATCGGCCGCGATCGTGCGCAGCGAAATGCTTCCGAGGACCGAAGCGGCCAGGGGCCAGGACGCAAAGGAACCGAGAAACTGTCGGCGTGCGAGGGGCATGGCCGGAGCATCCGAATCCCGCCTCGCCTTGGCAATGATCGGATTCCCCGGAGCCGCGTTCGCTCCGCTGTTACTTCCCGGCCTCACCCACCCACTCGAAATCAAACCATGCGAAATTGTTTCCCTTTCCGTAATGGAAGGTCAGCAACTGCGGGCCCGTCTCCGGCAGCGTGATGAAGCCAATCTCCGCCAGATTCCAGTGATGATACCCCGGGGTCGCCTCCGGTAATCGGCAGATGCTCGCGGATTGTCCGTTCAAGTCGAAGGTCACCGTGTTCGTTTGAAACGCGTAGAGCGCCTTGATGCGGTAGCGGCCGGGTCGAGTGACGTTCACCGTGTAGTTGCACCACTCGCCGTTTTCCGTCCAACCGATGTAGAACTGGTTGAGGGGCGGAGTCACTTGGTTGGTATGGTTCAAGTCCGCCCAGTCCTTCACAAACGACAGGTCCACGCCTTCGTCCCGGCGAAAGTTCCAAATGTAAGTCCCACCATGCGCCCGCTGATGTCCGGTCTCCTGATTCAACTTCCCGCTGCCGTTGTTGAGCGCGTCCGTGTCGTGGTACGCCACGCCTTCGCCCCCGAGGTCGTACAACGCGCACTGAATCAAACCCGGCACGCTGGGCATCCCGCCGCGGTGAAAGGCGTCTTGGAAGGGTTTGCCGGCATAGTTGGTCGGCAGCGCGGCCCAGGCCACCCCGCCTAGCACGACACCTAGGCTGAGCCCGCGACAGAGATTCAGGGAGAACACGAGGCCCAGCATACGGAGCCCGACAGGGACGTCAGGCTTGGAATCCGTTCCCGGGGAAAGATTGCTTGCGACGACCGACCGACCGACGCTGAAGCTCGTGGCGCAGGCCTCCATCCAATTTCGTCCCCGCTCGCCGGCAAATCCCGCGCCGGCGGGCGCCACCACCTCGCTCGACATCACCGGCATGGACTGCGCGAACTGCGCGGCCAACGTGACGAAGGCGCTAACCCAAGTCCCCGGCGTCTCCGCCGCCACCGTCGACCTCGCCGCCGGCCGGGCCTTGGTGCGCTGGAAGAAAGACGCACCCACCACGGTGGAGCCGTTGCTCACGGCGGTTCGGCAAGCGGGATACCAAGCGAGTCCCACGCCGGCCCCAGCTGAGGCCAACGCCGGGTCGGTCTTCGAAATTCGCGGCATGACCTGTCAGAACTGCGCGCAACACGTCCAGCGCGCTTTGCAGACCGTGCCCGGCGTAGTCGCCGCTACGGTGGATCTCGCGTCGGCCCGCGCGTCGGTCCGAATGGCCGCCGGTCAGGCCCCACCCACCGCCGGCCTCATCGCAGCCGTCCAAGCCGCCGGGTACGAAGCCCAGGCGGCGTCCTCCGCGACCAACACCCCGGACGCCGCGCCCCGCCGGGATCGCACCTGGTTGTTCGCCGTGGCTCTGGGCGCCCCGGTCACTCTGATCCTGGCGATGGCGGAATGGGGCTTCGGTCTCGGGATGAATCGCACGTACCATTGGGTCGCCTTCTTCCTAACCCTGCCGGTGCAAATCGGCGTGGGTCAGCAGTTCTACCGTGGAGCCTGGCGGCAACTGCGGGTCGGAAAATCGAACATGGACACGCTGGTGTCACTGGGTTCGACCGCCGCGTTTGGCTTCAGCGTCTGGGCGCTATTCACGGGTTTCCCAGGTCATCTCTATTTCATGGAGTCGGCCGGCATTCTCACGTTGATCAGCGTGGGCCACTGGCTCGAAGCCCGGATGAGCGCCCAAGCCGGTGCTTCGTTGAAGGCTCTGTTGCAATTGGCCCCGGAACGCGCCCGCAAATGGGATGGGAAACAGGAACAGGACATCGCCGTGGCCGAGCTCGTCGCGGGCGATCGAATTGTTCTGAAGCCCGGCGATCGGGTCCCGGTGGATGCCGAGGTGGTGGAAGGCAGTTCCAGCGTGGATGAAGCCATGCTGACCGGCGAAGCGGTGCCGGTGGAGAAGGAGTCGGGAGCCAAGTTGTTTGCCGGAACCGTCAACCAGTCGGGACGCCTAGTGGCCCGGGTCCAGGCCACCGGCGAAGCCACCGCGCTCGCGCACATCATCGCCGCTGTGGAACGCGCCCAATCCAGTCGCGCCGATGTCCAACGGCTCGCCGATCAGGTCAGCAGCATCTTCGTTCCGGTGGTCGTGACCATCGCCCTGCTCACGGCGGCGTGGTGGGGTTGGGCCTACGATTCTGCCCGGGCGGTCCACACCGCGTTGGGTGGCTGGCTCTGGCACGCCACCGTTCCCGAATCGCCGTTGGCTGCCGCGTTTGTGATGTTGGCCGCAGTCCTGATTGTTGCCTGTCCCTGCGCCATGGGCCTCGCCACGCCCACCGCCCTAATGGCCGGCGTCAATGCCGCCGCCCGCCGCGGAATCCTCATTCGCGACGCGCAGGCACTGGAGAAATCAGGAAGGGTCACCACGCTAATCTTCGACAAGACCGGGACTCTCACGGCGGGACGTCCGGAAGTGGCCGAGGTGTGGTCGCGCCAGGAATCCGAAGGGGACCTCAAAGCGCGGGCGGCCGGACTGGCCCGCGGATCCCAGCACCCGCTCTCCCAGGCCATCGTGAATTGGGCGGGACCCGTGGGTTTGACCGCGCCGATTCCCTCCGGCTGGCGGGAGTATCGGGGCAGTGGCGTCGAGGCCCGCGGCTCCAGCCCGTCGGGACAGCCCCTCGTGGTCCGATTGGGTTCGGTTCGCTGGATGGACACGAACCAAGTGGATCTGACTCCATCTAAATCCTGGGTCGCTGGCTGGATGGAGCGCGGCGCCTCCGTGCTGTACCTCTCCGAGGGAACCAACCTGCGCGCCGCCTTTGCGCTGCGGGATCCCTTGCGAACCGGCGCCCGGGAAATCGTCGCGCAACTCCAGGCCCAAGGACTGCGCGTGGGCATGCTCACCGGGGATCAGATGCCCACCGCCCGTTCCATTGGTGAGGAACTGGGCATTCCTGCTGAAGCCATTTCCGCCGGGGTCCGACCGGAGGAAAAGGCCGAGGCGATTCATCGAATCCAACGGCAGGGGGAACGCGTGTGCTTTGTTGGCGACGGCCTCAACGACGGACCCGCTCTGGCTCAGGCGGATCTCGGAATTGCCGTCACGCGCGCCACGGATGTCGCCAAGGAAGCCGCCGACATCCTGTTGCTCACGTCCGATCTGGCCGCCATTCCCGAAGCACTCCGATTGGCCCAGATGACCCTTCGCGTGATCCGCCAGAATTTGTTCTGGGCCTTCTTCTACAACGCCGCGTTTGTGCCGTTAGCCTCCCTGGGGTTTCTCAGCCCGATGTTGTCCGCCGTCGCCATGGCCGCGAGCGACGTCATTGTCATTGGCAACGCCCTCCGACTCCGCCGCAAGTAGCTGAGGGGACGAGGCGCTGACTCACGAGGCAAAACTCCACGCCCGGGTCCAGCCACGACGCACAGGGAGACGAATGGCGCCTCCTGCCGTCGGCGGCTACCGCTGGTTTCCTTACCGCTTACCCCTTACCCGTTCCGACCTCTCAACTCTCAGCTCTCAGCTCTCAGCTTTTCCTACGGCTTCCACCGCCACTGCTCGTCAAAGAATCCCGCCGCCGCGATGCCTCCCGGATAGCGCGGCGTGGGCGGTTGCGTGATATCGATCACCGCCCAGTCCGGCAGCTTGGGAGTCTGACGCGCGTTGTTGAGCAAATCGTACTCCCGGAACGTGAATCCACTGTTCACCACCACGTACTTCTCCGGATTGAGCGGATTCGGAGACACCAGAATTGGCGCAAACCGATCCACCGGATAGCCCGCCACCGGCGTGTGCACTCCCTTGGTATCCCAGCGAACCCCCAGCTTCGGCGCCACCCGACCCAACACCACATTGCTCTGCGGATCGCCCCACAGCACCACATGATTCTCCGCCAGATCCCGCTCCGTCACCGCCGTGTCGTCCAAAATCCGCACGTCGCCGCGATACTGCCGACGCCACTGTTCAATAGCGCGGTTCATCTCGGACGTCGCCCATTGGCCAACAACGGCATTTAGTGGCGTTCCGGTCGGGCGAACGAACACAAAAGAATCCATAAACGCGTCATCCACCGGACCCTGCAGGCCATGGCGTTTGCGCACTTCGGTTCTCGGAAGCGTTCCCAAAACCCAGGTTCCGCCTTCCCGCTTCAGCGACGCCGACCACGAGCGGTCGGACTGCGGACGGGTCGTCTCGACCAGCACGCCATTCACCGTCACCAAGACCGGCCGCGTGGGATCAAACGGGGAGCGGCCCGGCGGCAATGAAAGGGTCAACGCCTCGACGTTCGAGACATCGAGGGAAACCCGGTTGGACGCCGCCAGCAGATGCCCCTCCACTTGGGCGCGATCCCAGTGCTGGGTCAGCGCGTCGACCGTCACCCAAGCCATGGTGTTGTAGCGCAGCGTCGGGGTCTGGAAGCGAACCGTCGTGGGCAAGGGTTCCCGTCCCTGAGCCGCCAACGCATCCATCCGGCGGTTCAGTTCCGCCTTCGCGCCGGCTTCGTACTTGTGCCCGGTCTTGGGCCCAATGAGATGCGTCAGGGTGAGTCCCTCTGCCGCCATCGCCTTCTCCATGGCCTGCGCCGCCTGGATCTGTTTGTCGTCCGCTCCGCTGTAGGCGATGAGCGGCACCATGCTGACGTTGAGCGGTACGGCCGTCGCATCGTAGAGCTGCCAGAGTTTCTGTTCCCAGGGCGCCGGGGTGAGATTCTCGTTTTGGAACACTTTGAGGAATTCCGCGGTTTCGCTGAAGCCCGCCCCAGGAGCTGCGGCCGCCCACTGACTCGCGAAGTGGACCGCAAAGTGCCAGCACGACGCTCCGCCCAGGGAGAATCCCCGGACCAACACGCGGTCCTCGTCGATGGGATACCGCCGTTTCACGTCCGCGAGGGCTTCCCAGAAGTCCGTCTCGCCAGCGAAGCGGGAGCCGTTGCAGTACCGACCGTAAGGATGCAGCACCAGCGCACCCGGCGGCGCAAACTCACCGGTGTTGCGCATGCGATCATTCAGAAACGCCAGTTCGCTCAGTTGTTCTCCGCGCCCATGAAACCACGTGTCGAGCCGATACACCCGCCCATCGCCTGGAACGAAGGATTCCGGCACGACCAACCCATACGGCTGAACCGACCCATCCACCTTGGAAACATAGCCCCGCACCACCAAGCCCCGAGCCGTCGTCCAGTACGGCTTCCCGTCCCGCAACGCCGCCAGTCGGGTGAATCCCTCCTTGAGCTGAAGCCGCGCAGCATCGACTTCGTTGGTCTTGAAGAACTCGTCGTAACGCAGTGCCCAGTCGACCGCCTTGTGAAAGATCTGGATGTCCGGAAGCAGCGCGAGCCGGGCCGGCTGATTCGTTGAAGCCAGTCGCAGCGCGTCGATCTCCCGACCCAACTGCGCCACACCGTCGGTCAATTCCCGCCGGGCGTCCTCCGGAATGGCCACTCCGGGCGGCGGAATGCGGCGCACTTGGTCGCTTCGGTTGTCGGCCGGTCCATCCGCCCGCAGGAAACTCAATGGAAGGGTCAGACTCAGCGTGAGGGAAAGCAGCCAACAGCGGGAAGTCATGTGCGTGCCGACCCAAGCAGAGCCGCCGAAATTCATCCAGCCCGGGAAATTTGCCGCGGCAAGGCCGGTAAGCGCGATGCGATAAGCGGTAAGGAAACGTGCAGCGAGGTAGGGCGAGGCGGTAGGGCGAGGCTTCTGCAGAGACGTTCCCGGCAATTGCCCCGACCGAGCTACCGAACCGTTCCATCCGTTTGATACCCGGACGCCCGTGCATGAATGATGAACTCGGCCACGATCACGTTCGGCACCCAGCACAGCCAGGCAACGGTGCGGTAGGCTTCCACGAACGAACCGGAGGCGGCCTGGAGCGCCGGCAACCACAACCGCAGCGTCACCGCGGCGAAGGTGAGAGCGAAATTGCGAATCATCCACCGCTGGTGCGCGGACACATCGCCCCGGCGGATGGCAGCAAGCGCAATCCAACCGCTGACCAGCCAGCACACGCCCAACAGGAAAAAGCCCGTGCGCGTCGACAGACCGCCCTCTGCCCCGGTTGCGGAAAAAAGACCCGCCACTCCACCCAGGAAAACGCCGGCGAAATAAACATAACCCAGCTGCCGATGCGTCCGGGGTGACCGCTGACGCCACCCATTGAAGAACTGGAACGGTCCCACCGCCAACGCGGCTAAGGCCGCCCCGGCGTGGACCAGCAAAATCCCGCGGTAACCGCCGCTCTTCAGCGCCAGCAACGGCGCGGTGTCCGGAGCCAGGAAGTAGCGCAGAGAAAAGACCGCAATCGCGACCGAGAGAATCGTGAGAAGAACCTGGGAAAATCGTTTCATTCTGATTTCCAAATCAACCTAGTCCTACCGCTTGCCGGCTCTATCTACTCTCAAGCCAGTTGAGAGTTGAAAGTTGAGATAAATATCGCGGAAACACCCGACTCAACACGCTCCCGCTCTCCCAGGCGTTGCGAAGCTCAAGTCTCGCCAGGTCGGACAACGTCGAGATTGCTACGCCTATCCATTCGGATAGTGATTCCCAAATGTGTCCTCGAATCCCCAGGCTACCTTGAACACGGTTACCACTGGCAGCGCATTCTCGTAGTAATGCCCCTGTGAATCTTTGAAGCCTGTACCCTCCCGGGTCACGCTCACCACCGGATCTGCGGAGGGGTATTGGTTATTGTACCTATCGACAAATCCCCGAGGGCTCTTGAATACCGTGACCGCGGGCTTCGCGTCCGAATAGCGGTTACCGCGTGCGTCAGAGAAACCAACCGTGTCCCGATACACGGTAACGATGGGCTGGGCGTGCGGATAATGGTGTCTCTGAGCGTCCTGAAAGCCAAAGCTGCTTCTCGAGACGATGACAATTGGCATACGGCTATGTCCCTTGATGAATCTCAACTCGGAACAATCCCGCGCGCCGCCAGTTCGGCGAGGGTCCAGCGGTACTCGCTCACCAACATGTCCTCCACGCGGGCTTGCTTCAGTTCCCGGGGCAGCACTTCCCAGGTGTAGGTCTCCATTTCCAGATGCGTACAGAGCCGCGGCTGTTGCTTCAGGACATCCAGGGCGCCCCGCAAATGCTCGACGGTCGTGCCAAACAACGGCGTCTCCGGCGCGTGCAACGGAATGTGGAAGTGAATCCGCCACTCGCGATCGAATTGCGGTCCGTCGCTCTCCGGCGTGACCAACGCTTCGTCCAAATCCGCATAGCGAACCAACTCACCATCCGCCTTCCGCTCAATTACCTGGTGGAAGTACACCCCGTCGTCGTACGCCCTCAGGGCCGACCGCACCTCCCGCGTCGGATGCACCCGAAGCGCGTTGCTCAAATGCAGCTTGCTGATGCGTACGCCCCGCTTCTTGAGGCGGTTTAGCGCCTCCACCGGGGATTCGTACTGAAGCGCGAAGTGGCAGGTGTCGTAATTGATTCCCAGGTGTTCCTGGAGCCGGAGATCCCCGGGCCGATCCGCCTCCAACTGCGCGAACAAGGTCAGGAACTCGGTGGTGTTCTCCACCGTACCGAAGGGTTCCGGTTCCAGTCCCAGATGCAGCTTCTTGCCCGTCCGCCGCGTCAGTTGCTCCTGATGATCCACACAGCGCCACAAGTTAGCCCGGGCGGTCGCCAAGCCGCGAGCGCCCAATTTGAACTGTTTGAAGCTGACGGGAACAGTGCTGACCGATCCCTCCACGCCCTCCGGCACCAGTTCTGCCAGCAGATCGAACAACCGGTTCGTGTAGGCCAACCGCTCCGGGGTGGTCCAATCCGGCTGAGCCACGTGTTCCTTGACCCGGGTTCCGTGAAAATCACCAAAAGGAAAGCCGTTGATGGTGAATACGTAACAGTTGTGACGCTGGAGCCACTGGCGGAAGTCCCGAAGGACGGTCGGCTGGGCCAATTCGCGGGAGGCGGCATCGCTCAAGCGCAGGCCGATGGCGTACGGCTGATTCGGGCTCACCACCCGCCGCACGGCGAGGGTATGACGTTCCAGATTGGCCAGGGTCTCGGCCCAATCCCGTCCGCGATGGACATTGGTGCAGTAGGCGAGGTGCAGTCCGTGCGTGAGTTTCACGCACCAAGCGTCAGGGAAACGCACCCGAACGGGAAGTCGCTTCCGCGAAGGGTTGGCCTGCCCGGTCACCGGCAGGGCAGAGCTTCCGCTGAAACGTTCGCTTTCCTCTGGAGTGTTCCCGGTGCGGCGACTCTCCGCAGAGCCGTCCACGGGTGGAGGGGAGACGCGTGGGTAGCTACTGACGCATCGCCCGTGGAAAAGCGCTACCTCACTCCATAGGTTCCCGGCTTTGCCTCTCAGCTCTCAGCTCTCAGCTCTCAGCTCGGCCGGAGGCCGCCGGCCGCTCAAAACACCCCCGGCGCATCCAATTCCCGGCCTTCCGCTACCAACTGCCGCATTTGGTTGAACCACCAATCCGCCTGTTTGCGCGGACACGGCCGGCTGCTCACCACGGGTTGGGGGCGCCGAACCGGAGCCGGAGAGGCTGGCAAGGCGAAGTTCAGCTGGGCGGCACGCCGCGGTCGCAGGGCCCGACGGGCGGCCGGCGCAGTGGGAATCACGAAACCAAGTTCACTCTTCATGCCCTCAGTTTCGTCGAGAGGGGTGGACACCGGCGGTCCGACCTCGGGGAAAAGTTGCCGCTTTCTACGCGACGTCTCCTGACGCCGACGCGTGGGGCGGGTTTTCATGGCATTTTTGACGTGGGCTGCGCACTCAACGTTCGAGAAAAGGGAGCTTCGGAACCGGCGAAGAGCCGCTGCAGTTCTTCGGCAAACGGTCGCGGTTGGAAACCAAACACCTGCGCGGCCGGACCCGGATCGCCCACGTTGTCCTCCTGCAGCATCTGAATTTGGTCGCGATTCAACGGCGGAGCCGAACCAAAGATCGTTGGATACACCACCTCGAGGAGCGCGGCTTGCGCCCGCGCCAACGGCAACGGCAAATGCACCAAACCCCGGGGCCGATGGGCGGCCGCGAGAATTATCCGCATCACTTCGGTAAAGGTAAACGCTTCGGGCCCACAAAGATCGTACGTCTGCCCCACGGTCGCCGACGAACCCGGGGCCGCCGCAAAACACCGGGCCACATCTTCCACTGCCACCGGCTGAATCCGATGCGTCCCGGACCCCATGATCGGCAATACTGGCAGCCAGCGAGCGAGCCGCGCGAAGAAGGTCACAAAGCCATCCCCCGGACCGTAAATCAGGCTCGGCCGAAAAATCGTCCAGGCCAGACCACTGCGGCGAACCGCCTCTTCCGCCTCCCATTTGGATCGATGATACCGGGCCACTGCGTTGGGTCGCGTTCCCAGCGCGCTCATGTGAATCATTCTCCGAACTCCCGCCGTTCGAGCAGCTTGTACCACATTGGCCGTCCCACTGGTGTGCACCCGCTCAAACGTCTGATCCCCCACCTCACTGATGATTCCCACCAGATGAATCACCACGTCGAACCCGACCAACACGGACGGAAGGTTGGGGAAATCGAGGATGGAACCCCGGACCCACTCAACGCCGGATTCGGGTGACGCGTTCCGGCCTAGCACCCTCACGGCGTGACCCGCGAGACGCAGTTGGCGGACGACTTCGCGTCCGACAAAACCCGACCCTCCGGTCACTACCACCTTCATAGATCAAACATACTCGGGACCAGAGGGACCGCATCTGCGGATTTAGGGAAAGCAACGTCGCTCGGACGCTTTCCAAGGGTTCGATCCTGACGCCCGCCAAAAATTTGTTTCAGTTTCGTTGCCTCCAAGATTGACAGGAGCTGTTCACGGGCATAAACCCTAGCAAGTTCACACGTGTAACACGCACCCAAGTTTAAGACCCATGCCTCAAATCCCCCGAATCTCAGAAACCGAATGGGAGATCATGCGCATTGTCTGGGCGAAGTCGCCCGTCACTGCCGCCGATATCATCTCCGAGCTGACTAAAGCAGATCCTACCTGGCACCCCGTGACGGCCAAGACGCTCTTGAACCGATTGGTGCGCAAGGGAGCCCTGGGATACGAACAGCAGGGCCGGGCGTATTTGTATAAGCCGCTGGTGGATGAGCATTCGTGTGTCAGCGCGGTGAGCTCATCCTTCCTCGACCGGGTGTTCGGTGGGTCGTTGACTTCGATGGTCGCGTACTTTGTGGAAAACCGAAAACTCTCCCCGAAACAGGCGAAAGACCTGCGGAAGGCGATGGAAGAAATTTGAATTTCTTGTTGGTGGTGGCGCAGGCGTTGCTAAGTCAGGCCAGCCATGAATACCCCGGTCGTCGCCGAATTTCTGGGACAATTGTTCCGGGCTTCCTGGCAGGCGTCCGTCTTGGCGGTGGTCGTTTGGCTGCTGATTCTGGCGCTCGGTGAGCATCTGGATGCCCGTTGGCGGTGCCGGCTCTGGATGTTGGTGATTGTGCGGCTGGCTTGGCCGGTCTCGTTGCCCAGCCCAGTCAGCTTGTTTAACTGGGTAGGAGGGCCTCCGGGCTTCGAACCGGGCTGGGAATCGGAGTATTACACACCTTCCCTTGCCCTCCTGCGTCTCCTTGAAAGTTCCTGGCTGCAATGGACTTGGGGCTTTGTGGCGGCCGTCCTAATGGCCCGAGCCCTAGCCGGGGTTGTGTGGGCTACCTGGGTGCGGTGGAACGCCCGTCCCGTCGATTCCTGGGAGGCATGGTGGCTCTTGCAGAGTTGCAAGGAGGTCATCCGATTGGAGACTTCGGTAGCGATCCTGGAGTCGTCCGCTGTTAAGAGTCCCTGCCTCCTTGGAATCTGGAGCCCCCGGTTGGTACTGCCCAAGGGCCTGCTCCGCGAACTCAGCTTCACCGAGCTGCGAATGGTCTTTCTGCATGAATTGGCCCACCTACGCCGCCGGGACCTCGTGCTGAACTGGCTCCTCGCCGCCGTGGAAGTTATCCATTGGTTCAACCCGCTGGTCTGGTTCGTCACCCGCCGATTGCGTGCCGATCGCGAGGAAGATTGCGACGCCTTGGCTCTGGAATCCGAACCCAGCGCCCGTCGGGCCTACGGAGAAGTGATCATCAAACTGATCGAACGCGTGACCCCTGGCCTGAACTCCCTCCCCCCAGCCGCCGCCGTCGGGATTCTGGGCAATCGGGAGGAAGACATTCGTCCGCTCTTGCAACGAATCCGGGCCATCAAACGCATCGGCTCGGGACACCGGACTTGGCTGGTGGGATGTGGTACTTGGCTGGTGGTGGCCTTAATCGGATTTACCGACGCCGAACCCGGCGCCAGTCGGGACCTCGCCGAGA
This sequence comes from Verrucomicrobiota bacterium, assembly GCA_017309115.1. Lineage (GTDB taxonomy): Bacteria > Verrucomicrobiota > Verrucomicrobiia > Limisphaerales > UBA9464 > UBA9464. The sequence goes on along the minus strand of JAFLEF010000025.1, from coordinate 28,388 downwards.
CGACCTCACCGGCGCACAGTTGGGTAAGCGGTAAGAGTTAAGCCCGCTAAGGCGACACTCCGCGGAGCCGCCTCGGAGCGCTGGCGTCTCGCCGGCGTATTTCGCTTCCTCCCTCCTTCAAATACTGGCCAGCACTCCCCGGTGGCTTCTGCTCACTCCACGTCCACCTCCAGAGGCGCCGTGCGAATCTGTCCGCCCACTTTCACCTGAATCCAGACGAAGTAACGGCCCGGTTTCGGGAACACGAATGGAAAGCTGACCTCGCCGTCGCGACCCAAGGCCCGGGCCAACTCCGGCGGGACCGCCGAGAGATCCCCGCAATTGACGTCAGCCGCCAAGGCCCCGGCGTCTCCGTCCATCTTCCGGGCGAAGTTGCGGGTCGCCGCCATCGACAGATTCCCGGAGGGATGCAGATGGGCAAACACACTGCCTTCCTCCCGCTGAACCACCGCATGCCCCAACATCCGCAGGAAAGGCTCCAGCGGCGCGGGCGTCCCATCAGCCTGTTGCACGCGCACGCGCAGGGTGGTTTCCCGTCCCGCCACTCGTCGGTCCGGGAGCAGATTCAGGGTTAGGCCAGCCCCCAGGGAAATCATCCCTTCCGTAGCCTCCGTCGACGCCGACCAGGAATCATCAGGGTCCCGACGGTCAGTTCCCCCTTTGGGTTCCGGCAAACTCACCGAATTCGTCAGGGTCTGGGTGAACCCGGCTTCGTGGGCCAGTTCCGTGAACACTCGATAGGTGCCCGCCGGCAGCGGCGGTAACGTCGCGAAAAACGTCCGATTCCCCTGCGCCTGCGGATGCAAATGCGCAAAGGCTGGGATGCTCTGCGTCGTTCCAGCGTCCACGAGGAACAAATGAACCAGTTTGCCGTGATCCGGAATCAGGCGATACGCCGAATCCCGCTGCCGTTCATCGGTCAGTTCCAACCGCAATTGCGACGCGTCGCCCGGGGCGATGGTCACCGTGTGTGCGGTCTGCCGATACAACACCCGCGAAACGTGATGCCGGTCCTCATTGCCCCACCAGATCCAACCGCCGTAAAGCGCGCCCCCCACCGCCAACGACGCAACCAAAGCGGCTCCCACAGCCCGTAACGTCTGACGAGTCCCGGGACGTTGCCCGTCTGCGAGCGTCGATTCGCGCGCAGCCGCCACCGCAATACCGAAAACACCCACCACCAAGCCCGCCCCCAAAACTCCCAGCACCAACGCCAGCCCCCGGGGCATCGGTTGCCGCGCCATTGCCTGCGAATTCACCGGCACCAACACCTGTCCGCCTCCGGGGCCTTCAACTCCCACCTCGATTCCGTATGCGCCCCGGGTCATCAGCCACAGCGACGCCGTGTAGAGATTGGTTTCGCCCGCCACCAATTCCGCCACATCCGGACGCGGAGCCCCTGACCGATCCGTGCGGTAATGAATCGGCAACACCTGAACCGACGAGGGAGTCCCCTGGAGCACCCGGACGTTGATCTCCGCCAACCCGGGAACGACTTCCGGCTGACGGACCACCACCCGCACCGGATACGTCCCGGCTCGCCCTTCAAACACGACGAAGGGATTGCCCACATGCGCCTGCGCCGACACCAGGAGCAGAAGCCAGCCCCACACCCCCACCAGCAACACGCGAATCATCGGCGCAAGCGGCTGAGAAAGGCTCCCGCGGCGTGGCCCAGCCCAGCCGCCACCCAGGCGATCAACCCCATTTTGACCACAGCCACCATCGTCAACGGGTCCCGTTCCAAGCGCCAAAACTGCGCCTGCCATTCGTTGCGCTGGGCCATGTACCCGAGAAACCGACCGTGCCCAGCGAACCAGTAAGAATCCGCGGCTGGACTGATCAGGAATGCCGAGAAAACCCACTGCACCGGGAGGAACAGTGCCACAAACGCCAGCGCCGCCACCGTCAGTTGCAGCCAACCGCGCCCCCGAAACGTCCAGCGGTTCAGGAACAGATAACTGGCGTCGATGGCCAGGGCCGGAATCAAAAGCAGCAGCGGGAACGCCGGCGGAACCATGTGCGTCACTCGATTGAAGACCGGGGCCAATTTGGGTTCGGCCGGGAACAACGGCAGAATCCAAATCATGGCCAGCAGCAGTCCGGTGTAAACCAAGGCCATTCGGGTGGCCGCCCAGCGGATTGGCGAGTATCGGGCCGCCGCCGCCAAAAACGTGGGATAGAGCGCCGCGGAAGCGAGGTAGAACTGGGACGTGTGCTGCAGATTGGGGAAGCTGACTTCCGTCAGAAGGATGGACGCCAACGCCAGTTGAATGCCCAAGGCCAGAATCACATACCATCGACCTACCCCCTCGACTTGAGACCGATTTCGCGCCGCTGCCACCAACAACGCTGCGCCCGTCACCACCCCGTACATCCCGGCCGCGAGCAGGGCATGGGGCGGCGAAAGAATTTTCACATCCAGCCCGTAGGCATTGTGCCACCAATCGTCCAGAGGCGCTGAAGTCAACATGGCGGCCCCACCCCACATCGTCACCCAGGCTCCCAGCGGCGAACGGATCCCCAGAATTCCCACCGTACTATCTTCCCACTCCGCCCGATGCCGAAAGGTGGCCAACCAGGTGATCCATGCCGCCACCAAACCTCCCAAGGTCCCACCCAGATAGATGGCCATGTGCGCCGGAGTCCAAAACGAGTCCCGACCGATGGTCACGTGCCACGAGATATCCCAAATAATCCCCACCGTGATACACGCCGCCGCGAACACGAGCACCGGAACTGTCCCTGCGAGAATCCGGGCCTGCGAACTCTCCGCAGGCGAAGCGGAGGCCGCCGATTCCATGACCGGTGCCGATGCCGAGAGAGTCGACTCCATGGAGAAACTCATCGCACCGAAGCCCCCGCTGGGCGAGCAAATCCCGGCAAATCCAAAAACGCTGAGCAAAGACGGTAAGGGCGGAGCGGTAAGGGGTAAGGATGGTAGGGTGTCGCTGCGCCTCTCCCTCCTGGGAGCGCTGGCGTCTCGCCGGCGTGTTCCTCCGGCCTCCTCCTTTCTTCCTGCACGGGCCGGCGAGACGTCGGCGCTCCCAGGCCCAGGCCAAGCGTCCGCGGTAACCAACGCGTCTCCAGTCCACTCGCGGACGGCTCCGCAGAGCGTCGCCCTACCGGGAAACCAGTTGAGAGTTGAAGGTTGAGAGTTGAGGGACCGGATCGAAAACCGGGCGCGCTGGTGTCTCGCCGGCGTGTCCCTCCTGCCCCTCCCTTCTGCCTGCGCGGGCCGGCGAGACGCCGGCGCTCCCAGGCCCAGGCCAAGCGCCCGCGGTAACCAACCCGTCTCCAGTCCACACGCGGACGGCTCCGCAGAGCGTCGCCCTACCCCACTTCGTCTTTCCTTACCCCTTACCCCTTACCCCTTCGCGCTTACCGTTCCCCGTCTCTCAGCCGCCCGCAGGGCTCAAGTGTGCTCCATTTGGCCCGGCTCAAGGGCAATGCTTGCAAGCCGGGACCGTTGGTTCCGACCATCATGAGCCTTTAATGAAACCGTATTGGACCGGCGTCTTCCCCGCGATCACCACTCAACTCCATCAGGATGGCTCTCTCAACCTCGACGCCACGGCGGCGCATGCCGAGGTACTGATCCGGTCCGGCGTCCAAGGGCTGATCTTTCTTGGATCGCTGGGTGAGAATCAGTCCCTCACCGCTCCGGAGAAGCGGACCGTGCTCGAGGCCATGGTCCAGGCCGTCCATGGTCGGGTGCCGGTGTTGAGTGGCGTCGCGGAATCCTGCGTCGCCGAGGCCGTCCGATACGTCCAGGATGGCACCCGCCTGGGAGCCGACGGTTTCATGGTCATGCCGCCCATGATCTACAAATCCCCCGATCCCCGGGAATCCCTTTTCCATTTCCGCGCCGTCGCCCGGGCCACGGATCGGCCGCTGATGATCTACAACAATCCGATCAGCTACGGGCACGATCTAACGCCCGAACTGTTCGCCGAACTGGCCAGCCACAAAAACTTCGTCGCCTTGAAGGAAAGTTCCGGCAACACCCGACGACTGACCGATCTGCGCCGGGTATGTGGAGATCGGTACGCGTTGTTCACCGGCGTGGATGACCTCGTACTAGAGAGTGCGATCCTCGGCATCGATGGCTGGGTTGCGGGCAGCGGCATCGCCTTTCCGGAGGAGAACCAACATTTCTGGGAGCTCACACGGGCGGGCGACTGGGACGCCGCACGAGACTTGTACCAATGGTTCACGCCGTTGCTGCATCTGGATGTGAACCCGAAATTCGTCCAGTACATCAAGCTGGCGGTGCAGGAAGTGGGCTTGGGTCAGGAATGGGTGCGCGCGCCGCGTCTGACTCTCACCGGGGCCGAGCGCAAAGCCGTTCTGAAGATCATTCACGACGGCATGCTGGCTCGTCCGAAGCTGAAGAAATCGAAACCCGCGAAGGTAAGCGGTAAGCGGTAAGCGGTAAGCCGAGACAGCTGCGAGTTGAGAGGAGCGAGTTCGCCCGGGAGCGCTGGCGTCTCGCCGGCGTGTTCCGCCCGCCTCCTCCCTTCTTCAGGCACGGGCCGGCGAGACGCCAGAGTTCCGACTATCACCTTTCCCGTTCGGTCGAAGCGCCTGCGGTATCCAGCACAACACCACTCCACACACGTACGGCTCCGCGGAGCGTCGCCCCACCGGGGGCGGCTTCCCTTCTCTCAACTCTCAACTCTCAACTCTCAGCTCTCAGCTTTCCTGACGCTACTTCCCCGAGAAGGTCCACGTGTAGTTCCCGGCCGGTAACAGGCCCCCGCTGGAATTGGTCAGGAAGGTGTTCAGTGCCAAAACCGCCTGTTTGTCGTCGCCCAACTGGGCCACCCGAACCACGCCCTTATTGAGCACGCCCGGACCCGCCACCAGCGCCCCGGTAAAGCCCGCGTCGCGATCGTCGCCCTTCAGCTTCCAGTACACGTTCGTGGAATTCACGCCGGAGATGAAGGGCAAGGGTCCCCGCGACCAGCGGCCACCCTTGAGGTAATTCGCGTTCCCACTCGAACCCACCAACTCAAACGTGTTCGCCGTCGCATTCGCCACCGTCCACGTACCGTTCGCCGCCGTATTCCCCTCCACCTGGTCAATATAGACCTTCTCGCCGTCGGCCAGATTGTGCTTCGGCGCGGTAATCACGATCGGCGCCGCCCGAGTCGCCCCGGTAATCGCGTCGTAGAAACTGACCGTCTTGGACGGATCCCAATGTCCGCTTCCCACCACCGGACCGTACACTGCCTGAATCGTCCACTCGTTCGTATTCGGCAATCCCGCCCGCCCACCAATGGTCACTTGCAGCCGAGTGGCTTCGCCCGCCCCCACATCCGCCGTATCATCATCGAGCGAGAATCCGTACCCCGAGAACCCCAACGGCACGTGCACAAACCAGACGAACGGATCCAGATTGTACGCATTGAACGGCAGACCGCCCCGGGACGTACTCGGCGCCGGATACCACACCAGGGTGTTGTTGGCGTTGTACTCAGGATACTTCATGAAATCCGTCACTCCGCGCAGGATCGATTTAATGATGTCGCGAATGCGCGCCGAGATGGCCAAGCCGTCCGGAGTGAACCGGCGAGCATTGGTGTCGAAGATAAAGCCCATGTTGCCGCCCACGACATTGTTCATGAGTTCCAGCACGTAGGGAGTTTTGACCTTGGGATCCAGGTTCTTCCCGATCTGCGCCATCGACGCCATCGCCAGATACACTTTCTTGGAAAACTCGTTCGGATTCCGGGAAGGATCCGCGGGGTCCTGGGAGAAGTTGAAGGTGAACAAGTCCGCTGGCGCCCCCCGCAATGGCTGCGGTTTCAGAAACGTGTAGGTCTGATTCTGGCTCAACGGATGATTCGCCCGCGCGAGCTGACTCAGGACCACCGACCGTTTGTCCGTCGCAATGGCCAGGACGATGACTCCGCCCTTCTCCTTCGTTGGATCCGGACTATCGAGTCCCGGGCCAGTGACCTGCATGCCTTCAACCAGACCATTCACCGGTCCGCCAAAGGTCAAAGTGGCTCGATCCGTCTCCACCGCACCGACCGCCGTTTGCGTCGCGATATTCTGGGTCAGGGTCAGATAGTGCTTCACCCAGGAGAACCAGAGTTTGACCAGCGCGGTCGAGGCGTAGTCATCCACGGGTCGATAAAAGTCGAAGTTGGCGCCCTCCTGACTGGCGACGAGCGCCGTGTCCAATTCCAGCAGGCTCGGATCCCCAGGCCCGGTGCTCACGTGGAGGACCTGTTTGACCTTGGTGCCGGTCTTGATCGGGTTGGTTTTTCCCGCTGGCGGGTAACCGACCACCGTATCTCCGGCCCGAACCAGCTTCACCTTGTTCACATCCTCGTTGGGACTAAGGGTCAGGGTTGTCCCACTGCTGGCGGTGCCCTGACCGCCAATGTTGACCCGGATGGGTGTGGTCCCACCACTCGAGAGCATGAAGTGGTTGTTGAGCACGTCATAGCTGGACAACGCGCCAGCCAACGGACTCTGCGCAAAAATGTTCTGGGCCGCGGGAATCTTCCGCTCGCCAATGGCGTCGGGCGGCATGTTGTACTCCGGCCAACCATTGGTGCCAAAGTACGACCCAAGCAGGGAGTTGTTCGCCCGGGTGAAAGCCAGAATCTTGGCCTGCAATGCGGCCGGCGTATTGGTGGAACCAATCCAGCCGAAGGGTCCGCGATTCTGGTTAAACGGCTCCGGCGGGGCCGGCACAGGAACATCCAACGCTTCCATCGCCACCGGCAGAAACATGTTGTCCACATACGAGACGTCGTAGTTGATCAACGTCACTTTCTCCCGGAGCGGAATCTCGTTGAAGGACCGCGAATTGATCTTCGGATTGCTGAGGTAAACTCGGTCGCGAATGGTCCATTCCAGCAATTGATCCGGGGAGTCGAGCGCCGGCGCCTGCAGACCGGCTCGATACCACATCACCACCCCGTGACTCTTCGGATTGGGCGGTCCGCTGGGCGCCTCAGCCGTGGCAATCACCCGTTGTGAATTGGGATCGTACCGCAACGGATTGGGCTGGCCCACGGCCGGAGCCAGATACCGGCCATCCGTCACAATACCCATGCGGGCACCATTCCAAAAGACGAGCGGGACCCGGATGATGATCGTCTGCCCCTGTTGCAAGCCGAAGTAGAACTTGTTGTCGGCTCCCTGGTAGCCGATGTACCCGCGGTATTCCATGCGCACCGGATCATACGGATCATACAAACCGACGTTGGTGTTGACCGTGGTTGAAGCTTCGTTGCCGTCGCGCAAGACGGGGAAGACGGTGAACGGCGCATTGTTCTTAAGAGCGATGGTCTTGACCGGAATCGCCGTGCCATCGGTATCGGCCGCGTAAACCAGTAGCTTCTGCACGAGCGACACCTGTGGGTTGGTCGGATTCGGATCAAACGGGGTGTTCACCGTCGGCATCGGATAGGCCGGCGCTGCCGCCGCGGCGACGTCGTAGGTCTGCAAGCTGGAGCCCACGAGGTACTCCTCCAAATGGGACCGTCGATCTTCGTCTGGATCCAGTTCCGCATCGGCCGGATTGACCGCGCTGAGGAGCGGCCGGTTGCGGAGTTCGAACACGTCGTCAATGCCGTCGCCATCATGATCCTGGGGCGTCTCCAACGGCCATTGTCCCACCCGGTAGAACCGAGTTTCGGACTCGAACGAAGACTCCGGATCCAGCAACTCAATCACAGTGGAACCTTGTCCGGTGTTCGGATCCAATTCCGCCGCGGCCGGCGTGTTCACGTCCTCCACGGTCGCGCCCCGGTACAGAACGGAATACGTCCCGGGAACCGCCGTGACCCTCAGCACGGCCCGGCCCGCCGGATCGAACTGAGGTTCGGAAACGACCACGGAATCCTGGGCCAGATTGCGGACGGGAAGCGCAGCGGAACCCAACAACAGGGCGAGCCCGAAGACAGCGGCTGAGCGAATCCCCGCGAACGCGGTGGAGAAAGGAAAAGTCATGATTGTGCTGGGATCAGTTGAACGGGTTTGGCGGCGTCCGGCGTCGTCGCCTTGTTCGGAGGGTACAACCTTCCGATGATCGAATCCCAATTCAATCTGGAACTTAGGGGAACGGAACGGCGACGCGGTAAGGTAGGGATGGACCGCTGGGCCGTCCCCAGTTCGCCGGCGCCGCCGGGCGGACTGGCTCTTGGTGATCAGCCCCAGCCCCACCCACGCCTAATTCACCAAACCGGGAAGCGCACGAGGGCGCTCCGCAGAGCGTCGCCCTACCCTGCTTACCCCTTTCCGCTTCCCCTTACCGGCTTCGTCTCAGCTTGCCCCCGCCCACCTCGGCGGCGGCGCCTCGTACGTCACGAACTCGTGGCTCAGCGGATGCCGGATCGTGATCTTCCAGGAGTGCAGACACAGCGGCGGCGCGCTGACCGGCAACGTTTGCACCGCACCCAACACGCCGCCGGGCAAATACACCGCGTCGCCCACCACAGGCAGGCCCAGATGCCAGAGATGCACCCGAATCTGATTCGTCCGGCCGGTGCGAGGCCGGGCTTCGAGGAGCGAGGTTCGATCTGACCGGCGCTCCAAGACCCGAAACTCGGTCAGCGCCGGCAGTCCGTTCACTTCATCCACCTCGCGGGTCCCCACTTCGCCCGGTTCGGTGCTGATGGGCGCCTCGCAACGGAACTCGTCGTGGGCGGGATGCCCTTGGACGCGCACCAGATACACCTTGGTCACCTCCCCCTTCGCGAACTGCGGCTGAACCCGCGCGGCGTAGTGCCGGGTACGGGTGAGCAGGAGGACTCCAGTGGTGTTGGCGTCCAGCCGATGCGCCGGACGGGGCTTCTCCGGATGGTAAGCGGTGGTGAGCAGATACTGGAGTGTGTTGCGATGGAAGCGGCCCCCGGAATGAATCGGCAACGGCGCCGGCTTGTTCACCACGATGAGGGCGGCGTCCTCGTGCAAAATCCGAATGCCCGCATTGACGTCGGGTTCCACCACGTTGGGTTGCTGATGATAGAACCGTTCGCCAGCACGGACGGGGCGTCCGGCAGCCGCGGGTTGGTGCTCGGAATCCATCACCATCCCGCGCTCACACTGGACGATCCAATCAGGAGCGGAAATGTGCCGGACCACCCGGCACAGCGCGTCGAGCAGAGTCTGGCCATCACAGTCTTCGGGTACGTTGATGGGGCGGAAACTGTCATAGGGCACACTCCCGGGCAGCGGAGTGGCGGCCTGGCGAATGGCCTCGTGACGCCGGGCGAGCAACTCTGCCTGGCGCTGTTCGGGCGTGCGGAAGCACTGCGGGCAGGAAACTCCCGGAACAAAACGCGGGTCCTGTTGCTCGGCCTCGGTGAGCGGCACGAGGCAGGCGAAACACTGGTCGCTGCCCGTCTCGCGCAGATTGGGATCAACACCCACGCGCTGATCGAAGACAAAGCACTCGCCGTCGTAATGGGCCGAACCGCATTCCTCGAAGTACTTCAGAATGCCGCCTTCGAGCTGAAAGAGATTGCGAAATCCCTCGCGTTCCATGAAGGGCCCGGCCTTCTCGCAGCGGATTCCACCGGTACAGAACATGACAATGGGTTGTTCCTTGAGCGCCTCCGGCAAACGGCGAATGGCATCAGGAAACTCGCGAAAGTGATTTACGCCGGCGGGTAGCGCGTTGCGAAACGTTCCGAGCTTCACTTCGTAGTCGTTGCGGGTGTCGAGCAGCGTCACCGGACGTCCCTCATCAAGCCACTGCTTGAGAATCTTCGGCGGGAGTTTGGGAGAAGTGTGACGCCCCGGGTCGATGCCCTCGACGCCAAACGCAATGATCTCCTTTTTCAACCGCACCAGCATCCGGTTGAATGGCTGGTGATCGCTGGAGCTAACCTTCACCTCAAGCGATTCGAGTCCCGGAATGGCGCGCAACTCGGCGATGAGTTGGTCCGCCGCAGCGGGCGTTCCCGCGACAAACAAATTGATGCCCTCCGGGCTGAGCAGAATGGTCCCCCTTAATCCGAGGTTCCGACAAAACTGGAGCAGTCGACCCCGGAGTGGTCCGAGATCACTCAGGGGGGCAAACTTGTAGGCGGCAATGTTCCGGAACATTCGAGGAGCAGACTGAAGCGGAGGGGCAAAGCGGGGAAGCGCGAAGCGGCCAGCGGTAAAGTAAGGCAGGGATGGACCGCTGGGCCGTCCCCAGTCCACCGGCGCAGCCTGGCGGACTGGCCTTCGGTGGTCAGCGTCAAAACGACTCACGTCCGATTCACCCAGCGCGGTGGGGCGAAGCTTTGAGGCCCTATGGAGTGCGATAGCCATGCAAGCCATGCTACCGCACTCCACAGGAAGACGGCTCCGCAGAGCGTCGCCCCACCACGCTTACCGCTTACCGCTTACCCCTTTCCTTCCGACCTCTCAGCTCTCAGCTCTCAGCTTTCCCCCTACTCCCCCCTACTCCCCCCGAATCCACGCGAGCAGATCCGCGAGGTCCTGGGGCTGGAGCGCCGATTCAAATCCCGCCGGCATGAGCGATCCAGGCTGGGGCTCGATGCTGCGGATCTGGGAGCGCAGGATGGGTTGCTCGCTGGTGCCGGCATAGCGCAGGACCAGATTGTTGGCAGTCTCCGCCGCAATAAGTCCGGTGAGGATCTCGCCGTCGGTCAACTGCAGGGTCCACGCCCGATACCGTGTTTCCACAGCCTGACTGGGATCGAGAATGGCCAGAAGCATCCAGTCCACCGGCTTGGTGGCGACCATGTTGAGATCCGGACCGACTTCCTGGCCTTCGCCGCGCAGCCGATGGCAACTGGCACACAACGCGGTGAAATGCATGTGCCCACGGGTCGGATTGCCTTTCAGTGCGGCGGTGGCGGCGTACTGGGCAATCACTTGGGCACGGTCGGTGGAACTCGGTTTTACTTCCGGCGTCGTGGCGGGCCGAAGGGTGGTCTGACCCGACTTCAACTCCTTGAACAATGCGCTCTCCGGCCGAAGCGAGGTTAGGATGGCCAAGCGCACCCGCTCGTCTCCCGGGTCTCGCGCGGCGAGATCGCGCAGCACCGGTTCACTGAGCTCGGCCGGCCATTGGCCCAGCGTGAAAGCCGCCTGCAGCCGGACCGCCGCATCGGGATCCTGAGCCAGCGCGGTCACCGCCGGGAACAACTCCGCTTCAGCCGCAAGTCGTTCGGATTGTTCCAAGGCCTGACGCCGCACTCCCGGATGCGGATCGCTCAACGCAGTACGAATCGTCGCGATATCCAAGGCGCCCCTCAAACCCAGCGTGGACAAGGCTTGGACGCGAACCTGTGGCGGGTGGGTGAGACGGAGCAACTCCCGAAGACCGGCCGAGTCAGACGCCTCGCGACGTTCGAGCAACAGACGTTGCGCGAGATCGCGTTGCCAGCCGTTCGGAGAATCCAGAGCCGCCACCAGTCCGGCGGTGTCGAGTGACGCCAGTCGCGGAATCGAGCGACGCGGCGCACCACGCGGAGCGATGCGGTAGATCCGGCCGCGATCGTCGCCGGCGCGGACGTTCATTCGGGCCAACATTTCCGCCGGGATCCATTCCGGATGCTCCAGACTGAAGCGGTACATGTCCGCCACATAAAGCGCGCCATCCGGACCCGTGCGCAGCGTGGTCGGGCGAAACCAGTTGTCCGTGCTGGCGAGGAATTCAGAACGTTCTTCGCCGACGGCCCGCTGACTCTGCAAGCCACTGCCCCGCGGACTCAGCACCTCGCGATGAATGACATTGTGGACGGGTTCGCTAATGAAGACCGAGGTGGCGAAATCGGGGCCGAAGAGATCATCGCGATATGGCGTCGGGCTGCAGCCGCTGGTGACATGGTTGAGCGACCACGGTTGATTGGGTCGAATCTGGGGCGCCGAGGCGGGAAATGTCCGGGTGGAATCCTCGCGCTGCGCCAGGACTTCGCTGACCCGTTTCACCGCCACCTGGGGGTTCCGACGAAGGTAGTGTTCCGGCAGGGTGACGTGCCAGAGCCAGGTCGGATTGTTATTGCCAAACCAATTTCCCCAGTCGTCGCGGCGACGGCCGAACTGAGTCTGGGCCGACACAGTTTCCATCGCTCCAGTTTCCGGATTCACGCGGAGGTCGCGTCCGCTGATCGACAGGCTCTGGCCCGTCTCGAGGGATTTCACAGTGCCGCCACTGTCGCCATTGGCGAGATAGAGCCAGCCGTCGAGACCCCATTCGAAGCCATTGAAGCGATGTTGCTGATTGCCCGGATTGAATCCGGTGAAGAGCACCCGGCGCACATCCGCCCGTCCGTCCCCATTGGTGTCCTCCGTGTAGAACAGATCCGGCGCCGCCGCGATGAGGGCGCCCTTACCATACGGCAGCACGCTGGAAGGAAAGGGAATGTCGGTGAGGAAGGGAACGACCCGATCCATCCGGCCATCGGCATTGTCGTCGTAGAGCACGTTCACCCGGCCCCCAGGTTGACCCTTCCCGTCCATGCCGAGCGGATAGTCGCGCATCTCCACGACCCACAAGCGTCCCTGCGCATCCCAATCGAGATATACCGGATCCACCACCAGCGGTTCGGCCGCCACCAATTCAATTTCAAATCCCTCCCGCAGCCGCATGGAGGCCAGCGCTTCCTCCGGAGATTTCGGCGGCGTCATGCGCACGGCGATGAGTTCCTTGGCGCTGAGCCGTTCCGTGCGGGCCGGGCCGGTGGCGGTCGCCGGGAAGTCGAGGAGCAAGGTTCCGTCGAGCAACCGAATAGGAACGCCCACGAGCGAAGGCGGTTCCTCGGGCAGTCCGGTGCGACGACCAGCGCGCACAACCTGAGACCAGCCCTTGGTCCAGCCGAGATGCGGTTGAACATTCCGGTTCCACAGGTGAAGGGCGTACTCCTGGGAATTGGACAGCAGCACGTCGTCGAATCCGTCGCCGTTGAGATCCACGAAATGCAGACCCCGGTCACGTCCCTGCGCGTCGAGGGCGGAGACGTCTTCCGGTAACTGGAAGTCCGCCGGCGAACCATCGGGTTTCTGCAATACGGACTTCCCCGGCTGATCGATCCGGGTCTCCGGCGATCCGTCGTGATCGAAGTCGGTGACGTTCGCCACGGGAGTCTGGGCGGCCGCGGTCCAACCGAGCAGAAGCGCCAGGGAGCCGCCCAGGAGGGCGCCAGGGGACGAAACGAAGCGGTTCATTTGCCGAGCCGATCAAGCACGTTGCGGGTGATGCGTTCGACGTGGGGATCCCGACCGCGGAGCCCGTGGGACCAATCCGTGGACCCACAAGTGAAGACCGTGCCGCCGCGGGTGTAGACTCCGAGGACGGCGTGGCCTTTCCGCCCGGGCTGCCAACGTTCGTACCACTCGCAATCGTCGGGATGCCACTGGGCCGGAGCGGTGGCGAGCACCTCGAAGTTCTTGGGAGTCCCGTCGCTATGGGTAGGCTGGGGCAGGCCGTCCTTCCATTCCAGTTCGCAGCCATCGCACTCGTAGCCGACAATGGTGTCCTTCGCACCGAAGCTGTCGCCCGCCTTCAAGGACGTGCCTTCAAAGAGCCAGTGCTGAGGACGGTGAACCTGGAACGCGCCAGAAGCATCCATGAGCTGACCGTGGCTGCGATGATACCCGCCCCAGAGAAACCCCACCCCGGTCAGCTGATTCTCCGGACGCTGCACCAGATGATGACTCCAAAGTGTGGACAACGTCGCCTGACTGCCGCGAGCGATGAAGACGGGATCCTGTTGGACGTTCTGTTTCCAGCAGGTGAGCGCGGAGCCGTTGTCCTCCGCCCGGACCTGCCAGCAACAGGTATTTCCGCTGAAGAACGCCACGTTGCCGCCGTTGCCAATAAACTGCTCCAACTGATCCCGCATCGGCGCCGACCAGTACTCATCGTGACCCACGCTCAGAACGAGTCGGTAGTTTTTCAGGAGTTCCGGATGGGCCTCCAGGTCTCCGTTGGCCGCGTACTCGAGAGTGTAGCCCTGTGATTCAGCCCATTCGATGAACGGCTGTTCCCAATTGTGGAACAGCGATTCCGGCGGTCGTTGGTAGGAGACCCGATGACCCTGGTTACCGCCGCGACCGTTGTAGGCGTAGAGGCTGAAGCCACCCCAGTTGTTGTAAGCGTTGTAAGTGTGCGTAGCGAACTGCAGGAGGATCTTGGAATCGCGCCCTGGCTGGGCCGCCCGCACAATGAAGTAGCAGATCGCCTCGGCGGAGCGACGGGTCCGGCGAACGAACGAACCCCCGCGATCCTCGGCCCGTAGAATCACTTGGTAGTAGCCCGACTTCCAGGTGGCTTCGATGGGCACCTTCAGGGCCACCGGCCAGCGGCAGCCGTGGGATGAAGCATCGGCAGGCACCGGTTGGATCGCACCCGTGTCCGCGGCACCTTTCCAGACCACCTCGCGCTGGGCACCCATCCGGGCAATCTCCACCGAGAAGCGGCGTTGACTGGAAGAAACGTGCAGGGCGAGTTCGCCCCCCTGCGGGTAGGACACCTCGCCCGCGTAGCCTTCAAGGTGGAGTTCAGGAGCCGCGTCCTGCCCTTGGCTCTCGGACCCGGCAGCGGTGGCGAGGCAGGCCAAACCGGTCAGACGGAGGAACGGACGGCGACGGAGCGACGGAGAGTTCATGGATGCGGCGGCGAATGTGGCGACAGCCTACTGATGCGCCGCGCAGCAATCCACCAGGGAAGCGCGATAGAAAAGCTGAGAGCCGAGAGGCAAAAACGGTAAGGGTAGGGATGGACCGCTGGGCTGTCCCCAGGCCGCCGGCGCAGCCTGCTGGACTGGCGGTTGGTGGTCAGCGCCAGAACCACTCACGTTCAATTTGCAAAGGCGGTGGGGCGACGCTCCGCAGAGCCATTGGAGTGCGGCAGCGAAGCCAGCGTAGCTACCGCTTTTCGACTCGGCTGCTGAGGCGTCGAGTAACGCCAACCCCACCTCCCCTCCACCCGCCCCCGTGTCTCAACCCTCAACCAGTCCCACCGCCCGAAGATTTCTCCCTGCTTTTTAGCGCGATCCTGTCCTGGTTGGGGTAGATGATCGTCCGCAGAATCCTGGATGAATGCCACTCCGTCGCCTGAGGAAGCTCTGTTGGCTCTGGCGTTAACCAAGCCAGCAGAGAAACGCACTGCGTTTCTCAATGCCCTGTGCGAGGGCGACGCAGCGTTGCGCCAGCGCCTTGATTCCCTGCTCGCCGCCCAGGAACAGCCAGAAACACAGCTCGCGACCAAAGCTGGGGCTCAGCAGGGGGCGTTCTTGCCCGAAACCGCCGAAGAACCAGCCGACGAAGCAGTTGGTCAGATGCTCGGCCGCTACAAGCTGCTGGAACGTGTCGGTGAAGGCGGCTGCGGCGTGGTCTATGTCGCCGAGCAAACCGAACCGGTGCACCGCCGCGTAGCGCTGAAGGTCATCAAGCTGGGGATGGACACCAAGCAGGTGGTGGCGCGGTTCGAGGCGGAGCGGCAGGCGCTGGCGATGATGGATCATCCGAACATCGCCAAGGTGCTGGACGCCGGCGCGACCGACGTGGGCCGTCCCTACTTCGTGATGGAACTGGTACGGGGCCTCAAGATCACCGACTACTGCGATCAGGTTAGCCTCAGCACCCAGGGACGGCTCGATCTGTTCATCAAGGTTTGCCACGCCATCCAGCACGCGCATCAGAAGGGGATCATCCACCGGGACATCAAGCCGTCGAACATTCTCGTGACGCTGCACGACGGCGTGCCGGTTCCCAAGGTGATCGACTTCGGCATCGCCAAGGCCACCGAAGGGCGGCTGACGGACCACACGGTTTACACCCAGTTGCACCAGTTCATTGGAACCCCGGCCTACATGAGTCCGGAACAGGCCGAGATGAGCGGGCTGGATATCGATACGCGCAGCGACATCTACAGCCTGGGGGTGCTACTCTACGAGTTGCTCGCCGGCAGCCCGCCGTTTGACCCGAAGGAATTGATGGCCTCGGGCATCGACGGCATGCGCCGGACGATTCGCGAAAAGGAGCCACCGCGCCCTAGCACTCGCTTGGCCACCCTCGGTGCCGATCAACTCACGACCACCGCCAAGCGTCGTTCAGCCGACACCTCCAAGCTGCTCCACCAACTCCAGGGCGACTTGGACTGGATCGTGATGAAGTGCCTGGAGAAGGATCGACAGCGTCGCTACGAAACCGCCAACGGTCTCGCCGCCGACTTAAAGCGGCATCTCAATAACGAACCCGTCTCCGCCCGACCCGCCGGCCTCGGCTACAAAACCCAAAAGTTCATCCGGCGAAATCGCGGCGCGGTGGCAGCAGCCGGCACCATCCTGACGCTCCTGGTCGTGGGCATCGTGGTGACCAGCCGGCTGGCGGTGGAAGCCACCCGGGCGCGGAACGAAGCGGCCCGGGAAGCAGTGCGGAGCGCAGAAGTGGCCCAGTTCCTTAAGGACATGCTCGCCGGAGCCGGCCCCGCCCGGGCCCGCGGCCGGGACACCGCGATGCTGCGGGAGATCCTCGATACCGCCGCCCAACGGGTCGGCCAGCGCCTCAAGAACCAGCCCGACGTGCAATCCGAGCTGAGTGCTCTCATCGGCCGCACCTACCTCGCTCTAGGCGAATACGCCGAAGCCGAGAAGCAGCAGCGCGCCGCCCTCGACCTGACCCGGCAGCTGCACGGGCCCAGCCACACCAACCTCGTCCTGCTGATGGGAGAGTTGGGCGGACTACTGGGCGACGTGGGACATCTGCCCGAGGCCACCAACCTGCTCCACCAATCCGTCGCGATGTCCGTCAGCCTCGTAGGCGAGGATCACCCGCTCTCCGCCGAAGCCATGCGCCGTCTCGGCGTCATCCAAGCGGACCTCGGGAAGTACGCCGAGGCCGAGCAACTGTTAGTCCCGGCCTCCCAAACCCTGTTGCGTCGTCTGGGACCAGACGACCCCCAGACACTGCGCTGCCGCCAGAACCTGGCCGCGCTCTACTATCGCCAGCAGAAACTGGCGCAGATGGAGCCGGTGGCCCTCGCCAACCTCGACGCGGCTCGCCAGGCGCTCGGGGAGGATGACCCTCTGACGTTAAACATCGGCGTGATGGTCGCCCTCTTGCGTCAGAGCCAGGGCCGCTTCGACGAAGCCGAGTCACGGCACGTCGAAATTCTGGCGACCAAGCGGCGCATTCTGGGAAAGGACCATCCCAGCACACTCCTGAGCATGGACTACCTCGGGCTGGTCTACAGCGCCCAAGGTCGATTCGCCGAAGCCGAAGCGCTGGCCCGCGCCGCCTTGGACATCGCCGTCCGGAGCGGCCGAGACCCAGGTGGCATCCAGCTCAGCCTGCGCAACAATCGCGCCGAATACCTCCGCAACCTGGGCCGCCATGCGGAGGCGGAAGCGGAATTACGCCAGGTCATCGAACTCGCCACTCAAGCCAGCACCCCGACGGACCCGATGGTACTTGAGATGCAACGGGCGCTGGCTCTGACCCTCGAGTTTCAGGGCCGCCAGGCCGAAGCTGAGACTCTTCTGCGCGAGATCGTCCGGATTCGCCGAGCCGAACTCCCTCCCAAAGACCCGGACTTGGCGGACACCCTGGCCCATCTGGCCCGCGTCCTTCTGGCTGCCGGCAAACCCAGTGAAGCCGAGATGCTGGCCCAGGAAAGCCTCGCCGCGTTGGACACTCTGAACCGGGACGATTGGCGTCGCTTTGGCCTGGAAAGCCTGCTGGGCGCTTGCCATTCCGCCGCTGGGAATCCAGCGTCTGCCGAACCTCTCCTGCTCCGTGGTTATGAAGGACTCGCCGAGCATGCCCCGGAAATTCCCGCCATCGAACACCTGAGAATCCGCGAAGCCCTCCAGCGTCTCGTGTCCCACTTCTCCCAACTCAATCGCCCCGCCGAGTCCGCCCACTGGCAGACCCAATTTGATCGCTTCGAGCAAAGTCCCGCGGGTCAGAGGCTCACCGTCGCGCGCACCTCCCGTCCTGCACCCTGAACCCATTTTTTTGGCTTCCCCAAAAGGCCCGAACCAGCACAGCTCACGTCATGCCTACGAATAACGATGTCACCCTCTACGTGCGTCTAGACCCTCACAACGCGGTCCTCAATGCCTACGCTGACAGCGAAGGCACGAGCGAAATTCACGAGACCACGATCATCCATCTGCGCTCCAACCCGGAAGGCAATCCCCAGAATGCCCCCGCCCCCACGATCGGCGTGGTGTTCGTCAACCCGGCCGATCCGAATAACGTCAAGTGCGGTCGGATTGAGTTTCAGGTCGCGGCTGCGGATGCCTGCCCGTTTGCCAACTCAGAGGCGCAGCCGGATGCCTCGAAAGCCGTGCTGATCCATGACGAGCGAAAAGACGTGCCCGGATCCAATCCCGCCTCCTTCAAAGCTGTCATCCGGGACGGACTCGCGGTGAACTCCACCTACAAGTTCGCCATCCACGGCGCTTGGGACTGCTCGTGCGGTCCACGTACCTTCACCCTCGATCCCACCGTCAAGATCCTCCATTGAACGGACGCATGCGGTCGGCGTCGGGCTGACCGTTTCGTTCCCCGGTATTCCCTCTCAGCTCTCAGCTGGTTCCCAGCACACGCCGGCGAGACGTCAGCGCTCCCAGGAGAGTTTTCCGTTCCGATCTTTCAACTCTCAACTGCTTCCCTACGTACTTCTACGCAGAACGACCAAAGAAGCTAGCACCACCCCTCGGCCGCGGCGTACAAGCTCCGCCGCCAATGAGGTTTTCCCAAATAGCCTTCCTGTTTGCCCTGGTTCTGTCCGTCGCGAAGCTGGCGGGTCAGCCGGCGGGATCACTCGACACCAACTTTCTGGCCGTCGCTGGCACCGACGTGGCACCCATCCGGTTTGGGCCGCTGCCGGACGGACGGTTGTACGTGGGTGGCCTCTTCACCAACTACGGTGGCGCCGGCAAGGCCGCCGTGGCCCGGCTCCAGGCCAACGGTCAGGTGGACCCCGCCTTCACGGTGCCGCCGCTGCGACAAATCAATCCGGCCGTCATCCTCAACGGTCAGGTCCTAGTACCCGCCTCCACCAACGTCGGGCAATTGAGCGCGCTTCTCGCCCTTCCGGATGGCCGAGTGGTCATTGCCGGTTCGTTCACCGACATCGGCAACACTCCGGCCCGCCGACTGGCCTTGCTGGCGAGCGATGGTTCGCCCGCCGTGACCTCTTTTGCGATCGGCGATCTGGAACCACAGGCTCTGGCCCTCCTGGCCGGTCCAGGCGACACCTTCTACGTCGGCAACAAGGGGAACCTGGCGTCAGGTCGCTTGCCCCTGCTGCGGTTCAAATTCGATGGATCGCTCGACGAAAATTTCACGCCGCCGACCCTGACGGAATTGGGCTATCTGAGTGCCAATCCGTTCACCCTGCTGCGTGGTCCGGGTGACACGATTTATGTGATTACGGCCGCGGCCGTAAACCTAAGCCCGGTTTCCGACATCCTGCGGCTGAGCGTCTCCGGCGGGTTGGACCCGACCTTCGCCGGCACCGGAAAAGCCAACATCCCCTTCGCCAATCTCTCCAGCTTTGTGACCGATGGCAGCGGCCGAATGATCTTTACGGGCGTCGCCTCCTACCGCGGTTCGACTCTGAATCGAAAGATCAACCGGCTCACTCTGGACGGCGAGATGGACGGCACGTTCCTGGCGTCGGCTGACCCTGGTTTCGGCGGACGCGTGGTGGCCGCCCAGGCCGACGGCAAGGTGCTCTACACCGGCGGTCAAAAACCGATCAACCGGCTCAATGCCGATGGCACCATCGACACCGGTTACGTCGATCCGGGCAAAGTGCCCGTGACGCAAAGTTTCCTGTCGCTGACCGCGTTCACCTTGGCGCCGGACGGAAGTCTGTTCGCCGGTGGTTTCACCTTCTCGCCGAGCTTCCAGCTCTTGAATGGCGCCTACCGTATCTTGGGCGATCCCAACACCGCGCCGAGTCTAGTGGTAGAACCTGCCACCCAGACCAACACCTTGGGCGCACGCACCCGCTTCTTCGTGACGGCCCAGGGGGAAGCGCCCCTGACCTACCAGTGGTTTCGCAACGGCACGGCCGTGGAGGGCGCGACGGGTAACAGCCTCGTTCTGGAGCCCACCACAGCCGCCGATCGCAACGCGGAGTTTCACTGCGTGGTGTCTAACGCCCGGGGCAATACTCCCTCAGCCACGGCGCGGTTGACGCTGCTGGAACCCACGCCCGGTAGCGTCTACCGCGAGTCGGATCCGCCGGTGGGTGCGGACTCCTCGGTGACCGATCTGCAATGGGACGCGAGCGGCCGATTGATCGCCGCCGGTGGCTTCACGAAGTTTCACGGAACAAACCGCGTTCGCCTGGCGCGACTGTTGGACGAGGGACGTCTCGTCGACCCGACGTTTGAGCCGACGGGCATCAACAGCGTCGGCCTGATTCAGTCGGTGTTGCCGCTTCGGTCGGGCAGCTCGCTCGCGATGGGCGACATCAGCATCACCTACGGAGGTGTTCCCAAGTCCGGCTCGCTCCGACTCACGGAGAACGGGGCGCTGGATACGACCTTCAATCCGGCCGGAGTGGGCGGCGACAGTGCCAATCGCTTCGCGGAGGCGCCGAACGGTCAATTGTTCGCGAGCGCGACGTTCTGGAATGGAACCCAGCTGCCCTTCAGCTACGGCCGCCTGAGTGCCGATGGCGTGCGTGATGCAACTTTTGTAGCGTCACCTGCCTTCTCCCCGGGCCGCGCGTTGTTGCCGCTGCCGGATGGCAAGATTCTGGTGGGTGGTTACACGAACAGTCAGAACCCGGTGTTCAATGGCAGCGGTGTGCTCCGACTCAATGCGGATGGCACGCAGGATCCGACGTTCCATCGGGGCCCGTTTCCGAATTGGCAGCGGCCGTCCGTGACCAAGTTAGTGCGGCAACCGGATGGAAAAATTCTTGTGGCGGGAATGTTCTCCTCCACCGCGTTTGGCCCGGAACGGTTCGTGGGCGTCCTTCGCCTGCTCGAGAACGGTCAACTGGACTCCACCTTTAATCCCGTGCCGGCGTTGTCGGCGATTAATTTTGGTCCGATCCAGAACATCGCGCTGCAAGCCGACGGACGCATCCTGATCCAGGGCGCCTTCAACACCGTGGGCGGATACGCGCGGCCGGGTCTGGCGCGACTCTGGCCCAACGGCACGGTGGATCCCGACTTCGCACCCGGCGTGGCCAAATTGGGCGCGCAGGCGGGAGCCGTCGCGACGGTGGCTGTCTCGCCCGCCAACCAGGTGTTTGCCGGGGGTGATTTTCATCAGTTTGACGGACTGCCGCGAACCAACTTCGTGCGCCTGAACGGCGGGCCGCTGCAACCGATTCCCGCGCCGCCAACCCTGATTAGCCAGCCCACGCGCGTGGTGGCGAAGGCCGGCAGTTCCGTGACGCTTACGGTGGAACCTGGCGGGACCGGACCGTTCCAATTCCAATGGCGCCGGAATCTCACGCGGGGTTCGGCCACCTTCGTCGACCTCCTCGGGCAGACGAACGCCAGTCTGACGCTGTCGACGTTGCGCTACGGGGTCGAACACGACTCCGGATTATTCCAGGTCACAATCGTGAGTCCAGGCGGTGCTGTGGCCAGTGATCTCATCACCCTGCTGGTGGAACCTGATCCGGTGGTGCCAGGAAACCCCGACCTGGCCTTCGCTTCACAGAACGCGCTGGGCATCCTGACCAGCCAGCCGCAGATCATCGCCCCCGCGCCGGGTGGATTGCTGTACGTTTCCTTGGGGAAATCGCTCGTCCGGGTTTTGGAGGACGGGACCCGCGATCCGGCCTTCAATCCTCCGGCGGATCTGACGGGTGTTCTCGATGGCGGTATTGCGGCCATCAAACGTCAGCCGGATGGAAAGATCCTGATCGCGGGTCGATTCCAGGACGGTGCCCTGGCGCGACTGCTGCCCGACGGCAGTTACGATCCCGACTTCATCCGCACAAACCGTTACACCGGCAACTTCCAGAATGTGCCGTGGGAAATGGGTCTTCAGAGTGACGGTCGGATCATCCTGGCGGGTACGTTTGAAAACTTCGCCGGCCGGCCGGTGAATGGCCTGATTCGGTTTCTCCCTGACGGCACGGTGGACACGAGTTTTCCGATGACCGCTGTGGAGGCCGTGCTCAGCAATCCGGTGCGCGTTCTACCCGGGACAGTCGTATCCCTGCGAGTGCTGGACGATGACCGACTCTATATCGGGGGTGGCTTCAATCGGGTTCACGGAGTCGACCGGGTGGGCGTGGCGCGACTGAACGCGGATGGTTCTCTCGACCCTACGTTCATCCCTCCGACTACCGCGGCCACGGCGTTGGGACAGGGTGGTACCATGCTCATCTACACCTTGGGGCCGACGACTCCCGAGGGCGGCGTTCACCTATTCGGCACCTTCCGGCCGACCGCTGAAGGCCCGGTGGATTCGGCCATTCGCCTCCTTCCGAACGGCTCCGTGGACGACTCGTTCCATGTTTCAACGGACTTCCAGATCAATTTCGGCACCGTGCAAGACGATGGAAAGTTGATCATCACGGGTCAGTTCACCCAACTGAACGGGCAGATTCGCGCCGGCTTCGCGCGGCTGAACATCGACGGTTCGACCGATATCAGCTTCACCCCGGGCGCAAGCTTTGGCGTTGGCGCCCCAATGAGCATCCTGCCCGACGGCAAGCTGCTGATTGCTGGTACGCGGTACTTCACCGGGGTCGACCCCGAGATGGCGGCGCCGGAGATCGACTTCGTGTTGAAGCCGGAGGGCCTGGAGCTCAGTTGGCCCGCAGCCTTCCAGTTACAACGGTCCACGACACTGTTGCCAGCAGACTGGCAGAACGTGATCACCCCGTCGCCCTTGACCGTGCCTTTGGGCGGACCTGGGGAATTTTTCCGAGTCGTGAGGCAAAGCCGGTAAGATTACTCCAGACCAAGGGGAACTCGGGAGTTGGAGCGGGTGAAGGGAATCGAACCCTCGTCTCAGGCTTGGGAAGCCCACGTTCTACCATTGAACCACACCCGCGTCGACGACCGGCTCTGAATAGCGGGACGAAACACACCGGGCAATCCCAGAGTTTGCTCGGAAATAAACGCGCCCAAACGCGCCGACCAAGAAAGCTGAGCCGAGCGCTGTGAGCTGAGAGAGAAAGCCGGTAAGCGCGAAGCGGTAAGCGGCAAGCATCGTGGCGCCGCGTTCCGCGGCCTGGGAGCGCTGGCGTCTCGCCGGCGTGTTTCTCACTTCTTGATACACTGGCCGGCGAGACGCCTCCCAGGCGACCGTTCGGCACGTTTCCTTCCCGCTTCCTGCTCCCTCTGCGCCCTGCGCCTCCGCGGGAGAACTCCCCGGCTTCACCTTTTGGCTGGTTTCGTCCTTACTGCTTCCCGCTTCGCGCTTCCCGGTTTTTCCTCTCAGATCTCAGCTCTCAGCAGCCGGCTCCCGCCTCCCCCTGGGAAAACGGTAGCATGGCGAGCATGGCGACCGCACCCCAGAGGGGACGGCTCCGCGGAGCGTCGCCCTACCATGCTTACCCCTTACCGCTTACCCCTTACCCGTTCCAGCCTCTCCGCTGACTTCTGCCGAATCTCGATTGAGAAAATCGGCGCGCTCCGGAAGCTTCCCGCCTTCTGATGCGCCGCTGGATCCTACTGCTCTGGGTTTGGTCGATAACGAGCTTTGGCCCGGCCCTCGGCCAGCTGATCGACGCCTCGGTCCTGCCGACTCCGGATCCGTGGCGTTATGTGCCCCTGCAACGGGTTCGCGCCCTGCTCGCCCGCAGCACGCGAGAGAATCCTGTTCCGATTCGAATCCTGATCTACGGGCAGTCGATCACCCAGCAGGAATGGTGGATCTACACCACCAACGTCCTCCAAAAGGCCTTTCCCGAAGCCAACTTGGTCGTCGCCAATCGAGCCATCGGCTCCTTCGATGCCTCCTTCCTCATCAAGACCGCCGAGATCGATGTCTATCCGTTTCGTCCGGATCTCATCATCTACCACTCCTATGGTCCGTACGGCATCGGCCGGCAGTGGGAACAGATTCTTCGTGCCTTCCGTGCTCGAACCACCGCAGACATCATTCTGATCGGGAATCATCCGCTCTACGAACGCGACCTGGCCGAGCCCACCGATCCGGACCTGATTCCTGTTCCCTCCGAGGCTTGGCTCAATTACCTGGTATGCGAATCGCTCTCGCGGGAACTGGGCCTGTGCTTCCCGGACAATCGGACCGCTTGGAAACACTACGTCACAGCGAAGAAGGTGCCGTTGAGTTCCCTGCTGCTGGACGGCTGGCATTTCAATCTCGCGGGCTCCGAACTCCAGACCGCCATTCTCCGGCCGTTTCTCGAGGCCCCGCCGGTGATGCCCGCGATTGATCCCCTGAACAATGGCCGGGTGAATACCTGGCCGGTGGGACATCCCGCGGTGAAGTGGGAAGGCAATCGGTTGCGCTTCGCCTTCGTCGGTAATCGCGTGGATGCTCTGGAACGAATCGGAACTCCCCGTCGCTGTCAGGTGCGGATCGACGGGAAAGTTCCCACCAGCCTGCCGTCGGGTCGGGGTCATCGACGAGTCCCACTGTGGATGGGCGAGTCGTATCCCTGGCCAGCGTTACTGCAGGTGGGCGCCATCGCCCCGCTCGCCCTGGAAACTTGGGCGATCCGAGTGTCGCGGATTAATCCCACCAATGCCCATGACTTCGAGTTCGAGTTGTCGGGATCGGTCACCGGCCCGGATGGCGTCGGGACCTCCACCAACCTGTTTGTGTCGCGTTCCGGCCGGGTCCGCATTGCGCCCGATGATTGGAATCCGCGCCTGCCGGCCGGAGTCTCCCAGCTGGGTGTCTACCTCATCTGGAACACGGAGAATCGGGCCGTCGACGAGTACCGACCGGGGAGTTCGCCAGTCAGAAAAGGAGAATCCGTCACCACCTTGGTCAACGATCTTCCCGATGGACCCCACGTACTGGAATTGATTGCCGATGAAGGTTCGGAACCCGTGCCCTTGGAAGCGTTGCGGGTCTATCATCCGGCCGGATCGGTCTGGACCACCCCCGAGACCGACACCCCGCAACTGCGCGTCCTGAACACCGCCCAAGGTGTCCTGGCGACTTGGCCGGCCGAAGCGGGGGAGCATCAACTGATTCTTCGTTCTGAGTTGGGCAGCAGCGGCAGCCCGTCGGGGGAGGACGCCGAAGTTCGCTACGGGGTCCGCGGCAAACGGATCTCCACGGAAGAATCCCAGGGATTCCTTCAGTTGGAGAAGCGGTAAGCGGTAAGCGGTAGGGATGGACCGCTGGGCCGTCCCCAATCCGCGGGCGAAGCCAGGCGGATTGGCCTTTGGTGGTCAGCCCAGGAACCACTCACGCTCTGGCGTCTCGCCGGCTCCCTATGGAGTGCGGTAAACTTTTTACCGCTTTGGTATCCCCCAGGCGCGAATGGAGTCGCGACGCGACGGGGCCCGCTGACGCCTCGCCCATACCAAAGCGGCAGAAAGTCTGCCGCAGTCCAAAATTTTGAGCTTACCGGTTTCACCTCTCAGCTCTCAGCTCTCAGCTTTCCCCAAACGGCTCCACGGAGCGTCGCCCTACCACGCTTCCCGCTTCCCGCTTACCGCTTACCGGGTTTTACCTCTCAGCTCTCAGCTCTCAGCTCTCAGCTGATTTACCTCAACGTCGCCTCCCACAGCGCGGGATCCCGCAGCATCATCTCCCGGAGCATGCGGATGGGGGGCATGCCGTGGCGCAGAACTTCGTCGTGAAACCGCTGCGCGCTGTAGCGATCACCTTCCTGGGCCTTCCAGTCCGAGCGAAGTTTCAGCAGCTGAAGTTTGCCCAAGGTGTAGAAACCGTAACCCGGATCCATCGTGCCGCGCATGGCCTCCGATCGCGCCGGCTTCTCCTGATAATACGCGTTCTCCACAAAAAAACGGGTCGCTTCGTCCACCGTCATGCCGGAACAGTGCAGCTCGATCGCACAATACAACCGGGCCAGCCGCAACAGGGCCTCATTGGATTGCGCCATCCGATACTTGGCCGCTCGCAGTCGGTCGGCTGACGTCGGCGGCGTGGCCATCGGCTGCGGTCCGGCAAAGCCCGCTTCGATCAGCATCAGCTCGGTGTAATGCGCCCAGCCTTCAATGAAGGCATAGCTGCCAAACACCTTCGCTGCCGTGCTCGCTGGGGACGCATTCAAAGCCAGGAATTGCACGTAATGCCCGGGGTACGCCTCGTGAATGCTCACCACGTCGGTGGTGTAGTAGTTGAAGGCAGTCAGCCATTCGTCCTTCTGCGCCGCCGACCATTCCGGCTCGGTCGGTGTGACGTAGTAGTAGGCTTCCGTGGCCCGGGTTTCGAACGGTCCGGGAGTATCCATCGAGGCAAAACTGGTGGCCCGGAACGGGGGCAACGTCTCCTTCACTTGCGCGCGCACCTCACTCGGAATCGTCACCAACTTCTGCCCCACCACAAACTCGCGAATGGCCTCCAGATTTCGCCGGGTGTCGGACACCAGGGTCGCTTCGGTCGGATGATCCTTCTGAATCGCCAGAAAGACTTCCGTCGCCGGCCGGGTGGGATCGAGTTCCCGTCCGGCTTCGGCAAAACGTTCCTGCTCGGCCTTGAGTTCGCGGCGGGCAATCTCACGAATCTGTTCCGGCGAAAGTTGAATCAGTTCCAGCTTCAGCATCTCGGCGAAGGCCTCCCGACCCAGTCCAAAGTCATTCACGGCGTGCGGCAATCGTTCCGCCTTGAGCCACGCACTGAAGTCGCGCAAGGCCTGGATGGCTGCGGTATTGGCCACGGCAAATTCACCGCGAACGACGGCGTTGGTGGCCCGGGCCGCTTCCGTCGCGACATCCTTTTCCCAAAAACTCGCCGTTCCTTCCGCCACCAGCAGTCCCAGCTCAATCCAGGGTCGGGGTAGGCGCAGTTCCAGATTCGTTCGGGCCGCCGCAAAGTGAGCCGGCGCCAACCGCAGGATCGCCGTCATGTCCCGCACCCGCTCATCCAGCGGCTTCCAGTCACGCTTCAGGTAGATGGAAATGTCGGGCTGATCGGCATACGCCAACGGGCTTCGTTCAGTCCAACGAAAGCGGTCAGCGAACAACAACGAAGTGCCAATTCGATTCTCCAGCACGACCAGATCGCGGCGGGCGGGCAGCGACAACTGAGTGCGGTCGAGGGCGGCGAGGCGACGACGGAACTCGTGGAGCTGCTGGCGAAACGCCGCGTTGTGCGCCGCAGTGGGGACGACGAAACGTCCGTCGTACTGGTGCCATCCCAGGGCCACTCCAGCGAGGGGATTGGCATCGTGGAAGGCTCGCACGAACTCCTGGGAGATCGTTTGGAACGTTTGCTCGGTGGCGGACGACTCGGCGGAACGGAGATAACCGGGATTCAGAATTAAGGTGACCACCAAGGTCATTGACCAGGTCAGGGAACGGAAGGTGAAGGACATGCGCGGGGACGTCGGGTGGCCGTCGGCAACCGACACCCGCAACCTACGCATCGTCGTTGTGGAAGCAAAGACGGGAAGGAACGGGAACTGGCGAGCTGAGAGCTGAGAGGCAAAACCGGTAAGGGGTAAGCGGTAAGCAGGAACCAGTTGAGAGTTGAGAGTTGAGAGTTGAGAGACGAAATCGGTAGGGGGTAAGCGGTAAGGATGGACCGCCGGGCCGTCCCCAATCCGCCGGCGCGGCCGAGCGGATTGGCCTTTGGTGGTCAGCCCAGGAACCACTCACGCTCTGGCGTCTCGCCGGCTCCCTATGGAGTGCGGTAAACTCTTTACCGTTTAGTATCCCCCAGACGCGAGTGGAGGCGTGACGCAATGAGGCCCCCTGACGCCTCACCCATACCAAAGCGGCAGAAAGTCTGCCGCAGTCCAAATTTTGAGCTGAGACGAAAAACGGTAAGAGCGGAGGGGTAAGGGGTAAGGAACGACGGAACGATCAGCTAAGAGCTGATAGCTCCGCAGAGCGCCCCTTACCGGTTTTTTCTCTCAACTACCCACAAACCAGTTGAGAGTTGAAAGTTGAGAGTTGAGAGAAAATACCTGAATTCCAGCACGTTAGAAATGCCGATGGGTTTGTGGACACAATGCAGATCCGGTTCACCGGTTTTCGCTCCTCTCAGCTCTCAGCTTTCCCTCGTGAGCGTGCGAAACAGGCCGGCGAGACGCCAGCGCTCCCAAGCGAGCGTCTCGGGAGGTCACTCCCGACAGCCTCCTTGCCTTCGTCTCTCAACTTTCAACTCTCAACTCTCAACTGGTCCCTTCCGACCTCTCAGCTCTCAGCTCTCAGCTCTCAGCTTTCCCAGGGTGCATCTTGACGGTGTTGTTAGGATGGAGGGGAGCCGGGGGGAGGTCCCAGTTGCCCGAACCGGCTGAAGGAGACACGAGGATGGAAAAGAAGCCGGTTGGAACCGGAATGAAGTCGTTGAAA
>JAFLEF010000024.1 GCA_017309115.1 Verrucomicrobiota bacterium | reverse complement strand
TGCGGCGACGCAGTTGCCTTCAGCTACACGACGCCCTGTCGGCATCGTACTCAGTCTTTCACTGGTTAGTCTCATCAGTTTCACAAACGCACGGACTGCGCCAGCCCTCTGGCGCTTTGGGGGGCGTGGAAGGAGCCTCAAGTTCGCCGATGGACCTTGTGAATCGCCGCTTGGTCGGTGGGCTTGAGAATCAGTTCGTCGATGCAGACGTGCGGGGGCCGCGAGGCCATCCAGACCATGGTTTCGGCCACGTCTTCGGCGGTGAGCGGATTCACGCCGGCGTAGACTTTGGCGGCGCGTTCCTGATCGCCCTTGAAGCGGACATCGGAGAATTCGGTGAGCGCCATGCCGGGATCCAGCGAGCCGACGCGAATCCCGGTACCGTTCAACTCCAGTCGGAGTGACTCCGTGATGAGCCGCTCGCCAGCCTTCACACCGCAGTAAGCCGCGCCGCCTTCGTAGCCGCGATGCCCGGCAATGGAGCCCACGTTCAAGATCCAGCTGCCAGCATCCCGGGGCAGCAGCGGCAACACGGCGCGGGTCATCCGAAGCAGGCCCAGGAAATTGGACTGAACCATGGCTTCCCAGTCCTCATCGCGACCGGTGGCAACCGGATCCAGACCGTGCGCGCCACCCGCGTTGTTGATGAGAATGTGGACCCGATCGGTGAGGGTCTTCACCCAAGACACGAAGGCCTCGACGCTATTGGTAGAGGCCACATCCAAGGCGTGGTGCTGAACGGAAGCCGCACCGGCGGCGCGGGCGGATTGGGCGACCTCGGCCAAGCGGTCTTCCCGCCGGGCGCCCAGGAGGAGGTGACATCCCTCGGCTCCAAAGGCCCGGGCGGCAGCAGCACCGAAGCCGCTCGAGGCGCCGGTCAAGAGGACCCAGTTCCCACGGAGTTTCATAGGCATCCCGGCGTGCGGAACTGGGTCGGCCGGACGCTCAGGCAACGCCTTCGCGAATCCGATCAAGCAACAGCTTGGTCGCGCGAATGCCGTCGGCTTCGCTCAGCTTGTCGCCTTCGTACTCGATACCGACGTAACCGTGGTACCCGGCCGCCAACACGATTTTCATCATGCGCGGATAATCCGTTTCCACGCAGTAACCCGCCTCGTTGAAGTCGTAGCTCTTGGCGCTGACCGCCTTGGCGAAGGGCATCAGTTCAGTCACGCCGGTATAGCGGTCGTACCATTGGCCGGGGGAAATCTGGAAGTTGCCGAAGTCGGGCAGCGTGCCGCAGTTGGGCAGGTTGACCAATTTCATCACGCCGGCGAGCCACTGTCCGTTGGAACTGAGTCCGCCGTGGTTTTCGACAATGCAGTTCAGTCCCAACGGCGCGCAATAGGCGGACAGCTGCGCCAAGCCATCTGCGGCCCGTTTCTGCTGTTCCTCCGGCGTGCCCACGCCGCCAGTGGCCGCGTTGACTCGGATACTGTGGCCCCCGAGCGCCTTGGTGGCATCGGCCCACTTGTAATGATTCTGTACGGCCTGACGGCGCTGGGCGGGATCAACCGCACCCAAATCGCCTTCGCCATCGCACATGATCAGTAGAATCCGCACTCCCTGATCGTCGGCCCGCTGCTTGAGTTCCTTGAGGTAGGCTTGGTTGGTGGCCTGATCCATCATGAACTGGTTGACCAACTCGATCGCTTCAATCCCGTAGTCCGTTCGGGCAATCCGGGGGAAATCCTGGTTGGTGATGATCTTCGCGAACAGTTCCTTGTGCAGGGACCATTCGGCGAGGCTGACCTTGAAGGGCTCGGGGGGCGGCTTCGGGCTGGCACAGCCGGCGGCGGCCAACGCGGCCGCGGCCGCACCTTGTTGCAGGAATTGGCGACGATTCATGGCGGTCAGGTAGTTCGAGGTTCAGTGGGCCGGAGCCGTGGAACCGCCGAGCTCGGGCTGCGGCGTCTTGGGCGGATGGAAGAACAGCGCGAGGGCGACGACGGCCACCAACGAGATGAAACACGGCACCAGGAACAGGCCGCGGAAGTCGGTCACGCCGGCTTTGGTGAAGACCTCTTGAATGAGCCAGGGGCAGATCGAATTGGCCACCAAGGCGCCCAAGCCCAGAATCATCACGTTGAACAATCCCTGGGCGCTGGACCGCGCATCCTTCGGGAAGTACGCATCCACGAAGATGTACACCGTGGCAAAGAAGAAGGCGTAGCAGATGCCGTGGAGGATCTGGACCAGAATGATCAGCTCCTTGTGGCCCGGGAACAGTGCGTACACGGCGAATCGAGCGGCGTGGCCAAGAATACCGACGATCATGGTAGTGCGCCAACCGAGGGTCTTCAGGGTCGCGCCCAGGATGAACATCGTGAGGATTTCGGCGATCTGCCCGATACTCATGACCGGCATGATCCAGTTACCCGGGATGCCCACGGCCGGGCTGGCGAGGAAGGTTCCGGTCCAATTGAAGTACGTGTTGTGGACGAACGAGTCGAGGAAGGTGACCACCCACAACACCAGCACGAAGGGATGTTTGAGCAGCTTGGCCGCTTCGAGCCAGGCGAGGTTGTCCGACTTGCCACCCTGCTTCGGCGGAGTGTGCGGGAGGATCAAACTGTAGGCGGCCAGAAGCAGCGAAGCGACGCCAGCGACAATGAAGGTGTAGCGCGTCGCGCTCTGGAGCGCCGCTCCGGTCAGACCGTTGGCGAGGGCCGCCCCAATCCAGGCGACAAGGCCCTGGGGATTCGTCTGCTCTACCTTGGCCCAGTCCACCAGGATGAACGTGAACGGCCAAGCGGCCAGGATCCAGCCGATCGTGCCGCCCATGCGAACGATGCCGAATTCCTTCTGCGGGTCCTTCATGTTGGCGAACGCGATCGAATTCGTGATCGAAATCGTCGGCACGTACAGCAGGCAGTGGATCAGCATCAGCAAGAAGAACGGCCCAAAACTATGGACGAAGCCCAAGCCCAGCATCGCCAAACCGCCCACGAGGTGGGAGAAGGCGAGGAACCGTTCCGCGGCAAACTTCCGATCCGCGAACTGGTTGCTGAAGAACATACCGATGATCGAGGCCACCGGGAACGCGTTCAGAATGGCGGACTGCTGACCGGGGGTGAACCCGAGGCTGGGCAGATAGCTAAAGATGAGCGGCAACCAGGCACCCCAAATGAAGAATTGGAGCACCATCATCAGGAACAATTTGAAGCGCGGAGAAGAATTCATGAGCTGCGGGGATATGGACCGTTGCGTCAGCGTAGGGAAAGGTCTGCGAAGGCGACAAGCCCCATGTCGGGGGGTGAGGGGGAGTTGAGAGTTGAAAGATCGGTAAGGGGTAAGGGGTAAGGGGTAAGGGTAGGGCGACGCTCCGCGGAGCCGTTCGTTAGTGGACTCGTGGCGCGTCTTTTCGCTGTGACGCGCACGGCTTGGCGGAGCCTCGCCCTACCGGGGCTTGCCGCTTGCCGCTTGCCGCTTACCCCTTGCCCGGCCCTTGGGGAGGGCGACGCCGGGGGGGCATGGGAAAACGGTAGAAAGTCTACCGTACTCCAAAGTTACAGCCGTCCCTGCATGGTGGCGGCGTACCCGGTCATTTCGAGGAAGGCCTGACCAATTTCCTGCCCCTGTTCGTCCAAGACCCGGCACGCGCCTTCCCAATACGGAATGCCTCCAATCGCTCCATTCAGCTCCTGGGCGGGGGCCAAAGGTTGCAGGTCCAAGGTGCGTTCCCGACCCGTCTCCGGATCCTTTAGGCGGAGGCGGATCGCGGCCGGATACTCGGCACCAGATGCTGGGCTCTTCCAAACGCCCCGGGGCTCCCAGGAATACTCGCTCGGTCCGAAGTGCTGCACCCTTCCCTGACGGTCAATCCAGGCCAGAGTGGAAAAGGGATCCGTGGTACCGTCCTGACGCCGCATCCGATACGCCATCAGTTCCCGGCCATCCCGCAGCTGCACGCTCGCCCAATCCCAGCCCACCTGACCCGCGCCGAGCTGACTCGAGCTGAACTCGTGATCCATCCAAGCCTCGCCGGTCACCTCCCGGACCTTTCCCTGCCAGGTGAGCGAACCTGCCACCTTCAGTCGGGTAAACGTCAGATAATGACTGGCGGCGGTGGGTTCGGCCGCCTTTCGGGAAACGCCGTTGGTGCCGAAGATCACCAGGGGTTTGGCGGGGGTCAGGGTGAGCGAAAAAGCGGCTTCGGCGCGAATGCCACCTTCCAGTTGCAACGTGGGTTCGGCGGATCCCGAGGCGGGTGGAGCCAAGCGCAGCGACCAGTTGCCGTTCTTCACGTCCAGCGTTTGGAGGGACGCCTCGGCATCCCAGCCGGCGCGATTTAGCCGCTCCTGATGTCGAAACTCGCCGGTCTGAGCGTCCAGCAGCGCCATGTGGGCGAGGTAGAGTTGATCATCTCCGAAGCCCTGGGTCGCCGCGCTGGGGGCGGTGCTGCGCGGACTGGCGCGGCGGAAGAAGGTGGCTTGGAATCCGTACCGGGCGCCGTTGGTTTCGAACAAATGCCCGGTGAGATACCACCATTCCAGGGCGAAGTCCGGATGATTGCCGTGATCCCTGGGGAAAGTGAACCGCGTGCCTGGCTGCGGTACAGCGAAGCCTTCCGGGGTCTTTCGGGGAACGTCAACAGCTTGGACGACTCCAACCAGCAGGACCGTGAAAATTCCGCCCAGCAGCGGGACGGCGGCTCGAAGGAGTGACAGGGCAATCATCGGATTTATTCCTCCTGTTCCGCGGGCAGTTGGGCGCCCCAGCGTCCGGCACCCCAAGCGGTAACGGCGGCGGCGGCCAGCACCAAGATCGCCAAGCCGGCCAGCTGTCCCCAGGGTCGATCGGTCTCCAAAGTCCAACCAAAGGTCTGCTGGTTCACCCGGTGAATCAGCACCCAGCCCAACCCCACACTGGCCAGCAATCCCACGGCGACGCCGCTGACGGCGGTGAAGAGTCCTTCCAAAGCCGCTGCGGCCGCCAGTTCCCGCCGGGTGAGTCCGAGCGCGCGCAGGGTGGTCAGTTCGCCTCGGCGTTCCCACAGCAGACTGACCATGGTGAAGCCGAGTCCAGCCACCGCCACGGTGACGCCGATGAGTTCCAGGGCGTAGGTGATGGCAAAGGTTTGACGGAAGATGCGCAGGGCTTCACCGCGCAGATACGACTGCGTGAACACCGCGAGTCCGGGATGCGCCGCCCGAAGTTCGGCCCGCACGGATTCGATGTCGGCACCCGGTCGGAGGACCAGAATGAGACTGGACGCCAATTCATTGCCAAACCAGCGGGCGAAATGGGCGCGATCAACAATCAGGGAACCTCGTTCGTTGCCGTAATCCGAGAAGACCCCGGCGATGGTGACCGGTTGTCCGCCGGCTGGCGTGGGAAGGGTCAGTTTATCCCCGCGTCGCAGACGGAACCGTTCGCTAAAGGCTTCGCTGACCAGGACCTGCCCGGCGGTGGTGGCGGGAACGAAGATGGAGTTATCCACGGGTTCCTGGAGCCAGGCGGGCTGGGCGAACTCCCGGAAGAATTCCAAGTCGCCACCCACCAGCATTGTCTCGCCTTCGGGCAGTTGAACCCGGGCGGCCTGAATGACCTGAGCGTGGGTGACCTCGGGATGGGCCGCGACCGAGCGCCAAGTCGCTGGCGAGATGCGGTTCTCCGTGGAAGCGCTTTGGGCTCCGTCGCTGGACACATACAGGTCGGCCTGAAACGTCCGCGAAATCCAACCCCGCATCGTGGTGTCGAAACTGCCGACGAGGATCGCCATACCCGCCGTCATGGCGACCGCGCAAACCAGTCCGGCTACGGCCAGACGATGTCGACCGGAAGGCTCGCGCACGTGGCTGAGAGCGAGTCGCGCCACGGCTCCTCCCGAAAGGGGACTTCCCGGTCGGGCCGCCCAGCGGGACAGATGTTTCAACACGCTTCCCCCGAGGATGCCGGCGGCAAAGGTCCAGCACAGCGCCGCGGCGTACGCGGCCACCGGAATTCGCAGACCCGCTTCCAGACGCCAGGGCGGGAGCGTCAGCAGGCCGAAGCCTACCGCCACCAAAGCCCAGGCCAGTCCCGTCCGCCGCAGCAGTCTGGGGCCGATGAACGTGGTTCCGTGTCCCCGTCCCAGCGACTGGGCGGGAGGCGTCTCCGCGGCGGATTTCGCCGGCAGCCAACCCGCTAACACGCTGGTCAGCACCGAGACCACCAGCGCGAGGATCACTTCGGTGGAATGCAGCGCCGCTCGATCGGCCGACGTGGCGTAGTACAGGGCGTTGACGGTTCGACCGACGAGTCGCACGGCCCCTTGCGCGCCTAACCAGCCGAGGAGCAAACCCACCACACCGCCGGCCAATCCGAGCACCGCGGCTTCGCACAGCCAGGCCCGCTGAATCAGGCGAGGCGGCACGCCGAGGGACCGCAGGATGGCAATTTCCTCGCGTCTCCGAACCACCGCACCGTCGAGCGCCTGGAAGATCAGGTACAATCCCACCACCAACGCCAGCAACGATAGGATGGTCAGGTTGAGCCGAAAGGCGCGGGTCATGACTTCGCCGCTTTCCCGGCGATCCGCAGGGGAAGCCACCTGCCAGCGCGGACTGCTGGAGGCTTGGAGAGCTCCGGGGAAGTTCGTCGCCTGCCGTTCCAGCAAAGCGCGCAGTTCCTGCCACCGTTCCGCCCGTTGCGGACCGTCCTCGAGAATAAACTCAATCCGGCTGACCTGACCCGTGAGGCCCGTGAGCCGCTGGAGCGCCGGCAGGTCCATGACCATCAGTTCGGCGGGGGCCTGGGGCTGGGCGGGATCGGTGGGAATGACTCCAGCCACCCGTAGCGGAACGATCTGTTCGTTGAGAATTAGCGGAAGTTCCGACCCTGGGGACAGACCCTCGCGTCGGGCGAGGAATTCACTGATGAACACCGACCGCGGATTGCGGAAGGTGTCCCAGAACTTGCTGGCCGCAGGCGAGGGCGAGGTATCGCGGGACGTCGCGGAAGCTCCCGGCGCCGCGCTCTGATCAAACCAAGACCGATCCGGGCGCCGCCGTTCCGCAAGATTCTGGACGGCGATAAGGTCCAAGCCCAGAAGCTGGAAGGTGCCGCGGGAACCGATGACTTCCGTCTCACTTTGGCGGGGTCGGGCGGCGGTGGTTTCCAGAACGGGAATCAGCTGAACCGGCCGGGAACCAAAGGCGGTGCGAAGTTCGGTCAGGACCGCTTCCGGCAGCAGACCTGCGGCCGGGCTGATCAGACCGTCACTCTCGGCGGTGATCAGGTCCGTGAAATTCTGGAAGCTGGCGACCGCAGCGCGATTGGCCAAGCGAATGGCGAAGAAGACTCCGACTCCCAGCGAGAGGATCGCCACGAGAATAGCGGACTGCACCGGCGCCAGACACCAATGCCGCCAGGTGAACCGACGCCACAGCAGACCCACCACGCCGGGCAGGTCGGAACGTAAAGGAGCGGCGCTCATGAAGCCGACAGGAGTCGTTCGCCCACCACTTCCCCGTCGCGCAGCTCAAGTTCCCGATGGCAGATGGCGGCGGCCTCGGGACTGTGAGTAACCAAGACCAGCGCAGTTCCCGTTTCGTTGGAGAGTTCGCGGAGCAGACGCAGGATGTTCGCGCCGTTCTTCGAATCCAGATTGCCGGTAGGTTCGTCGGCCAGCAGGAGTTCCGGCTGATGCGCCAGGGCCCGGGCGATGGCCACCCGCTGCATTTCCCCGCCGGACAATTGCGCTGGCCAGGCGTCGGCCCGGTGGCTCACCTGGACCCGATCCAGGAGTTGTTGCACTCGCCGGACGCGCTCGGTGGAGTTGACGCCATTGAGCTGCAGGGGCAATTCGACATTCTCGGCGGCGGTGAGCGTGGGCAGCAGGTGAAAGAACTGGAAAATGGTTCCCAGTCGGCGCCGACGGACTTCGGCCAGTTGATCTCCGTTCAAGGTTTCGAGCGCCACCCCGTTCAGTTCGATGCTGCCGGAATCCGGGCGATCGACCCCGCCCAGACAGTTGAGCAACGTGGTCTTGCCGCTGCCGGAAGGACCCACCAACGCCAGTCGTTCGCCGGCCTTCAGGTCGAAGGAAACCCCACGCAGCACCGCCCGACCGGCGTAGGTGCGGCCAACCTGACGCGCTCGAAGCAGCGTGGAGGGCGGGGTTGGGGTGGTCGATTTCACAATGTTGGACCCTCAACTCCACCGCGGAGGCTCGCTTGTCAAACGACGGGATTCGCTGCGCGCGGGGAATTTAGGCCCAGCCCACTCTGGCCCAATTCGGGGAAAACGCCTAGCGTGGGTCGTCATGAGCGATGTTTCCCGACGGGACTTGTTCCGGATGTTTGGACGGCGATTGAAGCCGGCGCCCAAACCCGTGCCGGAACCCGATCCGAATCGGGTCGCCCTGGTATCCGGCCGACATTGCCTGGCGCTGACGTCGTCCTGCTCGGTGTGCATCGACCAGTGCCCGATTCCCGGCGCGATGCAGTGGGACGCCGGGTTGCCGATGGTGGATCCGGAGCTCTGCAACGGCTGTCGCATCTGCCAGCAGGTGTGTCCGGCGCCAACCAATGCCGTTCGTCTGCTGCCGCGAATGCGGTGAGGAAGAGTTCAGCGATCTCGACGGCGTTGCAGCCAGGCCAACGGGACCAGCACGGCAAACGACACCAATAGCAGGACGAGAGCGAGACGGTGGGCGGTGTCGTAGTTGAGTTTCTGCACTTCGTCGTAAAGGGCGATGGAGGCCACCCGGGTACGTCCCGGAATGCTACCGCCCAGCATCACCACGACTCCGAATTCCCCAACCGTGTGCGCGAAACTCAGCATCGCCGCCACCAGCACTCCCCGTCGTGACAGGGGCAACGTGACCCGCCAGAAATTGCTCCAGGTTCTGCCGCCCACCGATTCGGCCGCTTCCAACAGCGACGCCGGAATGGATCGGAACGCGGCGGTCAGCGGTTGCACCGCGTAGGGCAGGCTGTACGCCATCGACCCCAGGACCAACCCGGAGAAGGAAAACGCCAGGGTGTCGCCCGTGATTCGAATCCAGAACCGGCCCACCGGTGTGTCCGGGGCGAAGAGCGCGAGCAGATAAAACCCGAGCACCGTCGGCGGCAACACGACGGGCAAACCGACCACGGCCTCCACCAACGGCACCCAGCGCTGACGCGAGAACGCGAGCCAGGCCGACACCGGAATCGCGAGCAGCAGCAGCAGACCGGTCACCGTGACCGCCAAGCGAAGTGTCAGGAACAACGACTGCCAGATATCGGGCGGCAGCCAGGGTCCGGTGGTGGGATCCGGACTCACGGGGCGGTGGTCGGGGTGGGCAGGCGGAACCCGTATTGATCGAAGATCGACCGGGCCTTGGGGGTTCGCAGGAAATTCAGATACGCCCGGGCGGCGGCATTAGTGGTGCCGCGCCGGGTGAGAACCGCAGCTTGTTCCAGTGGAGCATGACTGTCTTCGGGCAGCACCCAATAGGCTCCCACACCTTTGAGTTTGGGCGCCGACACCAGCGACAGGGCGACGAGGCCGGCGTCGACGGCTCCGGTCTGAACCCACTGGGCGGCCTGCGCGATGTTGTCGGCGAGGACCAGTCGGTTCGTGACCTGATTCCACAGTCCGGCGCGCTGCAACGCATCCCGGGCCGCCCGTCCGTACGGCGCGTGTTCGGGATTCGCGATGGCCAGTCGGCGAAAGGTGGGTTGGGTCAGCACGGGGAGTCCGTTCGTGACGGCGATCTCCGGCTTCAGGGTCCAGAGCACGAGCCGACCGTTGGCATAGTGGGTGAGCGAATTGGATTCGGCTGCCCCGGCGGCGATCAACGCCAGCGGATACGACCGGTCCGCCGAGAGAAAGAGGTCGAAGGGTGCGCCCTGTTGAATTTGCGCGAAGAGATTCCCGGAAGATCCCGGAGTGACTTGAACCTGGGTGCCTGGGTGGGCGGTGCGGAACGCGTCGTTGAGGGCATCGAGGCAGAACATCAGATCCGAGGCCGCGGCGATCCGCAGCGGCGTCGGCGGATCCGCTGCCAGGCCGAGCCCGCTCCCGAGGAGCAGCACCCAGAGTTCGAGCATCAACCGTTTCACGGCGTTCACTTCTGCCAGTCGGCGGTCTCCGTCGCGAGCCGTTTCGCGAGGGCGGGAAGGTAAGGGGTAAGCGGTAAGAGGTAAGGATGTGCGGAGGACGGTAGGGCGAGGTTACACCGAGCCGTTCGCGTCTCGGCGAAAAGACGCGTCACCAGTCCACATAGGTACGGCTCCGCGGAGCGTCGCCCCACCAGAGAACTTCAGTTCGTCGGCCGGCCTCGATGAACCTTCAAAGACGAAACGGCATTCAGATCGACGAACTCGTAGTGGTGGTCGTCGGTCCAGATAATGACTTCCCAACCGCGGGGAGTGAGGGCGGCAAACTCCGGATGACGAACGGGAAGTGCGCGCCCGTTGTTCAACTGAACGGTAAAGGCACGAAACGGACGGGCCTCCAAACGAGCCCGAAAGGAGTTCGTATCCATTGACCCAGTCTGTCCCGCTACTCTTCGGAGGCAAGTGCCGAGCGGGGTTGGATTGGTTCCAAATTTAGGGAGCGGTGCCTCCGGTCTTTGCTGTTCCCGGACGGGTTTTCCCGGAACAGTCCTGCGTCATGGACCTGCAGTTGAAAGATCGGGTGGCTTTGGTCTCCGGTGGAGCCCGGGGAATCGGAGCCGCCACCGTGTTGAGTTTTCTGGGAGAGGGTGCCCGGGTGGTCTTGGTCGATCGCGACGCCGCGGCTGCGGAGCGCTTGGCGCAAGGACGGAGTGACGTTCTCGTCGTGGCCGGGGACCTCACAGACGCGGCCGTGTGTGCCGAGGCGGTTCAGCGGGGCGTGGACCACTTCGGGAACCTGGACATCCTTGTGAACAACGCCGGAGCCAATGACAGCGTCGGGTTGGATGCTCCTCCCGAAGTGTTTCTGGCGTCGCTGCAGCGGAATCTATTGCCGGCGTACACGCTCACGCATCTGGCCCAGGCGCACCTCCAGCGTCGTCAGGGATGCGTGATCAACGTCAGTTCGAAGGTGGCGTCCACCGGTCAGGGCAAGACCTCGGGCTACGCCGCGGCCAAGGGGGCCTTGAATGCGCTGACGCGAGAGTGGGCGTTGACGTTGGGATCCCAAGGAGTGCGGGTCAACTCGGTGGTGCCGGCGGAATGTGATTCGGACCAATACCAACGGTGGTTTGCCACTCAACCGGACCCGGCGCTGGCTCGGAGTCGGGTGGCGAATCTGGTGCCGTTCGAGCGTCGGCTGACGCGACCCGAGGAGGTGGCCGATGCGATTGTCTGGCTGGCATCCCCGCGGGCGAGTCACATCACGGGTCAGTTTCTGTTCGTGGATGGCGGCTACACGCATCTCGACCGCGCCGCGTCGTCTTCCCATCAGTGGTAGGGATGGACCGCCGGGCCGTCCCCGCGGCCCCGAGCGCAGCGAAGGACCGCGGCTCTTGCTGGTCAGGGTCGAACAACGTGACGCGACTCCGTCTCAGAAGGGGAAAGGTCTCCCGCGGAGGGCGCGGAGGGCTGAAGGGGGAAGCGGTAAGGGGTCGGCAGTCAGCAGGGTTTTCACCGGGCCGTGCGCGTCTGGAAAAGATGACGCGAGTGGACTCCACAGACGGACGGCTCCGCGGAGCGTCGCCCCACCAAAGGAGGGGCCGGTAAGGGGTAAGCGGTAAGGGCGCAGCGAAGACTCCGGTCCTCCGAGCGGGCCCGGCGAAATTCCTTACCTCTTACCTGCCTCTCAGTTAGTTGAGATCGACGTAGATGTCCTCGTTCTTGAACGAACCGCGAATCGGCCGCCGGTAGGCGTGGGCGTTTTCCAGATTTCCCCTTCCCGATTCAAGTCGTTCGGGCAGGAACGGTTCGCCAAGGTCATTCTTCAACTCAGGGCTTGGATTAGCCGCGAATAGTGCCCGTGTCTGGACTTCAAAAGGCTGCCTTTGCTAAAGAGTTGGGGGTGACGCGTCATTGTTACCGCTGCGGATGGGTTTGGGGGTTTCGCGAACTGCCAGGCCGAAGCGAGACGTGTCCCCAGTGCCGCGCCGACTTACGGGTCTGTGTCAATTGCACCTACTACGACCTTCGAGCCGCTCACCAATGCCGCGACGGACGGGCCGAACCAGTCGAACACAAGGATCAGGCCAATTTCTGCGAGTACTTCGACTTTAAGCCCCGGGTTTGGGGTGGCGTCAGTGAGGATGCTCGGGCGGAAGCAGCCCGGGCAGCATTGAAGAATCTGCTGGGCGACTGAGATCTCGGGAGAGGCTTGAGGCCGGTAATGGAGTGAGGCGCGCCCGAGTACATACTGAGATTTGACGACTGTTGACGGCCTGGGAGGAATGCCAGGGTAGGGTCATGTCGGAATCACTTCAGATTCGGGATCTCGCGGAGCCAGATCGACCCCGCGAACGACTCCAGGCCCTTGGCGCTGGATCACTCTGTCAGGCCGAACTCCTGGCCATTCTCCTTCGCTCCGGTCTGCGCGGTACGTCGGCAGTCGCGCTTGGCCATCACTTGATGAACCGTTTCGGCTCCCTCGAGGAACTGGCGCGAGCTCCTTGGGAACGCCTCTGCGAAGTCCGGGGAATCGGACCCGACAAAGCCGTCACCCTTAAGGCCGCGTTCGAACTGGCCCGCCGCCTCGCCGCTGAAGCCCGTCGGGAAAGCCCCGTCCTCGACACGCCCGCTGCCATCGCCGATGTCCTCCGCGAACAACTGTCCCTGCTGGAGACCGAACGGTTCGTCGTCGTCCTGCTAAACACCCGACGACGACTGATCCGAATAGAAGAAATCACCCGCGGACTCCTCGACACCGTGCTCGTTCACGCCCGGGAAGTCTTCCGCCCCGCCATCACGGCCAATGCGCATGCCCTCGTCCTGGCCCACAACCATCCCGGAGGCGATCCCACGCCCAGCGAAGCCGACATTCGGACCACCCGCGACCTCATCCGCGCTGGCCAATTGCTCAAGATCGAGGTGCTCGATCACATCATTCTCGGGCGCCGGACCGAACGTCAGCCCAAGGATTACTGCTCGCTTCGGGAACTGGGCCACTTTTATTCCTAGCCGATCATGGCGATCGGACTGGCCCTCTTTTTCCTGCTGGGATGCTTCACGCTCCTGTTTTTGATGCGGCAATGGCTGCGTCGACAGGGCGCTCGTCCCGGCGTCCAGGGGGCCTTCAGTCTGGTGGTTATCTTCGGATCCCTTCTCGGAGTCTGGCTTTCCCTTCGCCTCCAATACCCGGTGGGACCCAGCCTGCGCTTCGCCGGAGCTCCGCTTCCCTTGGTGATTTTTCAGAAGGAGAACGAGCGCTGGATCGATTACCCGCATCCGCGTCCCGCCATGGCCCTGCTGCTCATGGCCAACGCCGCCCTGACTGCCACCGCTCTCGCTGGTCCACTCGTCCTGTGGCAGGCGCTTCGCCAACGCCCTTCCGCTCCCACTCCATGATTCATCCCACCGCAATCATCCATCCCGGAGCCCAACTGGGTCCCGGCTGTTCGGTCGGACCGTATTCGGTCATCGACGAACACGTTGTCCTCGGAGCCGAGTGTGCGGTCGGACCCCAGGTGTATCTGACCGGCCACACGCTCATCGGACCGGGCAATCGCTTCCATGCGGGCTGCGTGATCGGCGATGCGCCTCAGGATCTCAAGTATGCCAACGCCCCCACGCGACTCCGCATCGGCGAACACAATACCTTTCGCGAACACGTCACCGTTCATCGCTCCAACAAACTCGAAGAGGACACGGTCATTGGCGACGGCAACCTCTTCATGGCGGGAAGTCATGTCGGCCACAACTGTCACCTGGGGAATCACAACATCCTCGCCAACGGCGCACTGCTTGGCGGACACGTACACCTGGCGGACCGCGCTTTCATCTCCGGCAACTGTCTGGTCCATCAGTTCTGCCGGGTCGGCCGATTGGCGCTCATGCAAGGAGGCTCGGCTATTTCGCTCGATCTCCCGCCGTTTTGCGTAGCCCGCGGTGACAACGGATTGGCGGGACTCAACACCATTGGTCTGCGGCGCGCGGGAATTACCTCCGAACAACGACTGGAGTTGCGCCGGGCGTATCACCGATTGTTTCGGTCGGAACTGCGCCGCGCCCAAGTTCTCACCGAAGCCCGATCCGAGTTTGCCCCGGGTTCGCCCGCCGCGGAGTTGGTGGAGTTTGTGGCCACCACCAAGCGGGGTTGGTGTCCCGACACCGGGCGAAGGCGAAGTGATCCCGAGGAAGCCAGTTGAGGGTTGCCCCCTATTTTCACGGTTCGCCCGTCGCAACCGAGGCTTGAACCCGACCATCCTGGGATCCACCGTTCGTCATGCCCGATCGTCGACAGTTTCTGGGATCTCTTGTCGCTACCCCTCTCCTGGCAACCCAACTGGCTTTTCCGGCGCTCGCCGAGTCCACCGAATCCGAGCTGGCCGTGATGACCTACAATCTCCGATTTGCCAGCGAGAAACCGCCCAACGCCTGGCCCACGCGCCGCCCGTTGGTGAAGGCCTTGCTGACCCAGTACGCTCCGGATGTCTTCGGAACCCAGGAAGGCGTTTTCAGCCAACTAAAGGATATTTCGGCCGACCTCCCTGGATACGCCTCCATCGGGATCGGACGCGACGGTGGCAGTCGAGGCGAATTCATGATGGTCTATTACCGGCCCGAACGACTCGAGCCGCTCGAATTCGATCATTTCTGGCTCAGCGATACCCCAGAAGTCATGGGTTCCAGCACCTGGGGCAACACCAACCGTCGGATGGTCACCTGGGTGCGCTTCCTCGACCGCCGGACCCAACGTCAGTTTTATTTCTGGAACACCCATCTGGATCACGCGCTCCAGCCAGCCCGGGAAAAGGCCACCACGCTCATTCTTGAACGTATCGCGCGACAAACGGATCCCAAGCTCCCCCTGCTGCTGGTGGGTGACTTCAATGCCGTCGCCAAGGCCAACCCCATCTACGACCAGTTCCTCGCTGGCGGGCTGCAAGACACCTGGTTCTTGGCGCAGACCCGCCGCAACGAGCAGGCCAATTCGTTCAACGGGTTTCAGGCCAAACGCGAGCAGGGCGAACGCATCGACTGGATCCTGGCCCGAGGCGGATTGAAGGTGCGCGCCACGGAAATCATTACCTTCGAAAAAGACGGTCAATGGCCCAGCGACCACTTTCCGATCATGGCGTGGTTGACCTGGGATCCGGCCTGACGATCCCGCCACACTTGCCGCCCGCCGGACTCCCGGCACTCTGAGGAGGTGGAACGACCCGTTCACTTCCTCACTACCGGCGGAACCATCGACAAGATCTACTTCGACGCGAAAAGCGAGTACGAGGTCGGACCTCCCCAGGTCGTCGAGGTTTTGCGGGAAGGTAATGTCACCATTCCCCATTTGGTGGAACCCCTCCTCGCCAAGGACAGTTTGGAACTCACCCCGGAAGATCGGGAACTGATTCGTCAGCGGGTTGCGGCGAGCCCGCACGACCAGATCGTGATCACGCACGGAACAGACACCATGGTACAAACGGCCGCCGTGCTTCGATCGATACCGCACAAGA
Source organism: Verrucomicrobiota bacterium (assembly GCA_017309115.1). Lineage (GTDB taxonomy): Bacteria > Verrucomicrobiota > Verrucomicrobiia > Limisphaerales > UBA9464 > UBA9464. The sequence goes on along the minus strand of JAFLEF010000024.1, from coordinate 88,578 downwards.
CCATTGTTCTCACGGGATCGATGCAGCCAGCCCGGATGCGCAATACTGATGCCGTCTTCAACATCGGCACCGCTCTGGCGGCGGTTCAATGTCTTCCGCCGGGAGTGTATCTGGCCATGAACGGACGGATCTTTCCGGCCGATCAGGTACGAAAGAATGTCGCGGAACGCCGGTTTGAAACGCTGAATCCAAGAGGGGCGGAGGCGCGGTGAACCTCACGTCCGACCACCGCCGCAATTGACCCTGAGGCCAGGCGCTGCTTCCTTCCTTTCGTGGTGCCCATGAACTTCCTTCGTCTGACGGGTGTGCTGGTCGCGTCCGCTCTGCCGGCCTTCGCGCAGCAGATTCCGGTGATCGAGCGACATTTATCCAACGGCTTTAAACTGCTCCTGGTCGAGCGCCATGAGGAGCCGCGCATTGCGGGCGGCTGGGTGGTGAAGGTGGGCAGTTCCAACGAACGACTGGGCACCACAGGCATCGCCCATCTCTTCGAACACATGATGTTCAAGGGGACGCCGACCTTGGGTACCAAGGACGCCGCGCGGGATCTCCAGTTGATCGCCGAGCAGGAGCGGGTCCGCGGCGAAATGCGCAAGGAAGAGGCCCTGATGCGTCTGTCACTGCGGCGCGGGCAACTGGACGACGTCACCAAGCCGGAGAACTTCACCCCCCGCTACAAGGAACTGGAGGTGGAGTTCAAGAAGCTGATCGACGAGCAGCGTCAGCTGTTGGTGAAGAATGAATTTGATCGGGTGTACACCACCGCCGGTGCCTCGGGCATGAATGCCTTCACGAGTGAGGACATGACCGGCTATTTCATCACGGTTCCCGCCAACAAGCTGGAGTTGTGGTGCTGGATGGAAAGCGAACGTCTGCTGCGGCCGGTGTTCCGCGAGTTCTATGCCGAACGGGACGTGGTTTACGAGGAGCGCCGGATGCGCGTGGAATCCACGCCCATCGGCAAGTTCGGCGAACAATTCACCGCGATGTTCTGGGACGCCCACCCCTACATGTGGCCCGTGCTCGGTTGGCCCAGCGACATCCCCAATATCACCAAGCGGGACGCCGACGAGTTCTATGCCCTCTTTTACCAGCCGCAGAACATCACGCTGATCCTGGTCGGTGACTTCAAGGCCGACGCCGCCGAGGCTATGGTTCGGCGTTATTTCGAACGGATCCCCGCCGGGACCCAACCACCGCCGGAAGTCATCACCCGGGAACCGGATCAAGTCGCTGAGAAACGAATGTACGCCGAGGCAGAGACCAATCCGCAGGTGGACATCCTGTGGAAGACGGTCGGGTTCCAGCACCAGGACAGCTATCCCCTCGACATTCTCCAGTTGCTACTGAGCAATCGCACCGGCCGCCTGTACAAGGGTCTGGTGCTGGGTTCCGAAGTCGCCACCGACACCTACGCCGTACAGGACTCCAAGAAATGGGCCGGCTACTTCAACATCGGCGGCGAGGCCAAGGACGGAAAGACTCCGCAGGACGTGGAACAGGGGATTTACGCGGAACTGGACAAGCTCAAGGAGGAGTTGGTGCCGGCTGACGAACTGCAGAAGGTGAAGAACCAGTTTGCCGCCTTCGAGTACCGGAAGCTGACGGCCAATTTCCCGATTTTCATCCAGGTCCTCCAAAACGAAGGCCTGGGCGACTGGCGTGAAGTGAATGAAGCCAACGCCAAACTGCAGGCGGTCACCGCCGAGGATGTCCAACGGGTCGCCCGCAAATACTTCACCCGGGAAGCTCGCGCCGTCGCAATCTATAACCGCAAACCCGGCAGCGGCAGCGCTTCCGAGGATCCCGATCTCGTCGGGTTAAGCGCCGATCAAAAGCCCGTCGTACGCCGGATCATTGAATCCCTATTGGCCGAAAAGGACGTCGCCAAACTCAAGCAGGCTCTGGCCCAGATGCAGGCCCAGACCGGCACCCCCGATCCAAAGCGCCAACAATTGCAGAACATCATCCAGAAGAAGGTCGCGGCCCGCATCGCCGAACTCGAAAAGCAATAAGCCGTCATTCACCGCCACCTTTCTCCTCCCATGAATCTCCGCACCTTCCTTTCCGCCCTGAGTGGTGTGCTTCTGGCCAGCGTGCTGCCGGTCTTCGGCGCCGACGTCGTCGACCGACCGGAAAAGCTGACCTACCCGCCACTCACCTTCGAGCCACCCAATCCCAGCCAATATCGCGTTCAACTCAAGACCGGTCCCGTCGCCTACGTGGTGCCCGATCGAACCCTGCCGCTGGTGACCATCAGCGTCCTGCTTCGTGCGGGCAGCTACCTGGATCCCAAGGGCCAGGAAGGGTTGTCTGAGTTCACCGGTTATCTGCTGACCAAAGGTGGCACCGAAGCCAAGACGGCGGAGGAGTTGGAGGAACGGCTCGCCTTTCTCGCCGCCAATCTCGGATCCGGAATTGGCGATGACTCCGGTGCGGTAAACTTGAATCTGCTCTCCAAGGATCTGCCGGAGGGTCTGCAGATTCTGCGCTCCGTGCTCACGCAGCCTCGGTTCCAGTCGAACAAGCTCGAGCTGTATCGTCAGCAGAGCATCCAGAGCATGAAGCAGCGGAACGACGAGTCGACTGCGATTCAATCCCGGGAACAGGAACGACTGGCGTACGGTGATCACTTCTGGGCCTCGCGTTTCACCACCGAGAAGAGCGTCAATTCCCTCACGCAGGACGATCTGCGCTCGTTCCACCGCAAATGGATTCACCCGGGCAATTTCGTGGTGGCCGCCAGTGGGGATTTCGATCGCGACGCCATGATTGCCCAGCTGGAAACGCTATTCGGCAATTGGCCTTACACCGGTCAGACGCCGCCGGCGATTCCCACGAACATCATCATGGCCCCTCCCGGAATCTATTTCGTGAACAAGGACGTGAACCAAGGTCGGGTGTCAGTGCTGCTCCCGGGAGTCCTGCGGGATGATCCCGATTTCCTCGCCATCCAGGTTATGAACGACATTCTGGGTGGCGGTGGTTTCACTTCCCGCATCATGAACCGGGTGCGTTCCGATGAAGGTCTCGCTTACGGAGCCGGCAGCGGATTCCCCGGCGGAGTCTACTACCCGCTGGCCTTCCAAGCCGGATTCGCCTCCAAGTCCCGCTCCGTGAACTACGCCACCAGCATTGTGCTGGAAGAGATGGCGCGCATTGCTTCCACCCCAGTCAGCCAGGAAGAATTGGAGACCGCGAAACGTTCGTTCATCGACACCTTCCCGGAGAACTTTAATACCAAGGCCAAGGTTGCCTCGCTTTTCGCTCGAGACGAATTCACCGGCCGTTACGCGACGCAGCCAGACTACTGGCAAAAATGGCGTCCACGCGTCGAAGCCGTCACGCAGGAAGACGTTCTGCGCGTGGCCAAGGAACATCTGCATCCCACCAAAGCGGTTATCCTGATGGTTGGTCAGGAGAAGGAGATTCAGAAGGGCGACCCTTCCCATCCGGTCACCTTCCAGCAGCTTTCCACCGGCCCGGTCACCCAGGTTCCGCTACGCGATCCGCTCACCATGGAACCGCTTCCGCTGGGAACCAATTGATCTCCACTTCCGCTGCGGAACGTTGGCGATCTGTGCTCGCCCGACACCGGGTCGGATCGGTGCCGTATCTCAACGCGCTGCCACTCACGGCTGGTCTCGAACCGGCCATCGCGTTCAAGCCGCCGTCTCAGCTTGCCCGGGACCTCGCCGCGAACCGTCTCCAGACCGCCCTCGTGAGCACCACCGAGGTGCTTTTCTCCGCCGATTGGAAGGCGCTCGACGGATTTGGAATTCTCTCCCGCGGCCCGGTTCACAGTGTCTTCCTGGCGCACCACACTCCTTTGAAGGATCTGCGGGTGGTGCATCTCGATCCGGCGTCCTGCACGAGCGTCAACTTGCTCCGGGTTCTGCTGGCCGAACAAGGGGTGCATCCTGAATTCCGTCCCCTCACTTCCTACGCTGAAGCCCCAAGCCTCTCGGACGTGCTGCTGATCGGGAATCCCGCCCTGGAATTCCGCCGAGCCCCGCACACGCACCACTTGTGGGACCTCGGCAAAGCCTGGCACACGCTCACAGGACTGCCCTTCACCTACGCCGTGTGGGCGTTCCGAAGTGACTTTGATCCACTCGACCTCGCCCAGGTTCTGACGGAGGCCGCGAAATTCGGTCTCTCGAAACTGCCGCAGTTGATCGAAGCCAACCCGGAGTTCGATTTGCCGCTGCGCCGAGCCTACGTGGGCGGCTACATTCAGTATCGAATCGACGAAGCCGCGCGCGCGGGAATCGAGCAATTCCGTCAACTTCTAGAACGACATACCGGACGCTCCACTCGAGCTCTGCGCTGGATCAACCCCAGCCCGGCCGGGATCATTTGATCCCCGCCAACCGATCCCGCCACACCTGGTACAACTGCACCGTCGCCTCCACATCTCGGAGACAGTACTCGGCGATTTCTCGGTAGCGACCGTCCGCCAGCAGATCATTGACGTCCGATCCCGTCACACCGTGCGCCTTGGGCGAAGGAATACCGAAAGCTTTGCAGTAAAAATCGAGATTGAAGCGTCGCGCCGCACCCTCCCGACCGCTGACATTGTAAAAGGTGAACTGCTCGGCGAGATCGCAATGCGGATCAGTCTGATAGCGGTAGCCCAGCCAATCCTTGCGCGTGATCGGCACGTTCAAAAGGGCCGAGCGCAAATAGAGAAACGGCACATCGAAGCCGCGACCGTTGAACGTCACGATCTGATCGTAGCGTTTGGCGACATCCCAGAAAGCAGTCAGCAATTCCATTTCGTCCACCTGCGGCGCGAACTCGATTCCTTCGCCGCCACCTTCGGACTCTTCCTCGAAGTCATCGGCCTGATAAAGCACCTGACCCTTCCCGGAGTCGGCATTCACCATCGCGATGCAGACGATCTGCGCGGTGAAGGGCCAAAGATTGAACTGCTGGGAAATTTCGGCGCGACGCCGCGCGCGATCAGATTCCTCGGGCAGACGTTCCGCGTCGCGGAAGAGATACTCCTGCTGGGATTCGTCGAACTGTTCGAGCGGGAGCGCGGAGGTTTCGATGTCGAAGACGAGGCGGGCCACGGGGAGTTTGTAGCCGGTGAAGGCACCGAGGAACAGTGCTGAGATTTAGCGAAGGGCCGGGACGACTGACGTGAAATCAGCGAAAACCGGCCTGAAAATCGGCTTTCCAACGCCTGAGCATCCGCTTCCCGGAAAAGCACAGGGGCGGAAATCACCCTTGCGTTGTTCACGCATTGACGACTCCCGCCCCGGCTCGTTGAAGTGCAGCGACGTTATTTCTTCTTGGCTGCTTTCTTCGGTGCGGCGGCTGCCTTTTTGGCGGCTGGCTTTTTGGCTGCTGGTTTCTTCTTAGCGGGCATTCCTCTCACCTCCCATCCATCGTAGTCCGGAAATCACATGTCCGGTGTATGAACAAAGTGGAAACATTCAGAAGACGCTACGTGGTTGTAACGAAGCTTTATGTCGTTGCGCCAGCGTTTTCGCATTCGCGTCGCATCTTTTTCTCATGCTCCCCACGTCTTGCCTGCGGTTCACGCGTCCGTAGTCTGTCGTCCACACGATGCCCGCCGACAGCGAACCGCAACTGACACCGATGATGGCGCAGTATCGCCGCATCAAGTCGGAGCTACCGAAGGACGCGCTGCTGCTGTTCCGACTCGGCGATTTCTACGAGATGTTCTTCGAGGACGCGCAATGCAGCGCGCAATTGTTGAACCTCGCCCTCACCAAACGAAACGGCATTCCGATGTGCGGACTGCCGTATCACGCAGCCAACACGTATCTCAGTCGACTCCTGAAACACGGGCGCAAAGTCGCCATCTGCGATCAGACCGAGGAAGCACGTCCGGGCAAATTGGTGCAGCGCGAAGTCACCGCGATTCTCTCGCCGGGAACTCATTTCGACGAACGTCTGCTGCAAGCCGAACGCAACAACTTCCTCGCCGCGGTTTACGCCGTGGGAAAGAACTTCGGACTGAGTTGCGTGGATCTCACCACCGGTGATTTCCGTGTGACCGAACTCGATGCTGCCAAGTCCCTGCTCGCCGAGCTCGAGCGATTGCGGCCGGCCGAATTGATCGTACCCGCTGGCGCTCGGTCGCTCATGGAAACCGTCACCGGAGCGCTGCCTGAAGGTGGTCCCAGGCCGGAACGCGCCCTCTGTGGAGCGCAAGTGGTCGCCTACGAAGACTGGACCTTCCTTCCCGAAACCGCGGTCTTCACGCTGAAGGAGCAATTCCGCGTGGCGTCCCTGGATGGATTCGGACTCAAGCAGCGGCCGGCCGCCAGCGGGGCCGCTGGTGCGGCCTTGCACTATCTGGGTCATCATTTGCGGCGGGACGTCACCCACCTGACGCGCCTCGCATTCTATCAGGTGGCCGACTTCCTGATTCTCGACGCCACGTCTCTGCGAAATCTGGAAATCCTGGAACCGCTGCACGCCGATGCCCCGCGCAACACTACGTTGTTCGGCGCGGTTCAGCGAACCGTGACGCCCATGGGCGCCCGACGACTGCGGGACTGGCTCACGCAACCTCTCGCCGCGGTCGATCCCATTCGCCGACGTCAGGAAGCCGTGGCCGCGTGGCTCGATCAACCAACGGGGCTGGCGGCATTCCGAGCTCGACTGGGCGAAGTGCGCGACTTGGAACGAACCCTGGCACGGCTGAGTCTGGGTTCCGGCAATGCCCGCGATCTCGTGGTGCTTCGCCTCGCGCTGCAGCAGATTCCCGATTTACGCCACAGTCTGGCCGCAGTTCCGCCGCGGGGAACGTCACCGACTCCAGAGCTGCCGGGCTCGGGATCTGAATCCAGTCTGCACGAACGCGAAGGTGCTCCAGCCCTGCTCGAAGAACTCGCCCACGAATTGGTCGAACAACCCGCCCTGATCGAACTGCTCACCCGATCCATCGCGGACGAACCTCCGCTGGCCGTCAAAGAAGGTGGCTTGATCCGCGAAGGCTTCAGCCCGGAGTTGGACGAGCTGCGAGTCGCCGCCCGCGGCGGAAAGGACTGGATCGCCAAACTGCAGCAGGACGAAGCCGCCCGCACCGGCATCACGTCACTCAAGGTCGGCTTCAACTCCGTGTTCGGCTACTTCATCGAGGTCACCAAGGCCAATCTGGCCAAGGTGCCTCCGGAATACGTGCGCAAGCAGACCGTCGCCAACGGAGAACGCTTCATCACTCCGGAATTGAAGGCGATGGAATCGAAGATCCTCGGAGCCGAGGAACGCGCCACCAAGCTTGAGTACGAGTTGTTCCAGCGTGTGCGGGAGGAAGTCCTGGGTCATCTGAAGGAGATTCAGCAGACCGCTTGGGCGCTCGCCCAACTCGACGTTCTGTCGGCCTTCGCCGAGACGGCCCGGCTACACGGACACGTCCGACCCGAAGTCGCCGACTCCGGAGTATTGCTGATCCGTGACGGACGACATCCGGTGCTGGAGCAATCACTGGTGGACGAACGATTCGTGCCCAACGACACGCGCCTGGATCCGGACCAGGAACAGATCGCCCTTATCACCGGCCCCAACATGGCCGGCAAGAGCACCTACATTCGCCAGGTGGCCCTGCTCGCGCTGCTGGCCCACACGGGAGCCTTCGTACCCGCGACCTCGGCCCGAATTGATCTGGTGGACCGGATCTTCACGCGCATCGGTGCCAGCGACGATCTGGCGCGCGGTCAGAGCACGTTCATGGTCGAGATGAGCGAGACGGCGAACATTCTGAACAACGCCACGCGCCGCAGTCTCGTGATTCTCGACGAGATCGGACGCGGCACGAGCACCTTCGACGGATTGAGCCTGGCGTGGAGCATCGTGGAACACCTGCATCATCAGGTGGGCGCCAAGACCCTTTTCGCCACCCATTATCACGAACTGACGGAACTCGGCAGCCGGCCGGAATCCGATTCCAACGCTGCCGGATCGGCCGCAGGTCCGCACTTGCCGCGCGTTCGGAACTACCACGTTGCCGTGCGGGAGTGGAACGATCAGCTGGTGTTCCTGCGCAAAGTGCATCCAGGCGCCACGGACAAGAGCCACGGCATCCAGGTTGCCCGCCTGGCCGGAGTGCCGCGGCCGGTGATTGATCGGGCGAAGGTCATTCTGCGTGTTCTGGAAGAGGCGGAGCTCAATCTGCAACAGGTTCTCGCTGGAGAATCAGGATCAACCGAACCCGCCGCCGCTACGAAGCCACGCCGCGCCCGAGTCGAACGGGAGAAGTTGCGCACGCTGGCACCACCGCCGCAGCTGGATCTGTTCGCTCCTCCGACCCCTTCTGGCGAATCCGCCTAACGGCTTTCGTCGGCTTGAGAAACCTGGGATCTGCGGATTCCCCTGACCGCTGGCTTGGCATCAGGCCGCAGCTGCGTAGATTCCCGGTGTCACACATGAACACCCCTCCCTCCGTTGCCGACGTCAATCGCCGGGATTTCATGAAAGCCGGCTCGTTTGCTGCGCTGATGGCCGCCCTCGGAGGCGTGCCTGTCACCGGCGAGGAGGCTGCTAAAGCGGCAGACGGTTCCCTTCCCCCGCCGAAGGCCGATCCCAACTACAAGGAGAAGCCCCTCGGCCCGCCTGTGCCCATTGGCGTGATCGGACTTGGCGTCCAAGGTCGGGACATTCTCACCAATCTGGCCAAGCTGCCGAATGCGCCGGTGGTGGGTCTTTGTGACAACTACAAGTCATCCCTGAAGCGAGCCTCGGAAGCGGCCCCGAAGGCGGAGCGTTATGACGATTTCCGGGCGTTGCTGGAAAACCCTCAGGTCAAGGCGGTGGTGATCGCCACCCCTACCCATCTGCACAAGGACATCACTTTGGCCGCCCTCCAGGCCGGCAAGCACGTCTATCTGGAAACGCCGTTAGCCCACTCCTTGGAAGACGCCCGGGCCATCGCTCAAGCGGCCAAGGCCCTTCCCGCCCAACAAATCTTCCAGGCCGGCCTGGCCTTCCGGGAGAATCCCCAGCATCACCACGTGCTGAAGTTCTTCCGCACCGGAGCCTGCGGCAAAACCGCCGCTGCCAACTCCCAATTCAACAAGAAGCAGTCATGGCGCCGCGCTTCGCCCAACCCCGAACGGGAACGCGCCCTCAATTGGCGCCTGTACCGGGAAACATCCCTCGGGCTGGTCGGCGAAATCGGTATCAACCCCATTGATTGCACGAGCTGGTTTCTGAACGCGCTACCCACGGCCGTCTCGGGCTTTGGCAGCACGGTGCTCTGGCAGGATGACCGGCAGACACCGGATACCATCCACGCCATCGTGGAGTACCCCGGCGGTATTCGGCAGGTGTTCGCCTCGACCTTGGCGAGTTCCTTTGGCGGCGAGCAGCAGACCTTCTTCGGCAGCGACGCTTCGATCCTGATCCGGGACAACCGGGCCTGGATGTTCAAGGAAGCGGATTCTCCCCTGCTGGGTTGGGAAGTCTACGCCCGCAAGGACGACATTCTGAACGAGCAGGGAATCGCCCTCGTGGCCAACGCCACCAAGATCCTCGCACAGGGCAAAAAGCCGGCGGAAGCCGCCAGCGATACGGACTCTCCGCTGAAATACGCCCTCGAGAAGTTCGTTGAGCACATCAACGACGGCACCGCCCCCACGGCAGGTTGGCAGGCCGGATTCGAAGCCACGGTTACCGCGATCAAGGCCAACGAGGCGGTAGCCCAGAACACCCGAATCACCCTCGACCCCGCGTGGTTCGTGGTGTGATTAACTCTTTCCCAGGCGCTTCTCGGCCGGCAGACCGTAGCGCTTGAGCACCCGCTGAGTGGCTTCGTCCAGCGTGGCCGCATCCAGCAGAATGGTCTGCAAGGTGTCACCCTTCATGAACTGGATCCGCTGCACCCCGTCCTTGGGCTCCTTTAACGCGGCCACCACATCCGCCAGGGTGGCAATCTTGCGGCCATTGATCTGATCCACAATCAACATCCGGACATCCTGGTAGCCGACATTCACCGGATCCGGCAAAACGCTGCTCAACATCACCAGGGACGGACGTTCCGGAGTGGGCTGATCGTTCTGATAATGTTGGAGGCGAAACGGAGCACGTCGGCGCCAATCCTCACCCCAACCGCGCAGGAAGGGCTGTTCGAGTTGCTGGAAGACGAGGCCTCCCGCTACCACATACTCGGGCGGATGATCGAAGACCTCCCGCGGGACCAGTTCATCGTCGTACTTGGCCTGGGGGAGGACGTAATTGACGGTCACTTCCTTCCCGTCCCGCCACACCTTCAGCACCACCGTGTCCCCGGCAAACTTGCCTCGGCTCGACAGATTCTCGAGCAGCAGATGCCCATAGTCGGGATCGAGGTAGTCGCCTTCGACATCGACTGGGAAACCATCCACTTCCAACAGAATATCCCGCGCCTTCAAGACGGGTTCCACTCCGGGACGTTTGGGCACTTTGATGACTACGGCGCCCCGCTCAGGCCCTTCGAGCTTCAGAAACTTCAGCGTGGTTGGATTCTCCCCGGGCTGCCAGGTGAAGTCGAAATAACCCAGTCCTCGATACTTTCCCGCGCGCTGCGCCTCCAGCACTCCGCGAATGAAAGGCGCCGGAACGACATTGCAGGTGTTCCCGGATTTCGACGTGGTCAGACCCGCCACCTTGCCGTCGAGAAGCACCGGTTCTGCCCAACCCAGACCCGTCAATTCCGTGTTGAGTTCCAAGGTGAGCCGCGGGGCGTAGCTGAGAGCCCCGTCTTTCACACTGAACTTGCTGAACTCCACCCGACGACTCTCAAAATTTCCATCGCGCCAGCGAATCAACGTAAAGTCGGGCGCCGAGGGAACCACCTCGGCCAGCTCGGCCGGCTTCAATCCCTCCCAAAACGTCGCATCCTCAGAGGTGATCAGCGCAAGATCAGCCTGCGGATCCAGCCATGTCACCTTGCCGGAGTACCACTTCCCACGGCCGCCTTTCTGCAGACGGATGAGGGTCTCGGTCGGCAGATGCTGTGCGGTGGTGAGAATCTCCCGTTCCCCAACCACGAGCCCGTGTTTGCGAATGGACCGCGTGGGAGTCGTCCAAGGCTGAAAAAAATCGAAGTCCTTGTAGGTGACTTCCACGGTCACCACGGATTTCTCCCACTTTTGTTCGGCGGCCTGAACGGACAAGAAACCAATCATCAGGGCGGTGAAGCCCAACCAAAGGCGTGCAATGGAGTTCATAGGCGGCGATCCGAGGAAATTCCGTAGGTTTGGAGTACTTGCTGCGTGGCGGCGGCAGCGGCTTCGCGGTCCAGGGTCTCAAATCCGCCCTGACCCAGAAACTCAATCACGTGTTGTCCGTCGGTGTTCTTTTCCAGAGCTCCGGGCACATCATCCAGACTGTTGATCCGCACTCCGTTGATCTTATCCACCAAAGCCCGGCCGCGGACTCGGAGATTGGCGTTTACCGGATGCGCCAGAGTGGTCGCCAAAACTACCGGTTCGGTTCGTAACTTTTCCGGATCCTCGCCCCGGCGATAATACAGCTCGTAGTACATCGAACTGCTGCTGGAGTCGGCGCGCTCCCGACCCAGGGTCCGCAGATAATCCGCGCTCAAGGGAGTGAAGACCAATCCGCCGTAAAGGAAGTACCGGGGCGGCGTGTCGTGCTGGTTGCCAGCGAGCCGGTCGCCTTCGAACACCAATACGGGCAGCTCCACTTCAATCGGCTGCTTGTCCCGCCACACTTTCAATTTCACCGATTCTCCGCTCTGCGGGGTTTGGAAGACCGTCGCCGCCGAAACCCGATTGTCGCGATACAGGACCGTGCCATCGCTTCCGACCGGCATTCCGTCCGCTTCCATCAAGACATCATCCTTCTTCAGAACCTTCTCAGCCGGGCTGCCAGCGCGGAATCCGTCAATCCGCGCTCCCACGCCCTCATCACCCAGACCCAGGTAACGGCGGTAGGCTGGATTCTGCAGCGGCACCAGATTGATGCCCGCTTCCGGAAAGCCGTGGTACTTGCCGTCATCCACATCCTTCAGGAAATGCCGAATCACTTCCGGCGGAATGAAGAACCCGGCGTTTTCCAATCCGGGAACACCCTGAAAGGCGACGCCCACCACCTTATCATCCTGCAGAACCGGACCACCACTGTTGCCCGGGTTGATCGCGGCATCGGTCTGAACCGCCAACAGGGAGCGGTTGCCAGAGTGAACGTAGTTCTGAATCTCAATCCGGGAGACCACACCCCGGGTGAAGGAAATCTGTTCCCCACCCGCGGGATAACCACAGGTCACTACCGTCGAGCGAACCGCCGGAAGTTCACCAAAGTCGAGCGGCTCAAGCCCGTCGAAGAAGGTGGGATCTTCAACCTCCAGGATAGCGAGATCGCAGTCGTGTCCCACATAAGCCACGCGGGCCTGATACGGTCGGGGATCCTGATAGCGACGGACGAGAATCTGCTTGGCCCAGGCCACCACATGGGCGTTGGTCATGATTCGCCGCCCCTTGATCACGAATCCGGACCCCCCTGCCCGGCGCACGGTTTCGAAGCGCCACGGCGCATCAAACAGCGGCGCCTGGCTGAAGGTCAAAATCTGAACAACCGAACGCTCCGGCGAGCTCGCGTTCACTGCGAAGGCCGCGAGGCAGGCCAGGGCAACCACCAGCGTCTTGGAAAACACGCCCAAACGTGTGGAGCCAGGGAGGAACGGTCAAGGCCGCGGGCGGCCAAATCCCAACTATCCGCAACTATCCGCGGGGACTTCGCCCGAAGCCTCAGGCCAACGCCACAACTTCCGACGATCCGCCCTTCCAAAACCAATTGGACCAATCGTCAAAGGTCCGCAACCGCTGGCATTTCGAACGAAGCGAATCCACGACCCGACGGCGTTCGTGCCGGCGTGGACGGACCACTCCCGCTCGCACCGCCTTCTTCGCTACGGCCGCCACCCGACGCGGCTTGGGAAGCATCGGCACCACCCATTCCGGGGTCACTTCCTCAACCATCTCTCGATTCTGACCCCCCCGGGTCGTCAGAGCCGGCGGTTCCGAACGGCGAAACCAATTGGACCAGTCGTCCATGGAACCCGGGCGCTCGCTTCGGTTCGAGCGGTCAACAGAGATTTCCCGATCAGGGGTGAGCTCGACGGTCGCAGTGGTTTTCATGGTCGTTGGTGTTGAATTCAGGAAACGAGCGAGGCGCTGGGATTATTTCCGGAGACGCCTCGGTTGTTTCATGACGAGGACGAGCTTAGTCAGGTTTTGGGCGCCGAACATTGGGAGCTCACCCCAGCCTAACCGGGGTAATTTCCCTAGGCCGCTAGGGAATTCTCCTAGACGGGGGAATTGCGGGAAGGAGGTCTCAATTCCGTTCTTGGCAACACCCCAGACCAACGCCTTGGGACCAAAGCCAATTGATCCATTCGCACTGCAAATCGACGCAAAGGTGCTCATGAAGAATCCTAGAACGGGATTTCGTTGCCTGGGTTGAGGCTGCTACTGCGAATGAGAATCTCACTTAACTGCCGTTCGGCAAGCTTTGGCTTTGGCAAATTGCATATTTGCGAACGTCTCATATCACGTCGGATCAGATTCCATAACTCCGGCAGGTTAACGTCCCAAGAAAGCCCCGGACTGAGACCCCAACAGGGGACCCGTTCCCGGACGCAATTCCTTAAGCCATTCGCCAGCAGCCACCGGATCGTCGATCGACCAGATTTCAACCAAACTACGAATCGCCGAGCGGCCCACTGAGGTGTCCGGAAACTGAGCCACCCACTCCGCCGCCTGAACTGGAGCGTGTTGGGCCCATCGTTGAACGACCGCCACCACCGCCCGATCCTGGGCCGCCCCGGGTCCCATCGTTTCCACTGCCCAGGTGGCTGCCTGCCTCGGATTGGAATCGGCCGCCGCCACCACCACTTCCGCCAGAAGTCGCTGTCGGAGTTGGACGTCCGGCACCTCCTGAGCCCAGCGCAGAGCCTCGGAAGCATCCGTGGCAGCCCACTGGCTGGTGGCAAATCCCAGCAGCTGATCCCGCTCGGTCGATGGCGGCATTTGGGACGCCAGCGTCACCGCCGCCACCGGTGCGGTGCGCGCAGCTTCATACCCAACCTCGAGCAACGCCGCCTTCCGTTGCTCTCCTTCTGGCAAGTTGCGGGCTCGCTCGGCCGACAACGCCAACTGCGATTGCGCCCAAGTCGCGGCCAGTTCCTGCTGAGCCGCCCGTTGAATGGGCTTGGGTTCCAACTCATTCCCGCCGGCGGCGGCTACGGAATCCTGTTCCGCCCACTGCCGGATCAACACTCGTCTCAATTCCGCCGCTTCCGGACTGGAATCGTGGGTAAGTTCCCGCAGTTGAGCGGCGAGACTGGCCGTAGGTGAAAGCACCGCCACCCGTTCTTCGAAGGACAGCAGTTCGGAATCAGGCTCCAGGGTATTCTCGCCCTTGTCTCTGCGATCGCCCCCCAACCGGACATCGTTTCGCGATGGCTCCCCCGCCGCCTGAACTCCAAACTCCTGAGGCGCGCGGCTGGCATCAGCCAGCGGGTCGAGTCCGCCGCGCGAGCCGCGGCCCCACCAAATCGCCAGGGCAAGTGCGCCCACCGAGACCACCCTTAAATTGGAAGTGAGGGAGAACGTCACGGTGCACCTTACGGATTGGCCCGCACTTCGGTGAATCGGGCCATGCCCAGGGAATCCACAGCTCCCGAGGTCACAAACAGACCGAAGTACACATTGGCCGCCATCGGAATGCTGCGGGACCCAATCTGAGTCCAACTCAAGCCGTCATTCGAACGTAACCCCACCAAGGTTTGACCGTCCCGTTGAACCCGAAGCCACGTGGAGGACGGGATGGAGACAATGGAGCTTTTGCTGAGGTAGGGAGATCCGGTGACTTCCCGCCGAAGTAAGCGGTATACCCCGTCAGAACCCACGCCCATCGCCAGATACGTCGAACCGGGGGTGAGCGATTCCCGGATCATGACGCCCTGAATCGCCCCCGGCAGCCCAGGCGAATACCCCTCCACTCGGGCCGTGATCTGACCGTCGCCACTCAACGTCTGATACGCAAAGTGAAGCCCGTCCATCGTCATCCCCAGGGTTCCCGCGCCGGAGAGTTCAAACGTACCGAAATACTCGGAGGCCGATCCCGGTTCTAGCAGGCCTACATCGGTTGACTGCCAGGGGGCGGGCAGGCCCAGGACATCAATGAAAGCGGCCATCGAGTCCAGATACTGACCTGCCCCATAAAACAGACGCGCCACCACATAGTGACTGCCGATCTCCGCCTCCGACCAGGTCGCGGAGAAGGGAGCCGACGAATCCTCTCCCACCACCTGCGAGTCCACCAGGAACTGCACCTTGTTTACCGAGTGACCATTGGCGACAACGGTCGCACTCAGACTGATTGGGACACCCGAACGAAAGGTCTGCTCCGATTCCGGCGAGGTGAGAATGATTTCCGGAGGCGGGAGGGCGACATTCACGACCACGGGCGGGGAACTGGCGGACAATCCTGCCCCCCAGAAAACCCGGGCGGAGAGGTTGTAGGTTCCCACGGCCGGATTGGGCCAGGTCAGGCTGTAGGGTGCGACCATGTCCTCGCCCAAGAGTGTTGAGCCCGAGAAAAACTGAACCTTGGTGATCGGATTGCCGTTGGCGGAGACTGCCGCCACCAAATCCAGAGTGGTCGGTATCTCCCAGTACGAGCCATTGACCGGATTGGTGAGCACCACGGACGGGGTGGTGGAATTCACCACGATCGGCAGCGGGGTCGAATCGACCATGCTTCCGGAACCGAAGATGACCCTTGCCTTGAGGGAATAGATTCCTGGGGCCACCCCGCGCCAAGTGAAGGCGTAAGGGGCCGTCAGATCTTCCCCCACCACCGTACTGCCTTGGAGAAATATGACCTTGGTGATGGTGTGACCATTGGCCGTAACGGCGGCGGTCATCCCCACGTTGGCGGGGGCGGTATAACTCTGGCCAACGGTGGGCCGGGTGAAGGCCACCGACGGAAGAAGCACCGAGGAGACGTTGAGGGCCACTTCGTTGGAGTAATCGCTCTCCAATCCCTGCTGATTGTACGCAGTTACGGCAAAAAAATAGACCTCGCCGTCCTTCAAGTTGGGGATGATGGCGAGATTGACTGGTCCCACCTCCACCAGATTGGTGTATTGCCTTGATTGCGACCCGAAGTACACCCGGTAGCCCGCTAGATCCGACTCCGGATTCGGATCCCAGGTCAGGGTAACCTGCCCGGCCCCGGCCACGAAGGTAAACAGCACCGTCAGAAACAGCCCGCCCAGCGCTTTCCGCCCAGCCACCAGAGCAGTGGCCAGACGAGCCAGGCTGGCCGGATCCAAACCCCGGCCGGGCTCCGTTCCCCATTCAATCCACGTGGTCCCATATAACCTTCGAAAAAACTTCAGTATGGGCATAGAGGCGCATCACCGAACTGCGTGTTTAGGGTCAACCAACTGACAAGGGTGACGCACAACCGCATTTCGCTGTGCACCGGATCTGGAGACGCTTCGGAAGCGCTGGACTACGCCCAAGTCAATGGCGCGAGCCCCATCTTGGCGGTCCGAAATCGCCACCAAGCAGTTGGGAGATAACTCCCAAGGCACCTATCCGGATAGCTAGATCCGTTCCACGAAAAACCCCCGCAAATACCGTCGGGAGCAAGCCCTTCCTGACCTGTCTTGGGGTGTATTCCCCAGGAGCACTTTCGTTCGGGCCCACTTGGAAGGGGACCCGGTCGCACCTTACTCGCCGCCTTCTTCGATCACCACCGGCTCTGACGCCAGACTCACCCGGCGAGCCGTTTCCACCAAAGCCTTCTGATAGGCCGCTTCGCTCGCCGCCCGAATGGACCCGGACGGCAGGGATGACAGCCATTCGGAAGCGGCTTGGTCATCCTGATCCACCCAAACTGCCAGCAAGCTTTCCACGGCCCTCAACTGGGTGTCGGTATCCGGGAATTGAGCCACCCAGGCGGCGGCCTCACTCGGATTCTCATACGCCCAACGTTGCACCACGGCGACCGCCGCCCGGTCCTGATCAACACCCGGTTCCAGTCGCGCCACCAACTCCGCGGCCGTCGCTCCATTGTGTTCCGCCATCGAAATGGCCACTGAGGAGAGGAGTTCCTGGCGGAGGGCCGGATTGGGAATGCCTTCGGACCATTGAACAGCTTCCTCCGGTGTCTCCGCTGCCCACTGACTCACTGCATGAACCAGAAGCTCCTTGCGCTCGGGTGAAGGTTCCAAGGCGGCGGCCAAAGCCACTGCCGATACTGGTGACGTCCGTGCCGCCTCATAACCCACATCCAGAATGGCCGCGGATTTCTCCGCTCCTGCCGGCAGACTCTGAACCCACTGCGCGGCCGCGGTCAGATCCCGATTCGACCAGGCGATCGCCACTTGCTTGAGGGCCAGCCGCAGATCGTCTCCGGAACCGAGCGTGGAGGTCCACCGCGCGGCGGCGGCCGGATCCAGTTCTGCCCACCGGCGAATCAGCAATTGTCGAAGATCCGAAGCCGACGCCGACGGATCGTTCACGAGGCCGTTGAGAGCCTTCTCATACTCCCCTTCGGAGAGTTCCTGGACCGCGAGGTCGCGAACCCCCTCCACCACGTTGTCCACTCCATTACGCCGACCCGCCATCTCGATGGGCGCCAGCGACGCAGGACTCTTGCGAGAGGCCCCGGCAACCAGCTCCGGATTCGAGCGAGAAGATTCCCGGGAAGGAAAGCTGGGAAGGTTTCGCCGATAACCGACAACCAGCAGGAGTGAAGCGGCAAAGAGGGCGGAAAGTAGATTCGTTTTCATGGTGGGCGGGCTGCCCGGAGGCAGCCGTTGGGAGTGGGGATTACGGGATGGCCAGCACGTTGCTGTAGCTGGTGGTGCCGAGCACCGAGGTGTCCCCGGAGGAGACCGCGAACCCGAGGTAGGCACTGGTCGCCATCGGAAACTTGAAGGAACCAATCTGCGTCCAGCTCTTGCCGTCCGAAGACCGCATTCCGATGAGACTCGCACCCGAGCGGCGGACTCGGAGCCAGGTGCTGGCGGGTGAGCACTTCACCGACGTTTTGCTGATCGTTCCCGAGCCCGCTGATTCCCGGCGGAGGATCCGATAGATTCCGTCCGAGCCCACCCCCATGAAGATGAAGGGCGCATTCGGGCTCAGGTTGTCCCGGATCATGATTCCCACCTGACCTTCCGCTCCGGGAATGGCGACGGCATCGACCTTGACCACCATTTCGCCATCACCGCTCAGCGGCTGATAGACGAAGCGGTAGGCGTCCGTGGTGCCGCCCAGTTTGCCACTGCCCGTGATCTCGAAGACCCCGTTCGTCACGTCGGCCGAACCCGCGAGGGTACTGCCCAGTTCCATCGCCTTCCAGGGTGCCGGCAGGCTGGTGATGACCACTTCGATGACCTCAGAGTCTGCAGTGCGACCGTCCGCATCGGTGACGCGGGCCATCAGATGACAAGATCCGGCGCCAGCGCTGCTCAGGGTGTAGCTATAGGGTAATGTGGTGTCCTCACCGAGCAGCGTGGCGCCATCAAAGAACTCAACCTTGGCGATGGTGTTCCCTTTGGAATCCACCGCAGCGCTCAGTTCCAAGGTTGCCGGAGCCACGAGTCCTTCCGCAGGAACGGGCGCCGTCAGGGCGATGGTCGGCGGCGGATTGATGACGGTGAGCGGAACGAGATCCGAATTCACCGATTCACCAGCGCCGTAGATGACCCGCGCACTGAGATTGAAAGTGCCGGCGGCAACGCTGCTCCAGGTGTAGCTATAGGGTAATGTGGTGTCCTCACCGAGTAGCGTTGCGCCGTTCAAAAACTGGACTTTGGTGATCGCATTGCCGTTGGCGTTCACCGTGGCCTCCAGCGTCACCGACGCCGGGGCAGTCAGTCCCTTGGCCGCTGGCACCGAAAGCACCAGGGTGGGGGCCGGGAAGCGCACGTTCAGGGCAACGAGATCGGAATCCACCGTCTGTCCGCCGTCGTAGTGCGCCCGGGCCTTGAGGGAGAAAGAGCCGGCGCCCACACTGCTCCAGGTGTAGCTATAAGGTATGTTGGTGTCCTCACCGAGTAGCGTGGCGCCGTTAAAGAATTCGACCTTGGTGATGGTGTTGCCGTTGGCCGTGAGGCCGGCGGTCAACTCCACGGTGGCCGGTGCGACATGTCCCTCCGTCGGCGTCGGCACCGACAGGACCAGCACCGGCGGCGGATTGGTCACCGTGACACTTACGATCACGGAATCCACCGACTGGGCCGCGCCGTAGAGCACGCGCGCCCGCAGGTCATAGTTGCCGGCGCTCAGGTTGCCGCTAACGAACTCGTAGGGAGTCGCCGTGGCTTCACCGAGCACCGTTGAACCATTCAGAAATTGAACTTTGGAGATGGCATTGCCATTCGCCGCAACTGTCGCGCCCAGACTCAGAGTCGCCGGAGCCACGAAGCGTTGACTGTTGGTCACACCCGTCAGCGCAATCGCCGGCGGAGGATTGGTCACCGTCAGGCTCGCCGCACTCGAGGTCACCGTCTGGCCCGTGCCGTAAGTCACCCGGGCACTCAGGCTGTAGCTGCCGGCACTGACTCCGCTCCAGGCGTAGGCGTACGGAGCGGTCGTATCTTCACCCAACACCGTCGCGCCGTTCAGGAATTGTACCCGGGTAATCGTGTTCCCATTCGCCGTTACCGTGGCGCCCAAGTTCACCGTGGCCGGCGCAGTCACGCTTTGTCCACTGGTCACACCCGTCAGCGCAATCGCCGGCGGAGGATTGGTCACCGTCAGGCTCGCCACACTCGACGTCACCGTCTGGCCCGTGCCGTAAGTCACCCGGGCACTCAGGCTGTAGCTGCCGGCACTGACTCCGCTCCAGGCGTAGGCGTACGGAGCGGTCGTATCTTCACCCAACACCGTCGCGCCGTTCAGGAATTGTACCCGGGTAATCGTGTTCCCATTCGCCGTTACCGTGGCGCCCAAGTTCACCGTGGCCGGCGCAGTCACGCTTTGTCCACTGGTCACACCCGTCAGCGCAATTGCCGGCGCCGGATTGGTCACCGTCAGGCTCGCCGCACTCGAGGTCACCGTTTGGCCCGTGCCGTAGGTCACCCGGGCGCTCAGGCTGTAGCTGCCGGCACTCACTCCGCTCCAGGCGTAGGCGTACGGCGCGGTCGTATCTTCACCCAACACCGTGGCGCCGTTCAGGAACTGTACCTTGGTGATCGTGTTCCCGTTCGCTGTCACTGTCGCGCCGAGGTTCACCGTGGCCGGCGCTACTACGCTCTGACCACTGGTCACACCCGTCAGCGCAATCGCCGGCGGGGGTGGATTCGCCACCGTGAAGGAGACGCTCGCGGAATCGACGGTGGACGACGTCCCGTAAAACACCCGCGCCGAAACCGAGTAGCTCGCCGCGGCCGGATTGCTCATCAGGAACTCAAACGGAGCCACCGAGTCTTCCCCGAGGACGGTGGCTCCATTCAGGAATTGAACCTTGGAGACCGTGTTTCCATTGGCGACCACCGTCGCCCCCAGGGTCAGGGTCGTCGGCGTCGTGTAGGTCGCACCGGTTGTGACCCCGCTGATCGCCACCGACGGAGGCGTCGGCGGAGGGGTCGTACTGTTTGCCACCGTCAGTTGGACTTCGTTGGAGTAATCACTCTCCAGCCCATTGGTGTTGTACGCGGTAACCGCAAAGAAGTAGGTCGCCCCATCCACCAGACCAGTCACGGTGTTGGTGTTGGACCGTCCCGAGTCGACCAGGTTGGTGTAGCCGCGGCTCGCGGAGCCGAAATAGACTCGGTAACCGGCCAGATCCGACTCCGGGTTCGGATCCCAGGTCAGGGTGATCTGTCCGGCGTCGGCCAGGAAACAGGCCAACAGAGCGGCGTAGGAAAGGAAATTGATCAACCAGCGCGGCAGCGCCGGGGTCACGCAGCCCACTCTGGGCTGTCTTTTGGCATCGCCCCAGACGACGCCACCGGCAGCTCTGAGAAGCAGCTCAGAACCAACCGATTTTTCGGGGAGGGTGGTTGGAGTTTTCATGGTGTGCTCGTCAGGGGTTCTGGATTCGCAGAACTGGTCTTGACGCCATTCACCATGGTTTTGGCCGCTGCTTCTGAGTATTGGGCCAGATCCTCTGCGTGACCGGGCAAGCCACCTCAGAGTCCTCGTGAAATCACCTAGGGATTCTGCTGATCCCCCCTACCACTTCCCTCACCTCCGGTTGGGCGATGCCTCGTGAAATGCCCTTCGTCGGGACACGAACGACCCCGTTGCCGACGACCGCAGGAGGCGCCCTTTAACCTCCTCACTCGTTCCTCGGAATCAGGCGCAGGAAATTCTCCTATTCAGTCAGCGCCTCTGTCCCGCCGCGGCTACGAGTCACGCCCAAAGTTCCATTGACGCACTCTACTCTCGCTTGGGGGGTTTCAGGCATGCTATCCCCCCAGAGATCTTTCAATGAAACCGACACCTTATTTCTTTGGCCGGATGCTCCGGGGAATCCAGCGCGGCGCGTGGACAGCCGTAGGGACCGCCCTGGTCCTGACGGCATCGGCTCAGTCTGCTCCCCAACTGGTTTCGGTGACTCCTGCCGACGGGGCGACCGGAGTCGGCACCAGCACACCACTCGTGTTTGTCTTCGATCAGGACATGGACACGACCTTCGGTTTGATTCCGACGATCCCGAACGCTCTGGTCGGAAACTTTGAAACCAGCCCGTCCACCGTGGGCGTGCAGATGACCGGGGAGTGGGGTGACGACAACCGCACCTTGACGGTCACACCCAGCGTGGCGGTTCCGTTGAACACCACGATCACCTGGACGTTGAATCCCACGGGGGTGAATCCCTTTTTCCAGTTCAAGAGTGAGGGCGGAATCGCGCTGGCGACGGTGAGCGGCGCCTATTCGACCGGCACCGGCGCCACCGGACCCAGCTTGATTTCTTCAACGCCGGCCAACAATGCGACCGAGGTCCCGACCAACACCGTCGTGGTGTTTCGCTTCAGTCAACCGATGGAGAAAACGGTGAATCTGGGCGGCAATCCTCCGGCGACTCCCGGGGCGGTTACGTGGTTGGGCGTGGAGGCTACCAAGTTCAGCTATTCCTGGAGTGCCGACGGCCGACAACTCTTCTGCGAATACCGCGGCGGGTTTCCCCTCAACACCCTGGTTTCTTGGTTTTTGAATCCGACAGGTGCAAATCCCGTGTTGCGCAGTCAGTCCGGTCAGGACCTGCCGACGGCGGTGAACTTTGGTCAGTTCGAAACGGCGGCGACGACCCCGTGCGATTTGAGCCCGGTACCTGATACGTGGGGCACTTACGTCCTCTACAAAATCTCCAGTTACCGACAGACTTCCACAGCTGACCCGGAACCGGATCTCGACCAGAATCCATTCCTGTTTTCCACTCTGGTGGATGCCCCAGAGTTCGGGCCGGAGGTCACCGCGGCGACGCTGACGCTTCCCAACGGATCGCAGACGAATCTCAACACGTTCGGGTTCTTTAACTACTTCCGTTCGTTTGACACCCAGGCCGAATTGGATGCGGCGTTTCCGGCGGGCACCTACACCTTGCGCTTCACCCAGACCGGCCAACCCGAACGGGTGATCCCGATGAATGTTCCGTCGACCCGGCCGCCCGTTCCCAAAATCACCAACTTCGACGCCACGCAATCGTGGGATGCGACCCAACCGTTCACCTTGCAATGGACTCCCTTCGTCGGGGCGACGGGCAATGATCAACTCTTCCTCATAATCTCGGATGATTTGGGTGAGGTGGTGTTCCAAGCGCCGGATTTCTGTGTCCCTCGGGATTTGCCGCTCAACGCTACCTCCATCGTCATTCCGGCCAATACGCTCGCCGTCGACCAGACCTACACCGCGCAGCTGTACTTCACCAAGTCCTTCTACTTTTCGACCAACACCGTTCCGGAAATGAGCGGATTCGGCGGCATTGAGAGCGAGACTCGCTTCCTGATTGAGACCACCCCGGGCGGGGGAACCGTCATCCCAGCGACGCTGACCTCCTGGGAAGTGTTGCCCAACGGAGCCCTAAATCTTCAGGTGTCGGGCAGTGCCGGAAAGTCGTATCCGGTTCAGCGAAGTGCTTCGTTGTCCGCTCCAAACTGGCAGGGAATTGGCAACGTCACCCTCAACGGCTCCGGAACCGGAACGTTCCAAGACACGCCACCCGCGGTGGGGCAGACTTACTTCTATCGGGCGCTGACCCCTTGATGGGATCGACGCGGGATACTTGGCAAGCCCGGTGGATTCGGAGTGAATCGCCGGGTGACGTCCCGTCCCTCGCGTTCCCGATCCTTTCCTGAGTCGGACCGTTTCCTGCCCGAGCGGGAACTTATGGCAGCGGGCTGGCAGCGCTTTGCCGGCGTGGACGAGGCGGGTCGCGGGCCGTTGGCCGGGCCGGTGGTGGCGGCGGCGGTGATTCTTCCGCTCGCTTGGATTCGCGAGGGCATGCCCGAGGCGTTTCGTGACTTGAATGACTCGAAACAGCTAACGCCGGAGGAACGCGAACAATTCTATCAGCGGATCACCGAAACGCCCGGTTTGGAGTTTGCGATCGCCGAAGCCGCGGCGGAGGTGATCGATGCGATCAACATCCTTCAAGCCACGCATCGGGCCATGAACGACGCGCTGCGCAGACTGAATCCCCAACCGGAACACGCCCTGGTGGATGGCACGCGGGTGAAAACACTGATTCTCCCGCAGACGGCGTTGGTGAAGGGCGACTCGCGCAGCTACTCCATCGCCGCCGCGAGCATTCTCGCCAAGGTGACCCGGGACCGGTGGATGGCGGAAGCGGATCAACGTTGGCCGCAGTACGGCTTTGCCCGTCACAAGGGTTATCCCACCCCGGACCACTTGGCGGCACTGACCGCGCACGGGCCATGTCCGATCCACCGCCGCAGTTTTGCCCCGCTGCGTCAGCCCGAGCCGGATCTGTTTGGGTGAGCTCAGGTCCGTGTTCCACCTAACCTGAAATCCTATAATCCCGTCACTGTGCCTTGGTGTTCTCCGCCAGCCATTGGACGACATGATCCTCCATGAACGGGTAAAACGGATTGTTCCGCTGCCGGACCAGCATCGCGTCGGATATCATCAACGCCCCATGCTCGCCCCGCATCGTGAGTGATCCGAGCGGAAGCCCAGTCTTCTCGGTCGCCTCCGCTGTGCCGTAGACGGGATCCGTCGGCGGGATCGGCACCGCAATGTGCGACAAGGAAAACACCCCCTTCGGCCAGACTTCCTTCAACGCCACCTCGGTCAGCGAATTGCCGGCGCGCGTCCGGGCCTTCACCGCCAGGGAATTGGTGGCTTCATTCATCACGAGAGTGAGCGCGAACGGTAGATCCTTCCGTTCCAATCTCGGACGGATTTCCCGCTCGAAGGAAAGGCTGATCAGGTTGTCCAGCCAGGACACGTGATTGACATCGAACAACACCAGTTCGCTGGCGCTGCCCGGCTCTAGTCGATCAAACAGCGCGGTGATCAGTTTGGGCACGACCACCGTGGCATCAATCGCCGACTGATTGGCCAGGATCGGCGGCAGCTCCTTCATGCGGCCGGCATGCTGCAGCGCCGCCAGCCGCTGCTCCACGACCTGAGTGACCTTCCACGCCTGCTCACTGGCGTTCATCGGCCAGGAGCAATACTTAAACGGATCCACTTCCGCGCTCACCGCCGACCACTGCGCCTTTGGGTCACCGGTAAGTGCAGCGACCACGCGATAGAGCGGCGACACTCGCGCCAGCGGACTGATGCCGATCATGGGGGAGAACAGCACCACTGCGTTCACCGCCGGCAGCGATTTATCCTCCAGCGCTGACGTCACATAGTGGACGCTCAACGCGCCACCGTTGGAATAGCCCGCCAGGATCAGCGGCGTCTGGGCGGGAATCATCTCGCGCACTCCGCGGACCGCGACCTGCACGGCCGCTGTCCAGTCCTCCCAGGCCACCTCGGCCAGCGCGCGCGGACAGGTGCCGTGTCCGGGCACCCGCAAACCGACCACCGTGTAGCCTTCCGCGTGCAGGCGCTCCGCCAAGGCCCGCAAGGAATAGGGCGCATCGCTCAGGCCATGCACCAGCAGCACGCCGCCGATGGGCCGTTCGGCTTTGAAGACAAAACTGCGGTTCCAATTCCGTTCGAGCGTATTTTCGGGATTGCAGACCGACCCGGCCCGGAATCGGTCGAATTTGCCCTCGGCCTCGGCCTTCCACGGTCCAGCCACTAACGCGTTCAACTGCTCGAACACCTTCGCCTCCTGATCCAGGTAGTTATCGAAGGTGTAGCCGGGACGCGCATCCGCGGCGCGAAACTCCGCGGTGGGAGCCTGCCGATGCCACCCATGCAGCGCAGGCAACGACTGGGTAAAGCGGGCCCAGCCATAGAGAAATGCTGCGCCCGCAAGCAGACCCATGACGGTGAGGTTGGCCGCCGCGAAGCCAATCCATCGAATCCATCTCGACCGCTTACCGTTTCGCTGGTTCATGTCCGGAGTTCTCATCTGGCCGCGCGCCTTCTGTGGGGGAATCGAGGGTGCATTTCAAGGGTCGCTTGAGGAATGGTTAAGAGCCCCGACATCGAATCCAACAGCCGCTTTGCTCCCTCAATTCGCCCTGATCGATCGCAAACCGGGCTCCTGGTTTGTTTTCCCGGACACCTTGTGCTGGATTTCCCCCTGTGGGTTGGTGGGCCAAACTGAAACAACTGCTCCGGAAAGACTCCGAGCCAGAACACCTGCGGCGAGGCCGACTCGGCGAACTGGCGGCGAAACGGTCTTTGCAGGATCACGGCCTGACGTTTCTAACGGCCAATTACCGTTCCACCCACGGCGAGATCGATCTGATCTTCCGGGACGAGGACTGTCTGGTGTTCGTCGAGGTGAAGACCCGGTCCTCCGAAGATTGGGTGCGACCCGCCGCCGCCGTGAATGCCCGCAAACGCCGCCTCCTCTCGCTGACAGCCGAAGACTATTTGCGAGCCTTAGCCGATCGCCGAGTCAAATGGCGCTTCGATGTCGTGGAAGTTCTCCTCACCGACGGTCAGGTGCGGGAGGTGCGCCACCTGCGCCATGTGTTCGAACTCAACACCCGGCGTCCGCCCCGAAGGTAGCCGGTCCTGGCAATCTCACGGATTGAGTGCCCGCAGAAAAATCGGGCCGCCCCCGGCCGGCAACGGCACCGCCACCGGAATCGGAGATGCTCCGGCAGTAATCAGTTCCCCGTTGGTCCAGGTCGTCAGGTCCAGCGACGACTGCACTTGATACGTGGCGCCCGGATCGCCCGTCAGTTGACACCGGAGATGCGTGGCGTCGGCCACCACCACGGACAGCACGGCGGGGCTGGCGGGACCCACGGGCACCGGCTCGACTTCAAAGCGGAACGTGGTGAGTTGGGCGGTCAGGTTGGTCGTCGCTCCGGCCAAGCGCGCTTCCACTTGGAAGGTGACTTCATACACGCCGTTGCTCGAGAAGCCCCAGTTGTAGTGCGCGTGGCTACCAACTTGAGCCGTGACCGCATCCTCGGGTCCAATGCCATTTCGGCTGTCCATTCGCATCAGCAAGTTGCCGCCGGGATCGAACTGCCAAAGGAAGAACCAACCGGGGGCTTGAACCTGCCGCAGATGAACCACTGGCGCCGAATCAAAGGTTCCGGCGGGAAGCCCTTCACCGGAGATTCCGAGATAGAGCAACTGCGGATCCTGGGAGGAAGGCAGGATCCAGAAGGGTGAGCCGGGTTCGCCGAATTGTTCGAACCCCGGGGGTATGGTGGTTTCCGCGGGTTCCCGAGCGACCAGAACGACGTTGGTCGAGGCATAGTTGGTGCGGGAATCCCCATTGTGCGCCACCAAGTAGAGCTCGTTGGTCGTGCCCGGAGCGTAAATGATCCGGAGATCCACATGCTCATTGGTCAGACGAACCCGCTCACCCGGCTCGGCGCCCCAGGCCACCACGGCCCAGAGCAGCCCCAGCCAGCTCATTCCCCAACGCGAGAAACCACGCATACCCGTTAGGTGATCCGAATTAGCCCAAACTACGACGGCCCAGCAACGCCAGGGCTCCGGCTCCGACCGCGGCAAGGGCCCATGTTCCGGGTTCGGGAACCACTTGGAACTGGAAGGCCACGGGCCCACTGTTCTGCGGTCCGTCCAGCACGTTCAGACCGGTGGCTTCAAACGAGACGCTGTAGGTTCCCGGGGTGGAGAATCCCCAGTTGTAGTGGGAATGGCTTCCCGGAATGACCGAGACGTTGTCGGCCCCGGTGATCCCATCGGCCGAGTCCATTTTGACCGAGGGCACTCCGAACGAGTTAACGTTCCAGAGGTAGAAATTGCCCGGACCGGTCACCGAGGTCAGCGACAAGGTGACGTTGCCGGTCCAATCCGCCGGGGCGAGTTCCTCCGCGCCAATTCCCAGGAACAGCAGTTCCGGATTCTCTTCTTCAGGCAAAACCCAGACGGGCGTGCCGGCCGGTCCGAGGAAACTGAAATTGCCGCCGGGAGAGAACTGAAGACCCGCACTGCCCACCACCAAGATGGCTTCGTCCGGGGCATATTCGATGTCGTTCTCTTCATCGTGGACGTGAAGGTCAAAGGCGCCTTCGTAACCAATCCCCACATCGGTGTGACCCGAAGTGAGAGGGGTGGCAGCACTGAGGGATGGGGCGGCCAGCAAAGCCAGCCACAATCCGGTGAGGTAGGACTGTTTCATGATTTCAGGAGTGGTGTGTGAATAGGTAGGGGACTAGGAACAAAAGGGGTTCAAGGGGGCGGTCTCGCGATGTTTTCGCCGCGGTCCACGCGGTCTTTCATGGTCTTCGCGGCAACGGGCAGGACATGACCACAGGCGTACAAGTAATTGGCCGTGCCCCGGGTGCGGTCGAGGCTGGGCGAACCGGTGCGATGGCGATCGGGCTGAATGTCTTCCAGCACCGCGTTCCAACCCTTGAACCAGTTCCGGGAATGGGTGTGGTCAAACGAGGTGCTGATCTTCTCGGGATTGTCGGTGACCTCGAAGGTCGTGATGGTTTCCACAGGATTCTTCAGCGCATTCAGGTTGCGGAAGGATTCTTCGACCTGACCGAAGCCGGACCGGGCATCCACGACGACGTATTCGTTGGGGATATAACTGCTGGCGTTGTTGGTCAGC
Organism: Verrucomicrobiota bacterium; assembly: GCA_017309115.1. Lineage (GTDB taxonomy): Bacteria > Verrucomicrobiota > Verrucomicrobiia > Limisphaerales > UBA9464 > UBA9464. The sequence goes on along the minus strand of JAFLEF010000024.1, from coordinate 60,429 downwards.
CGCGCCTGACGCCACGGATCCGAAGGGCAGATGCGAATTCGGTCCGTATTACCAAGGTACGGACGCATGGTGAAGATCCAGGAACGGTTGGTCTCACCGGTCTCGTGGGTCGTTTCGGGGAAGTATCCGCGGTTGTCGTCGGCATACATCTGAATTCCCAGACCCAACTGATGCAGATTCGAAGTGCAAGCGGTCCGGTTCGCGCGCGACTTCGCCGAAGCCAGAGCAGGCAGCAACAAGCCCGCGAGGATGGCGATAATCGCAATCACCACGAGCAATTCGATCAGAGTGAAGCCCCGATTGGGGTTCCGGCCGGATGCCGGGAAGGATTTCATGGGACAGGCGCGACGAGGCGCGGAGAACGAGACGACGAAGACGTCGGCCACGATGGACACGACGACACTTCCCGCGCAGGGAAGCTCAGAAACTTAAGCTTCGCCGACCGGCGGCCCGCGACCGTGGCCGGAGAGGTCCGACCGCTGAGGCACCATCACCAATGACCCCGCAAATCCCACCTCGGTCCAATGGCCCGAAATCAAAACCGTCACCGGTTCCAAGCCGACCAGATCGACGTGCTGCAGGGCGAACGCACACACGCCACAGCCGGCCTCGGGTTCGGACGAATCACAGGGGGAATCCTTATGGGTTCCCGCACACGACCCAGGCTTTTGATCGTGATCGTGCAACACCTCGTGCCAGACTGGATTCGCCGCCAGAACCCCAGCCAACACCAGCAGACACGTCACCAACCCCGCCCCAAAAGACAGGACCAGACGACGTAAACCCGCATGGGAGGCCAAGTGTTGCAAAGACATTGCAACGTTAAGCAGGAGTGAGGTCCGGGCAAGTGCGGATTCAGGCAAATTGCGGCTCCAATGAGGGGGAATCCGGCGAAACCCGGCGGATATTTGCCGGTTCCAGTGCTTCTCCCTGACGGACCAGACGGGCGCTGTTGAACACGACCAAGATCGATCCCGCATTGTGCAGGATCGCCGCCAGAATTGGATTCAGATAACCGGCCATCGCCAAGGACAGCCCGCCGACGATGAACAGCAGGCCCACCAGGAAGTTCTGGTGGATCACGCGCCGGGTCTCGCGGGAGAGCGCGCAAAGGAAGGGCAACCGACTCAACTCACTATTCATCAAAGCGATCGAAGCGCTGTGCAACGCCACATCACTGCCCGCAGCGCCCATGGCAATTCCCAGATCGCCCGCCGCCAGAGCCGGCGCATCATTGACGCCATCTCCGACCACCGCCACCCGATGTCCGGCGGCCTTCAGCGACCGCACGTACGCCACCTTGTCCTGGGGCAAACACTCGGCGACCACTTCGTTCATTCCCAATTCGGCCCCCACCCGCTGGGCTACCGGCTTCCGGTCACCCGAGACCAAGGCCTGAGCATGAATCCCAATCTGCCGCAGGGCCTGTAGCGCCGCGGGCGCCTCCGGTCGCAGCCGATCTTGCAGGGCAATCCATCCCAGACACTGACGATCCCGAGCCACAAAGATCAGGCTGTAGCCCGAAGCCTCCTGAAGATCGACACTGCTCTCGAAATCACCCGCAATGCCCTCAGCCCGCAACCAAGTGGCCCGACCGACCCGCACCTCGTGACCTTCAACGCGGGCCCGAACTCCTTGACCGGCACTTTCCGAAAAGTTCTCCGCTTCCGGCAACGGGACTCCCGCCTCGTCGGCCAGTTGCTGAACGGCCCGAGCCACCGGGTGATTGCTGAACCGCTCCACCGATGCCGCGCAACGCAACAAGTCGGCCGGAGTACATCCCTCGAGAGGAAACAACCGGCTCACTGCCAGGCGTCCGGTCGTGACCGTGCCGGTCTTGTCGAAGACGAAGGCCGTAATGCGGGCCACCAATTCGAGATCCGCCACGTTCTTGATCAACACCCCGAGCCGGGACGCCGCCGCCAAGGCCGCGACCATCGCGGTCGGCGTCGCCAAAACAAAGGCGCAGGGACACGACACCACCAGCACCGCAATCACCCGTTGCAAATCCTTGGTAAACGCCCAGACCAACGCCGCCAGCACCAACACCAACGGCGTGTAAAAGCCCACATACTGGTCGATCAGACGCATGATCGGCAGCTTCGTCTGTTCCGCCGCGAGAATCAGATCCCGTACCTTGCCGAGCGTGGTGTCCTGCCCGGCCCGAGTCACGCGCACCACGAGAACTCCATTCAGGTTCTGGGTCCCAGCGAACACCTCGTCGCCCACTCCCTTGTCCACGGGCAATGATTCGCCGGTGATGCTCGCCTGATTCACCGAGCCTTCGCCGGAAAGGACCACTCCATCCGCCGGCAGATTGTCGCCCGGCCGAACACGAATCGAGTCTCCCTCCCGCAGATCTTGCGCCGCCACCTCTTCCTCGCCCTGAGCCACAACCCGACGAGCCCGGGTCGGCGTCAACCGAACGAGCGATTCAATCGAAGCCCGCGCGCCAGCGGCCGTCCGGGTCTCGATGACTTCGCCCATTAACATGAAGAAGGCGACCACCCCGGCAGTGCGGTAATCGTTGGTCGCAAACGACGCCAGGAAGGCCATGCTGACCAGTTCGTTGATTCCGAATTCCCCGCGTCGCAGGCTCGCCACGGACGCCGCCAGGAGGGGATATCCCAGGAGCAATGCCCCAATGAGCGCACTGCCGCCCGCCACCAGACTCCCCCGGACGAACAACCATTCCATCACGTAGGAGTTCAGGACAAAGATAAACCCAATCATCGTTTGGCTGAGCCGCCCGGTCGCCGCCTGGGTCAGCGCTTCCGCATCCTTCTGTTCGTGGTGCAGCGTGGAAACTTGCATGGGATATCGGGGTAAATTCTCGCGCTCAGCGGGCGCGAACTTGCGTGGGCGGCGCTTCCGGAGCCGGCTCTTCGCGAACGGTCCAGGGCAGGAAAGGATCAGGGAAGTGTGCCCAACCTTCCGGACCGAGCGCCATTTCGGCATCGGTCAGCAGACAGGCATCGAGACGTTCGGTGAGGAGTTCGACGTTGAGATCCAGCCCGATCACAACAATCTCCTGACGCCGGTCGCCCCATGGCTTCTTCCAAAGCCGAGCAATCTCGCGGCATTGCTCGTCGTCGTCCGGCCACTGATTCTTAGGCACCGCCGCCCACCAGAAGCCTCCCGCTTCAGTTCGACACGCCGCGCCCGCTTGCGACCACGAGCCCGCCCATTCCATCCGGGTGGCCAACCAGAAGAAACCTTTGCTGCGAATCACGCCCGGCCAGTCGCCTTGAATCATTCGCATGAACCGTTCGGGATGGAACGGACGCCGCGCGCGGTACACGAAACTGCTGATCCCGTATTCCTCGGTCTCCGGTGTGTGTTCGCCGCGCAGTTCCCGCAGCCAACCCGGAGCCTGACGCGCCGTTTCAAAATTAAAGCGCCCCGTCTCGAGAACCTCCGCCAATGGTACTCGTCCAAACTGGGAGAAGACGATCTTCGCCAGAGGATTCAGAGCCCGCAGGATGCCCTCCAACTGCACCACCTGAGCCGAAGTCACCAGATCGGTCTTGTTGACCACCAGAACGTCGGCGAACTCCACCTGCTCGATCAGCAAGTCCACGACGCACCGATCATCCGACTCGTCCCGAGCGATTCGCCGATCGGACAGGCTCTCGGCCGAACCGTAATCACGCAGGAAGTTCAGCGCGTCCACCACCGTGACCATCGTGTCAAGACGGGCGAGGTCGTTCAGTGTCCGGCCCGCTTCATCGGTAAAGGTGAAGGTCTCGGCCACTGGCAACGGCTCGCTAATGCCGGTGCTTTCAATGACCAATTGATCAAAGCGACCTTCCCGGGCCAGCGCCGCCACCTCCTTCAGCAAGTCCTCGCGCAACGTGCAGCAGATGCAGCCATTGCTCATTTCCACGAGCTTCTCCTCGGTCCGATTGAGGGCGGCTCCACCCCCGCGGACCAGAGCCACATCGATGTTGACCTCGCTGAGGTCATTCACGATCAGAGCCACCCGACGATTCTCCCGATTGTGGAGAATGTGGTTGAGCAGCGTGGTTTTTCCGGCCCCGAGAAATCCGGAGAGGACGGTGACCGGCAGGGGTTGACCGGTACGGGGCAGGCGTCGTCGAGCCGTGGAAGCAATGGGCATGGCAAAAGGGGATTTTATCAACTGACTTCGAACCAGAGAGCCACCCACCCGCAGGTGGGTGTGAAGAAGCCGGGCCGCGGCGATCCATCCGGACCCGGCTTCAACCGTTACACCGTTCACTCCCGAGCAGAGACGCCTCCATCACGAGCGCTCCGCTGGGAAAAGACTTATCCCGACCGGCACCGCTCCCATCCCACTAACGCAACCCAGAACCCCGCCCACTCGCGGGGACTCCAGAACGCCTCCATGGGATGTTCGCCGTACACTTGACGGTGACTACAGTGAGAAAATCCGGCGACTTCGTCAATGCAATATGTTTGCATTTGATCAATCCCCGCGGTTCTTCGCGCCGAAGCCAGCCTCAGTCCGAGTTCGCGAAACTTTCCTCTAATAATCCCCCCGGCTCCGCGTTATCCCGACAGCACGGCATGGAGTCTGAACAATCGGCCAGAGACACCCGCAGTCGGGATGAAGTCCTCCGGGAAAGTCTCGAACGTTACGAAGCCCCGTTGGTTCGTTACGCGCTGAGTCTTACCGGTGACCTCGATTCCGCCCGGGATGTGGTGCAGGACACCTTCCTGCGCCTCTACCAGCAACCCCCGGGCGCAGTGGAGGATCATCTGGCCCAGTGGCTGTTCACCGTCGGCCGCAATCGGGCTCTCGACGTGCTGCGAAAGGATCGTCGAATGACTCCGCTCACAGACCTTGAACTGGACCACCGACCCGCTCCGGAGCCGTCTCCGGCGGAAACTGCCGCCTCGAGGGACACGGCCGGCCAGGTGGAAGCCCTCCTCACCGGACTCCCCGCGAATCAACGCGAAGTCGTCCGACTCAAATTCCAACACCACCTCAGTTACCAGGAAATCGCCGCCGTCACCTCGCTCAGTGTGGGCAATGTCGGATTCCTGCTCCACACCGCGCTGAAGACCCTGCGCGGCCGACTCGAGAAACTGGAACAACCCCGCCCTGTCACCCATCCGCTCTGAACCCCCTTCCCGTCATCGCATGAAGCTTTCCCCCGATTCCCCCGAACTCACCGCGTATCTACTCGACGAACTCAGCCCAGCCGAACGCGCCGAAGTCGAGGCCGCCCTGAATCAATCGCCCGAACTCCTTACCGAGATGGAGGCGCTGCGGCACACCAGCGATCTCCTCGCCCGCGAGTTCGCCGCGGAACCCGCTGTCGCCCTCTCTGAAGCGCAACGAACCACCCTCCTCCGTTCCACCCCCGAAGCGGTTTCCCAACCCAAGCCTTCCCGAGCGGAACCCCAACGGCAGACCTTCGGCGATCTGCTCCGACTTTGGCGGCAGCAGTTGATCTGGGCCACCGCCGGTCTCGCCGCTCTGGTACTCGCGTTGTTGTCCCTTCCTCAGCCGGTTCTCAGTCGGAAGCAGTCCCTGACTCCCCCGCCCGAAGTGGATCGCTTGGCGTTAAAGCCCGTTCCGACTGAAGTCATCCGCGAGGAGTCCGAATTCAGAGGCATTACGGCCACGCCAAAACCGCAGGTCGGCCTGCAATTCGGAAAAGACAAGGCGGAACGTGGTGTTACGGATCTAGCCCTGAATTCCCAGTCGGCTGGTCCGACACCCCTGGGATCAATCACGCGGAACGACAACGGTGAACTGGCGCAACGTCAGTCTGAATCGTTGTCGGCGATTCCCTCACTCAACGCCGTCGACAACGCCACCGTCGCAGCCAACGGGACCGAAAATTTCTATCGGATGGATCCGCTCCTAGCGCGGCGCTACAGCCTGATTCCCCAGCAGAATCAGCTCAACCTGGGCCGAACCCTCTCGGCTTCCGCAGCAGCTGGCAAAGCCGGGGAACTCGCCTTGGGTCAGGACGTAAAGCTGGTGGAGGCGGAACAGCTGGCGCGCTTGGCCGACGCTCCGACCTGGCGCTACGCCGAGTCCGGCACCGAAAGCTACAGCGCCATTCAAGACAACCCCTTCAAGGAAGTCCTGGCCGCACGGCTCTCCACCTTCGGCCTGGATGTGGACACCGCCAGTTACGCCAATGTCCGCCGCTTCCTGCGCGACGGCAGCCTGCCGCCTCCCGATGCCGTTCGCGTGGAGGAATTGATCAACTACTTCCGCTACGACTATCCCGCACCGCGCCGCGGCGAACCCTTCGCCACCGCGATCGAAATCGCCGACTCCCCGTGGAAGGAAGGAAACAAACTGATTCGCATCGGCCTGCAGACTCCCCAAACCGATCGCCAGGAACGACCGCCGGCCAACCTGATCTTCCTGCTCGATGTCAGCGGCTCGATGGAACCCGAGAACAAGTTGCCCCTGGTGAAGCGTTCGCTCCGGCTCCTGCTCGACCGTCTTACCGAGAAGGATTCTGTGGGCATCGTGACCTACGCCGGGGAATCCCGCATTGCGCTGGAACCCACCCGCGTCACCGCCGACGGTCGCACCCAGATCCAGAACACCATCGAAGCGCTCCGCGCCGGCAGCGGCACCGCTGGAGCCGCCGGAATCGTGGACGCCTATCGATTGGCCACCAACCGTTTCAACCGCGAATGGGTGAACCGTGTGATCCTGTGCACCGACGGTGACTTCAACATCGGGATCAGCGATCCCGCCCAACTGCAAAAGCTCATCGAGGAAAAAGCCAAGTCGGGCGTGTTCCTTAGCGTTCTCGGATATGGTCTCGGCAATCTCAAGGATTCCACCATGGAACTGCTCGCCGACAAGGGGAACGGCAACTACGCCTATGTCGATTCCTTCACCGAAGCCCGCAAGGTCCTGGGCGAACAACTCGAAGGCACGCTGGTCACCGTGGCCAAGGACGTGAAGGTCCAGGTCGAGTTCAATCCCACTCGGGTGAAATCCTATCGGCTCCTGGGCTACGAGAATCGCGCGCTCCGCGATCGCGACTTCAACGACGATCAGAAGGACGCCGGCGACGTCGGCGCCGGACACCAAGTCACGGTGTTGTACGAAATTGAGCCGGCCTCGCCGAGTCTCGCGGGAGTGGATCCCCTGCGCTATCAGGTCCAGCCACCCGCCTCGGAAGCCCGGGAAAAGGCGCCCCATGCCGACGAGCTGTTCCTGCTCCGGCTGCGCTACAAGGCTCCGGATGGTGATCAAAGCAAGCTGTTGGAACTTCCCGTGAAGGACACGGACCGGGAATTCAATCAGGCCAGTGCCGATTTCAAGTTCGCCACTGCGGTTGCTGGCTACGGCATGCTGCTGCGGAACTCGCCGCACAAGGGCGATCTGACCTGGGACAAGGTCTCCCGCCTGGCGGAAGCCGGACTGGGACCCGATCGCGAGGGCTACCGCTCCGAGTTCATCGACCTGGTCCGCCGAGCTCAGCAACTCAGCGGACGTTGAACGGAACGCCCTCTGGGGAGTGCAGTAGCCGGCCAGTGGAGTGTCGTCGACTCGGAGTGACGCCAGTCACGCGCTGCAACGTCAACAACGTGGCCTCCCGCCGAACCCTGCAGCGGTCCGGGTTCGTTCCTTGCGCCTCGATTGTCGTTGGCGATTTGGGTCCCGCACCGCAGTGACCTATCACCGGTTGGGATGGATCACCGGGCCGTCCCCGCGACTCCGAGCACGTTGAAAGTCATGCCACGACGACTTGCTCCGGCGAGCGAAGAGGGGGGATGAATCTGGAAAGCAGGGATACAGGAATGGGAGGGAAAGAAGTGGGCCGATGAGGCGGGGTTCCACCTTGAATCGCGACTCGACGAGCCTCGTGGTCGCGGTAGGCTGGTGGTATGACGATTACTTTGGCGTCACTCTCTGTTTCTTCGTGGTCATCGGCCCGGCGATGATCCCGGGGCGCTCTCCTCCGGCGCGGATTGTCGGCCCAGGCGCTGCCGCACCGCCCGGGCGTAAAGGGCGATGGGGATGAGTGACGCCAGGGAAATGATGATCACGAAGGTTAGCTGACCGGGGTCGCCCTCGGGTGCGGCGAGCATCTGCCGGGCAACGGCGTCGTTGGCGTGGGACGCGAACGCCACCGGCCCTTCCGCGGCAGTCCGGGCGATGGAGAAGCCACCACCCGCCGCGGTCTGCCAGCCCAGCGCGGACAGCCACGCATAGGCTCTCACTCCCACAGCCATGCAGCCGATGGCAAGCCAACCGACCCCCGCCGTACCGACCGAAATCACTCCGAAACTGACTGATCCCAGGGCGAAGAAGCCCACCGCGACGGCACCTAAGCTGAACGGTGCGACCGCATAACCTCCCCATGCCAACAGGAGTCCGTAGGCGCGATCTCCGCCGGCAATCCAGCCGAAGACCGGTCGCTCGCCATCATCGGGTGACGAGAACCGGATGTGCACAAGCGGCACGCCCAGCAGTTGCCAGCGGCTGCGATACTCCCCCGCAGCGGAGCCCACCTGATCCCGCGGATCGCCAAACAATTCGGGATGCCGTCGTCGCTCGGCCGAACGCAAACGGCGCATCCGGCGCATAACTCGTAGCAACGCCACCGGCAGACCGATGATAAACGCCAACACAAAGGCCTGCGTGATCGCGGCCAGCACTAAAGCGGCATCCGGCCAACGAAACGCCGCCGCCCGCAGCACGTACAGGCCGGTCAGCAGGGCCCAGGCGCCGAAGAACACGGCCGCGGTAATCTTGACCACCGCACGGCGCTCCCGCGGGGTCCGCGCCTGATCCAGATTCGCCCGCAAGGCCAGCACCGCTGAAACCACGCCCGAGCCGGAGGCCAGTATCGCCGCGAGGCTCGTTGTCTTGGCCAGGACGCTGCCATTGGCCATGGCTGCCCCCAACCCGGCGGCTTTGGCCGGTAACACCCATTCCGGCAGGGCCGCGATTACCCCGAGCGTGAACGCCCGACCGGGAGTGCTCCGCGAAAGAGCGGTTTCCACAAACGACAGAACTCGTTCCTGCAAAATTCTTCGGCCGCGTGCGAGACGTTGCTTAACCGCGTCTTCCGTGAGGTCGAGTGCGGCGGCCACATGTTCCACGGAACGATGCTCGCGGTAATACAGCACCAGCGGTTCCCGGTAAATCTCGGGCACGCCTTCCAAAGCCTGCCACAGGATCGCTTCCTCCTCCCGGTTCATCGTCAGCTCCACAGCGGGCACGTCGTCCGACGGCATGTCGTCGGCCGCCTCGAGGGGCTCCGCTTGTCGTAACGGTTCCTGCTGCGCCGAGCGGTGCCGCCGCCCGAGCTTGAAGCGCAGAATACCACACAACCAAGGGCGCAGCTTTTCCGGTTCACGCAGGGTGTGCATCTGCCGCCAGGCATCAACGAAGGCGTCCTGCGCCACGTCTTCGCTTTCGCCCAGACTCCCCGTGGCCGAATACGCCAGCGAGCAGAGCAGGCGCTGATAGCGCTCGACGATCTGGGCGAAGGCCTCGCGGTCGCCACGCCGGCAAGCGGTGACGAGTTCGGCATCCGTGATGAATTCAAGCGAGGTCAGCGTATCGCCCATGCGTGTCATCCTTTTGGAACCTGTGCCAGTAATGACCGCAGCGGTGACAGGATTTTTCAAGGGAACCCGGATGATCAGCAAGATCACCGACGGTTCGTGAGGGATTCTCGGTGTTTAAAGCGGAATCTTTGTCACCGACCTCCCCGATTCGGACACCTGCTGGCGACGCGTCGGATTAAACGATCCAGCCGCAGCCAAGAACGTCACCATGAAGACACCCTCAATTCCCGCTGTGGGAAAATCCCTTCACACCTTCCTCGCCGTCGGCTTCGCCGGTCTGTTGATCAACCTCGGCCCGATGGCGGCCGAGTCGCCGAAAGTACCGTTGCTCCTCGACGACTACGCGGACGCCCGTCTCAACCAGTTCGGGCAGGAACGAATCCTGGTCAATGATGCGTCCGTAGGCAGCCGTTCGCAGGCGACGCCGAAGTGTGAAAAAGGTGTGCTCTCCGTAAAAGGGGACCTCGTGCCCGGACGCGGCGTTCCCGCCTTCGTTAGCTATGTGTCCCTTGTCGCCGGAGAGGGCAAGACGAAGGATCTGACTGGATACACCGGAGTTCGCCTGAAGGTGAAGGTCACCCAGGGCATTTTGAGCGTTCAAGTGGGCACGGCCGGGATTACCAACTTCGACTACCACACCAGCACGCCGATTGTCGGCAAGCGCGGGGAATTTCAGGAGGTTCGTATCCCTTTCAAGGACATGAAGCGCGCTTGGTCGGAACAGACCCCGCTCAACGCGAAGTCGATTACCAGCGTCAACCTGGTCTCCTTTGGCCTGGCCCGGGACGCGTTCGCCTACGAGGTAGATGAAATCGGCTTCTACTGAATCGGTCGGCCCGCTGTCTGAATCTGCCTCTTGCCATGACCTCTCCCACCGGTCGAATCCAACCCATCGCTCTGCGCTCCGCCGATGACGCGCGATTGGATTACCTCGATGCCACGCGGGCCTTTGCGCTCGTTCTCGGCGTTGTGTTCCACGCGTGTCTGTCGTTCGTGCCGGTCTTTATGGGCTGGGCGGTGCAGGACGTCTCGACCAGTCCGCTGGTGACGGCGTTCATGGCCGTCAGCCACTCGTTCCGGATGGAACTGTTCTTCCTGCTGGCGGGCTTCTTCAGTCACCTGACGTTTCATCGCAAACGAACGGGAGACTTCGTGCGTTCGCGGGTAACCCGCATCCTGGTACCGTTTGTGATTGGCTGGTTTCTCCTGCGTCCGCTGGTGATCTCCGGCTGGATCATGGGGTCCGCCAGCCTGCGGGGTGACGTGGATATCGGGGCCGGTCTGGTCGGTGGCTTTCAAACCCTCGCCACGCTGCCGGCCGGGATCTTCACCGGATCGCATCTGTGGTTTCTGTACTACCTCGCGCTGATCACCACGCTGTTTTTGGTCGCGCGGGGAGTGCTGAGCCGAACCGGTTCGTGGCAGGAAGTGCTGGTCCGGCAGGCCGACCGAGGTGTGGCTTGGCTGGCGAACTCCCCGGTGGCCTTGGTCATCCTTGCAGTGCCAACCGCCGGTACACTGTGGTTCATGAATTTCTGGGGCATGGACACGCCGGATAAGTCGCTCAAGCCGCACTTCCCGGCGCTGACGATCTACGGAGGGTTCTTTGTCCTCGGCTGGATGTTGAGTCGGCAGCGCGAGTTGATTCCCCAATTCGCCAGGCTCACCGCACTGCGTTGGATTGGGGCGGGTCTCGGTATCGGCGCGATTCTGCTGTTGGGTGAAATAGAACGCGATCCAGGCCATCCCCACTACACCGCGGCGCATGCAGTCTATGCGCTGAGTTACGCGCTCACGATGTGGTCGCTCGTGTTCCTGACCATCGGCGTCTTTAGAAAACTTTGCCGTCGACCCAACCCGAGCGTTCGCTACGTCGCGGATTCGTCCTACTGGATGTATCTGGTCCATCTGCCGCTCGTCGTTTGGTTGCAGGTGGCGGTCGCCGAACTACCGGGGCACTGGTCGCTCAAGCTGCTCTTCGTTTCGACAGTCACGATCGCGCTTTCTCTGCTCACCTACGATCTCTTCGTGCGCTCCACGTTCATCGGCGGGTTGCTGAATGGGCGTCGCCGCGAACGGGTGCTGCCGGCATGGTTTCGCGGCCTAGCGGGCTCGAGGCTGCTCGGCAAGCCGGTGTCTTCTACTCGGACCTAGTGCACACACACGGCTGAGGCTACGGGTCGCTGCGATCCCCCTCTCGGTCCACGTTCATGAGGAGCTCCACGTCGCCCTGTTCGGTGAGGGTGGGAACGAAGTTTAACATCAGGCCGTTCACCGGATCATCCGGAGAATCGCTCAGCATCCCAACCTGAGCTTGCCGGCCGCTCGCAGTCGTAACGCCGGGAGCCATCAACTGATCCACTCCCTCGGCGGACTCTAGATGCGCGAGAAAGGTTTTCAGTTGGTCTTCGGTGAACAATCCCGCGGATTGAGTGCGGCTTCGATAAGGTACGCCGTCCGCCAAAGCCCGTTCCCGCCTCTGTTCCTCGCTGACGAAATGAGACCCGCCCAACGCCTTACTCAACTCTTGGACCCGCTCTTCGGTACACTCAAACACCCGCGCCATTATGCTGACCTGCGGTGCTTCGGTAGTCCCAATCGAAGTGGGCGTCACGAGGGCGAAGGCGACCTTTCCGTCGCGGGTGGTCCATTTGTCGGTCAGCAAGGTGGAACCGGCAGGTATGGTCACAGGAATGGTCATCGCGAACTTGGTCGAGGAAATCCGGCTCGCGGAAGCGGGAAGAGCAACGGCGTTCGTTTCCGTTGCTCTCCCGGGGGAACCCGCAGCTCGACGAAGCGCTGCCACATCCCTCCGCAATCGCAGCAGTTCCTCCGTGGAGGCGGCCTGGCGAAGGCGTTCCTGTTCGGATTGGCGCAAGCCTTCCTCAACGGACTGAAGGTCCGCCCGCGCTTGGTTCAGCTGGCGCGTCAGATCCGCCTCCCGTTGGCGGTGGGCCGATTCCTGACGGACCACGAGCAGAGTAGCGACGACACCACAGACCAGCGCCGTGGCGGCAAGCTTGAGCGGAGTAGAAGACATTACGGTGAGAAATCCAAAGGTGCTGAGGGCCAGGGGCGTGGCGGCGACTGCGGCGAGGGTAATCGACGCGGCGAGCTGAGGAGGAGAAGCGACGACCACGGGACCGCTAAGCGCCACGGTCAGCGCGGCGGAGGTGGAGTGAATTCCCCGTTTCGCCAAGCGACCTCGCAGTTTATCCAAGGCCCGATCCACCCGCATTCGCGCCGCATGTTCATTTAGGCCCAATCGGGCACCCACTTCCGAGAACGGCCGGCGTTCGAAATGACGCCACAGCAACGCGAGCCGATCGGATTCGCCCAGTTCATTCAGGGCGGCATCCAGGACCGGGGCGAGTTGGCCCCAATCGGCCACGGGTTCCGCCGAATGCTGAAGTTGCTGCCTGTGCTGGGCTTCTTCTTCGCGTCGTCTTCTTCGGCTTTCCGTCCGGAGGTAACGCGCGGCGAGTCGGTGGGTGGTTGTATAGAGCCAGCCGATCAAGGCGGGATGCCGGCTTAGGGTCCCCGCCTGCCGGGCCAGTTCGATGAAAACCATTTGAGCGATGTCAGCGGCGGCCGCGGCATTGCCTCCCGCCTGGCGGAGAGCGGCCGAGTGGACCAGGTCCAAGTGACGCCGCACCAACTCGGCGAACGCCTCTTCCGAACGGCTCACCGCATAGCGCGAGAGCAGTTCGGCGTCATCCACGGGATCGGCTCGGACGGTCACCATCACCCGTAAATGCCCGATCGGCCCGGAACCGCACAGAAAAAGTCGGCTATGGATTCCTTGTCATTCTTCGCGGGTTCCCTGAGCGCGTTGGGGGTTCGGAGTCCCGCCTTTAGGCGGCGGAGCGCCCGGCTGCTCCAGAAGTGTGCGAACCCAAGAGAGTGCCAGGTAATTACCTGCTATGGATTACCTGTCATTCCAGGCGGGCATTTCTGGACAGCCGGGCGACAACCGGGGAATTTGGGGGCGCCCAAACAAACCGCGTTCCAGCGTGCCCCGAGCCTGTGACTCGCTGACTTCGGTGGAACGTCATCAACCTTCGCACACGTTCATGATCTCGATCCGTCCGTTGCCTCGTCGCGTTCTCACGGCGGCCCTAACGTCCACCCTGTTCGTTGGGGCGCTGGGCCAATCCTACGTCTCCCCGTTCCAGATCTCGGTGTCCTCCGAGGTTTCTTCCGCCCCCGATCTCGCCACGCGCGTGACTGCCCTGACCACGTATTCGTCCTCGCCGGCCTTCGCTGACTGGTACAGCCCGGCGTTTCGCCATGACAGCTGGGGGCCGGTGATTCCGCAGTTGTTCGCGGTGGCCAACCCGGCCCATACCCTTCCCAACGGTGGGACGGTCTTCAACGCCGGCGACATCGCCCCGGCTCCGGCGGGAATGGATGAACTGACTTATCAACAGCAGCGCCTTCTCGCGGTGGCCAGTCAGTTCATCGGCGTGCCGTATCAGCACCACCATCATCCGGTGTGGAACCCCTACGCCAATGGCTTTGTCTCCGCTCCCACCACGGCGCCCAACTATTGGAAGTGGTCGGTGGTCAGCCAGGAGGCGGAACTCAACACCACCACGGGTCAGGGGAAAATCGCGAATCCCTACCAACAATCCGCCGGTTTGGGGACCGAAGGAATCGACTGCAGCAACTTTGCCGCGCTCGTTTACAATGTTGCCCTAGGTCTACAGCTGCCCACCGGTATCGGCACCCAAGGCGAGGAAGATGTTCCTGCCTCGGACGGAGGCTGGGGCATCTCCCGGTGGGGTACGATGATTGAAGGTCAGTACTTCAACGGTCCCAACGCCAGCACGGGCGCCATCAATGCCCCGGGTTCGTTGGACTCGTTGTTCGCCCAGCTTCAACCCGGGGATCTCCTCTATATCAATGCGGAGCCCAACCGCGGGCCGAACATCTCTCACGTGGTGATCTGGCTGGGTCAGTACGGAACTCAGACCAATGGGGCAGCGGCGCCCTTCCCGTTGATCCTCAGCAGTCATGACAACACCCCGGCCGTGTTTGACCTGGGCAACGGGATTGGAACCGGGGCCAACATTCCACCGCCCGGAGTCCGCATCCTGCCCATCACCTCGGACAACTGGTTCTACCAAAACCTGCACCATGCCACCCGGTACCTTTTCCCCACGCCCACCGCCCCGGTCCTCAATGCCTCGGTTCAGGGCGGCTCGCTGAATCTGAGTTGGGCGGGAGGAACCCCGCCGTTCGCGGTTCAAATCACGACCAATCTGTTGGTGGGCGAATGGTCCACCGTGGACGTGGTCACCAACGCGTCCACCACCCTGCCGTTGAATGGGACCACGAGCCATTTCCGGATCCTGGATGCCGCGAACTGAGCCCAACTGGCAAGAGTGAGTCCGAGGTTGGAATGCCTGGTACTTGCTTGGCACTCGATCGCGGCACCACCGAGATTATTTTTCGGCGGCAAACGCGGCATCCAGCGGCGCGGGATTGAGGTGGTCAAGGTAGTTGCTGATCGTCTTGAGGGCGATGCCGAGCAGCAACTCCATCACCTGCGGCTTCGAGTAACCGGCGGCGAGAAATCGTTCGATGGTTGCCGGCTGGGCATGGCCGCGTTGGGAAACCAGTTCACGAACGAGGGCCACCAACGCATCGACCTTGGTGTCGCCGGTGGCTTTCCGGGTACGGATGGCGGCGACGACTTCGGCCGGAACTCCCATGAAACCCTTTGCGATGGTGCAGTGCGCCGCCAAACAGTAGCTGCAGCCGTTCTCGAGACTTGCGGTAATGAGCACCATTTGGCGCTCCGGCGGGGTGAATGCGGTTTTCTCCCACTCGGCATCCAAAGCCAGATAGCCCTTAAGGACCTCGGGCGAGTTGGCAAACGTCGCCATTAGGTTCGGGATGAAGCCGAAGGCCTTCTGGATGCCTTCGAGTACCGGCTTCGAGGAGTCAGGAGCGGTGGCGATGGTCAGGGGCTGGAGGAGATTGCTGTTGGTCGTGTTCATGTTTTGCTGCCGTTGTCTTGTTTCTCTTGTCGCTCCGGTTTCTCCGGCGACGAGGTGAAACTAGCCAGTGACCATTGATTGCTGAAATCGCATCTTCCTCTCGCAGTGATAAGGCGAAGCGATTACTCTTCGAGGAGATGGAATTGCGCTACCTCCGCTATTTTGTAGCCGTGGCAGAGCGACAGAACTTCACGCGCGCCGCTGAGGAGCTTCACGTGGCACAGCCCGCCATCAGCCAGCAGATCAAATCACTGGAGAATGAACTCGGCGTGGCGCTCCTGCTGCGCACTAGGCGCAGCGTCAAGCTGACTGCGGCTGGTCATGCGTTTCTGCGCGAGGCAAAAGAGATCCTCGCCCACGCTGAACTTGCGAAACAGGTTGCCCGTCGCGCCGCACGCGGTGAAACCGGTTCACTCGCCATCGGCAGCTTCAGCTCTGCGGTGGCGGGTTTCCTGTCCGAACTCATCCAGGAGTATCGTCGAAGGTTTCCCGCTGTGCGGGTGCATCTGTTTGAGATGACTCCTGAGCAGCAATTGCAGGCGTTCACGCGGGCGAAGATCGATGTGGGCTTCACGCGTCCGCTCAGCCAGGAACAGGAGAAGAATTTTGAGCAGGAACGCATCTACCGCGACCGACTGATGCTCGCGCTGCCGCAATCGCATTCCCTCGCGAAGGCAAAGCAGGGAGTACTGGGAAAGTTCGCCCAGGAGGACTTCGTCTTGTTCAAGCGCAGTGAGGCCCCGGAGCTGGTGGATTCGATGATCCAGCTTTGCGCGAAAGCGGGCTTCACGCCCCGCCTCGTCAGCGAGCCGCCGATGATGCAGACGGTGCTGATGGCGGTGGCCGCCGGTATCGGGGTTTCGCTCGTTCCCGGCTGTGTGCGGAGCTTTCGCCAACCCGGCGTGGTCTTCTTGCCGGTGCATCCCGGGTCACCTCCCATTGACCTCGTGCTCGTGCGACAAAAGGGTGAAGTTTCACCGACGGTCTCGGCCTGGCTGGAACTGATACGGCCTCGAATCCCACACATCCGTAAGCAAATGGAAGCGGGAGTTTAGCGAACCAGGATTCCCAGCGATGGGGAATTGGGAGGAGGTCTCCCGCGGAGGACGCGGAGTTCGCGGAGTGGGGAAACGAGTGAATCTGGAACTCAGGAAAACAGGAGGGGACACAGGTGAGCGATAGCGACCCAGGGCGAAGCGTTCCTACAGATTACCTGGAACTCCATTGCTCCGGGGTTGGAATCGGTGGGGATGGGATGAACCGCAGATTAACGCCGATTAACACAGATTTCGGGAAGGGAGTTGGACCAGATCAAGGTGGGTTGGTCAGAGCTGTAGAAATCGATTCCCGGTATGAGTTGAGTCGAGTTTTCGGCCTCCCAGAAATCTGCGGAAATCTGCGCCAATCTGCGGTTATACCCTGCCTTTCTCCGCGCCTCTGCGCCTCCACGGGAGCCTTCTCCCTCTACCGTCTACGGCTATTCATTCCGCAGGGCCACCAGAGGATCCACCCGGGAGGCGCGGCGGGCGGGGATCCAACAGGCGATCAAGCCCACCCCCGAAAGGACCACCGCCACCGCCAAGTAGGTCCAGCCATCCACCGGCGCGGTTTGATACAACAACCCCCGCAGCCAGCCCGACAACGCCCAGGCTCCCAGCCAGCCGCCCAGGAGTCCCAGGGCCAAGGCCCGCGCACCTTGCCCCAGGATCAGTCCCAGGAGCTGGCCCCGGCTGGCTCCCAGGGCCACCCGGATTCCCAGCTCCCGAGTCCGGGCCACGACGTTGCCACTCATCACGCCGTACAAGCCCACCGCCGCCAACAGCAAGGCCAGGCCGGCAAAGACCGCCAGCACGGTGACCGTGAAGCGCCGTTGGGCCGAAGCTTGGGCCAGGATCTGCGTCATAGGCTGGAGCAAATGCACCGGTTGATCGCGGTCGACGGCCCATACCGCTTCGCGAATTCCTTCGAACCCCGCTCCGTTCTGACGCACCATCAGGCTGAGCGCCGGATTCGCGGTCAGGAATTCCGGTTGCTGACGCAGCGGCACAAAAACCTGTTCGCGCACGTCGCCTTCCAGGGCCTCGTTGGTGGTGTCGTTCACGACGCCCACGATCTCCATCCACTGCGGCGGTTCGCTGAAGCCCACCTCCAACCGCTGACCCAGCGGATTCCGCGACCCAAAATGGCGCCGAGCAAAGGCCTCGTTGACCATGCACACGGCCGGCGCGCCCTCCCGATCCGCTTCGGAAAACCCGCGCCCTCCCAGAACCCGCATGCCCAAGGTGGTGAAGTAGCTCGGGCTTACCCCGGTGTAACCCGTGGTCGGCGCGTCGCTGACTTTGATTCCCGGATTCTCCTCCAGCCGGAAGATGTACTGTGGCCACCCCTGAAGCGGAAGGGCCGTGGCAAACGCCGCGGCTTCCAGACCGGGCACGGCCGTCAGTCGTCGGAGGACTTCGTCGGCAAACTGGTTTCGCTGGCCGTCGCTGGAGTAGCGAATCGGCGGCAATTCCAAGCGGGCCGTCACCAACCGCTCGGGTTGAAAGCCAAGGTCGCGGCGCAGAACGCGATCCAAACTGCGCAGCAACAATCCCGCGCCGACCAACACCACCACGGCCGCAGCAATCTGGAAGATCACCAGGCCTCGACGCCAGCGGCTGGCTCCCTCTGTGGCGCGATTCCCACCGGCGCGTAACGCGTCCATCGGGTCCGCGTGGGACAAGTGCCAGGCGGGAAGTCCGCCCGCGATCAACGTAGTTAAAGCGCAGAGAGCCACGGTGAATCCCAAGGCCCATTCGTCCACCTTCACCTGATCCATCCGCGGCAGCCCAGCCGGTGCCACGGCCACCAAAACGCCCACCAACACCTGGGCCAGCCACACGCCGCCCAATCCACCCAGCACCGCCAACACGCCACTCTCGGTCAGCATCTCCCGAATCACCGCTCCGCGCGACGCGCCCAACGCCAGCCGCAATGACAGTTCCCCAGAGGACGCCGCGCCCCGGGCCAGCAACAGACTCGCGACGTTGATGCAGGCCATCAGCAGCACGAGGGCCACGGCTGCCAGCAGGAGGTTGAACGCCGGACGAAGCGGACCCGCCAGATCCTCGAGAACCGGATTCACCCGAACACTCCAGCCGGTCAGCACATCCGGATGCTCACGGACCAGGGCGGCAAACCGGGTGGCCGTCTCCGCACGGGCCGACTCCAGACTGACTCCGTCGGCCAGCCGGGCCAGAACGCGTTGGGCCTTGAAGTCCCGATCCTCCGTTTCCTGGGCGCTGAACACCTTCGGCACCCAAAACTGAGCCTTGGCCGGCCAGTCGAATCCGGCCGGGAGAATGCCCACCACCGTGCGAGAGCGCCCATTGATCTGTAGCGTTCGCCCGATGATTCCCGGATCCCCTCCGAACCGACCCTGCCACACCGCATGGCCGATCAACACCACGGCATCCTTGCCCGCAACGAATTGATCCGAAGCAAACCCCCGTCCGAGGGCGGGTGGAGTGGCGACGACGCGGAAGAAGTCTTCGGTGACCAGAGCGCCCGGATACCGTTCCGGCGGAGCCTCTCCGGCCGCCAGATTCACCGCCGCCGGAGACCACGCCGCCAGGGCGCTAAAGCTCCGGGATTCTTGCTGAAGGTCGAGGAACTGCGCGGCCGCCATCGGAGCCTGCGCCGCACCTTTGCTGGCATTGCTTTCCCAAAGATTGACCACCCGTTCGGATTCCGGCCACGGCAGCGGCTTGAGCAGAAGGGTGTGGGCCACGGTGAACACCGCGGTGTTCGTGCCAATGCCCAGGGCCAGCGTCAGAACCGCCACCGCAGTGAATCCGGGATGTCGTCCCAATCGTCGCAGCAGAATTCTCCAAAAGTTCATGACTGAGGTTGCGGGCTCAACGGTTCAATTCGTGCCAACCAAAGGATCAAGCTTCAGGGCCACCAATTCCTCGGGCAGTCGAAGATACAGAACGCCCTGGGAAAACGTGAGTGGGGTCTCGGATCGCGTGGGATGGCAAACCGATTGGCGCCCGCAAACTTTCAATCCAGTCCGATCCACCGAGCAAATCTCCAAGATTCCAGTTCGGTCATGGAAGTGAATCAACCACGGGCCATACGAGAGCAGCTGGCCGTCGGATTCCTCGGCCCGTTGCCAAAGCTGGTTTCCGGTCGCCACATCCAATCCCGTCAGCCGGCGCTGATGATAGCCAATCAGCTGACCGTGGAGCTCCACCACTGGACCCATCACGCCCTCAAACACTGGGCTGCTCCAGACCTGCCGCGGCGGCGCCGACGAAAGATCGGCGAGAAGGGTCCGACCACTTCCCGGAAAAAACACCTCCCCGGAGTTGAGCACCGAGGGAGTCCACAGCCCGCCACCCGCTTCCTTGATTTCCCAGAGCACCCTTCCGTCGGCCGCGGAAACGCCCACCAGTTTCTCACCCAACTGGGCCACCACCTGGGCGGCACCAGGAAGCCCGGCGAGTGTAGCCGAGGCGTATTCCGTCGAGGTGCCCAAGGAAGCACGCCAGCGCAGGGTTCCCGTCGCTCGATTCAACGCCACGATGGCGGAGGACGACGATCCGGCTGGCAGCAGAATCACCAAGTCCTCCGTCAGCAGAGGCGAGCTGGCAAAACCATACCCCGGCTCGTGCGCTTGGAAGGCGCGCTTCAAATTCACTTCCCAGCGAACGTCACCCGCGGCTCGACCCAGGCAGACAAACCGCCCGTCCAAGCCCTGGACATAGCAGGCCTCTCCGTCGAGGGCAGGTGTGGACAGCGGGCCCAGCGGGACGCCCTCCGCTCGTTTCCGAGTACGGTCCAGAGGAAACCGCCACCGTTCGGCGCCGGTCGCCGTGTCCAACAGCACGGCCACGTCCTGCTTGCCGTCCGTCATCGCCGTCACGGCCTGGTCACCCCAGATGGAAATGCCGGCAAATCCGCTACCTAAGGACCGCCGCCACCGCTCCTGAATCTCTGGGGCAGTGGACTTGGCTGGAATGTTCGGCACCGTGAGTTGCCGGCCCGAGCCACCCAACCATTGATTCCATTCCGGCGCAGAATTCGTGGTCGTCGCCCCGGTGACCAACAGCAGACTCCCAGCCACCAGGCCCATCCCGGTAAGCATGGCCAACGACGACCGTCCCCGGGGCACTCTGTAGACCCCAGGAATCTCTCCGGACTTAGGCCATGGAGGGGAAGTCAGCACGGGGGTCAGTCGAAATTAGGAGAAGTTCGTTAGCGGGACCGGCTGGTCGTTACGTTCCCGGCGGCGAGCCAGATCTTGCGCGGCGAAGCCTCGAGGCGAATGGAGGTGTCGGCCGGGATATTGACCCATTGGCCGTCGTCCACCTGCACTCGGCTGCGTTCGATCGTCACCCGGCCGAAGGTGCCCTGAAGCACCGCGCGATCGGGAGTGGTTTCCAAGGCGTGGTCCCCTCGGATCGAGGCCGAGACCGAATGGCCGGCCGCCTCGAATGAAACTGATTTGCCGGGTCGACAGCCCACGGCGCCGAACGCCACCAGCGCAGCGAGTAGATAGGAACGGGGGGCGATCAAGATTCGTTGAAGGAACGACGAGTTCATAGGAGGACGGGATCGTGGGCGGAGTTTAATTCTGACGGAGCGCAGTCAGCGGATTCGTACGGCCCACGGCGCGGGCCGGGATCCAACTCGCGAGCAACGTCACGAAAGCAAAGATTCCCCAGACCGCCACCAGCACGGAGGGTTCCAGTTTCCACTGACCAAAAATCAGACCAGAAAGAAGTTGGAAAGCCGCGAGCGCCAGCAGCAGACCGAGGAGGCCGCCCGCCACCGTCATTTTCAATCCCTGCCGCACCAGCAATGCCACGACCTGCGCACGGGTCGCCCCGAGGGCCATTCGAATCCCCATTTCGCGAACGCGCTGACTGCTGGTGAACGCCATGGATCCGTAGATTCCCGTGGCCGCAAGCGCCAACGCCAAGCCTCCCAACAGCAGGGACACCTGAGTCATTTCCTTCAGTCCTTGTCGTCGCAGATCGCGCAACGGAGCGACTTGAACCACCGATCCCGCCACCGCTGACTGCCGCAGGATCCGCCGAACCGATTCCACCGATTCCGACGCCGGAGCGGAGGTGCGAATCACGGCCGTCGGAGTAACGGTTTCGTCCCGCACGGCCGCGTAGAGATTGGGCAACGGCTCGCCATCCTCCAGCACGCCCACCACCTCCAGCGCACCCCACGTTTCCAGATGGAGTTGGCGGCCCAACGGAGAGCCCTCCGGCCAGTAGCGGCTGACGGCTGCGCGATTAACCAGAATCTCACGGGACGGGTTGGCACCGGGCACCGAAAGCTCCCGTCCCATCTGAAGCGACTGTCCCACCGCCACGAGAAACTCCGAATCAATCTGCGTCACCCGGACCGCCGGCGCGTTGGTGGCGGGAGGACTTCCGTCCGGTGGCAGCACCTTCAGGTCGGCCGGCCCGGCCGTCTGGAAGGTGACCGCGAGAACTCCGGGCACGGACTTCAAGGCGTCGCGCACCTCGCGTCGGCGTTCGGCTTCCGGCAGGGGCGCAGCCAACTCCGGGAGCTGCGCCACCAGCAGCTGATTCTCAAACCGGGCGCTTTCACCGAACTGACTGAGCAGAAGACTGCGGACAAAGGTCGCAGAGATCACGAGCAAGGCCACGGCTCCGGCCAGTTGAATGATTAGGAAGGCGTTTCGCAGCCGGCTGGTGGAGGGCCCGGGACTGGTGCCGGCACCTTCTGACTTCAAGGCCTCGGACACATCGGCCCGGCTGGATTCCCAAGCCGGGACGAGCGCGAACAGCAGGGTGCTGAGGACGGCGAGCGCGCCCAGGTAGGTCAGAACCCGGCCGTCCAGCGGAGCCTCCAGGCGCGAGTAATTGGCGAAGGTGGCGAACACGAAACGCACGGTCCAAGTGGACACCAGCAATCCGGCTCCAGCGCCCAAGGCCGCGAGCAGCGCCCCTTCCATCAGGAGCTGACGGACGATTCGCCAGCGGCTGGCCCCGGTGGCGAGGCGAATCGCCATCTCACGTCGGCGGGCCACACCCCGAGCGAGCAGAAGATTGGCGACATTGGAGCAGGCGATCAGCAGCAAGGTTCCCACCGCCACGAGCGGCACGGCGGTGACCAGGAGGAACTCCGCTTGTTTCTCCAGCGAAGTTCCACCGGTCCAGACTTCGCGGCCGATTCCGAGCACCAGGGGTTGGGAAACAGGATCATCCCGTTTGGAAATCGATTGAAGCAGGACGGACAATTCCGCCTGGGCCTGCTCCAACGAAACGTCCTTTCGCAGCCGGCCGAGCAGACGGAGGTTGCGGTCCTTGCCTTCTTCGATATTCGGCGGAAGCGGCGAAAGGCTTCCCAGCGGCACCCAGAGCAGGGGTCTCTCCGGTCCCGGACCATGAAAGGCCGAGGGCGCCACGCCGACAATCGTGTGCACGGTTCCATTGAGTCGCAGGGATTGACCGATGATGGCCGGGTCCGCCTGACATTCCTGTCGCCAGAACTCGTACTCCAGAACCACTTCAGTCGGCGCCGGCAAAGTGGCGGGATGAGCTTCGAAGAATCGTCCGAGACGGGGTTGGACTCCGAGTACGGCAAAGTAGTTATCGGCGACCATTGGGATGGGCACCCGTCGCACTTGATCCCTCCAACCCACTTCCAGCGTCTCCGGCTGGAAAGCGGTCAATCCTGCGAGCGACTGAACCGATGACCGAAGTTCCCGGAAGGTCTCCCGGCTGACCCGTTCATTAGCAAACACCACGTGGCCGGGATCCGGCACGCCCCGCAAGGTCTGAAAGAAGACGGCGTTGATGATGCTGAAGACCGCCGTGTTAAGCCCGATGCCCACCGCCAGGGACACCACCGCGACGGCCGTCAGCGTGGGCTGTCGAAGAATCTGACGCAGCGCAAACTTGAGGTCGTTCATGCGGAAATGCGGAGTGGAATGAACGCTACGGTGACTTCGAAGGAAGCGCCGCCAGAAGATCCTGGATGGCGGCGATCACCAGGGCCGGGTCTTCGGCTTGAACATAGTGGCCGGCACTCGCGGCAACCGACTGACGACTCGCCGTGGACAACGCGAGCAGACTCTTCTGAAGATCCTGCCAGTCCTGTTCTATCTGCTGGGAAACAGGCTCCGGAAGGTCGGGAACCATCACCCACTTCGGGCTGTGCGTCACGACTCTCAACGGGATGGATCCCAGTGTTCCCAGAGCCCGGATCTGATCGGCACTGGCGGCTAGGTCGAGATTCTCGGGATTGCTCTGGGGATCAGCCAGCGTTGCTGTGAGATGCTTTCGCGCCCCGCGGATCGACGGAGGCTCCGACGGCGTTTCCGGGGGCAGCGCGGCGAGCCAGCGTTTCCATTGGTCGGGATGAGAAGAGTCCACCAGAACGATTCCGGCCACCTGCTCGGGATGCTCCGCGGCATAGCCTCGGACCACCAAACCTCCCATGGAGTGGCCGACCAGAACGAAGGGTCCCGGCTCTTTTGTTTGGACTAGGAGTTGGTGCAGGTCCTCCGCCTGATCGCGGATGGTCCGGGGTGTTTTGGCAGGCGCCGCGCTTCCGCCGAGTCCGGCTCGGTCGTACTGGAAGATGCGGTTGCTGCGCGACAACGAATCGAGGACGGCCTTCCAGGAGCCGCTGTTGACGCCGGGTTCCCCCAGTCCGGTCTCAATCACCAAAGTGGGTCGGCCGGTCCCCTGAGTCTGAAACTGCATGGGCCGACCCTGAACTTCGATCTTCTGCGCCGAACTCGTCGCGACCGGGGCATCTGCGCCGAGACAGCCTAGGGACAACACGCCGACGAGGACGGCAATTGTCCAGGACCAGTGAGAAGGCGAGACGTTCATGAGCGAAGGACGCCCGTATCGGAACGGGGAATGCGAGAACTGTGACCAGCCGTCATTCGTCGGTGGTTGCAGGGAGTATGCCAGCAATCAAAGCCCGGAAATCCGGCCTTTCCTGTTGGCGAGCGTTGGCGAAGCGTCCGTTAGCGGGACGAAGACGTCCCAAACTCGGGACGGATTCCTGCACCAACCCAGGACTGTTGGGGGCTCGGCCGGTGGGGCGACGCTTCGCGGAGCCGATCGTGTGTGGACTCCGGCCGCGTCATTCGCCGAGACGCGAACGGCTCGGTGGAAACCTCGCCCTACCTGCCTGACCCCGACTTCCGCCTTTTCCGACGAATCTGTTTGCTACGTCCTCTCACTACAGCTGTAGTTAAACCAGCCATCCGATGAGTCGTAACAAACAGAAGGGGCGTCCGAACGTGGCGCTGAGTCCGCAGGAGTGGAAACTGATGACGCTGCTCTGGGAAAAGTCGCCGCAGCCGGCATACGACTTGATTGAAGCGCTGGCCCCTCGCGAGAAGTGGCATCCCAATACGGTCCGAACCATGTTGGCGCGCCTGTTGCAAAAGCGGGTCGTCCGGGCCGAGCGCTACAAGAATCTCTACCTCTACTCCGCAGCACTGAGTCGCGAGGACTTGGTCAACGCGGAGAGCAGTTCGTTTCTCGAACGGGTGTTCGGTGGAGCGCTGCGGCCGGCGTTGATCCACTTCGTGAAGAAGCAGCGACTCAGCCCGGAGGAAGTGGAGGAGATGAAGCGGATCCTCGACGAAAACTCAGACCCATCCAAATCATGACCCCTGCCGTGTTCGTAGACCTGTGGACCGGCCTCGCCGTCGCGAGCCTGGAAGCCTCCGCGTTGATCCTCCTTGTCCTGGTGATCCAACGCCTTCTGCGCCGGCCGCTCGGCCCAACGTGGAGCTTCGCCCTTTGGTTTGTCGTTCTGCTCAGATTGTCTCTGCCAACCCTACCCGTCAGTTCCTGGACCTGGCCGCGGCCGATCGAATCACTGCGAACCCAGTTGTGGGCCTTGCCCGCGACTTTGGCTCCGGTTCCCGCAGTTCCCGTCGAATCGGCCGCGGCCAGGGAGCCTCTCCGGTCAACGGAGCCCACGGCCAGTCCCGCAGCGCCCTATGCCTTTGGACCGACCACCCGTCCCGAATCGTCGCCCGACTCCTCCCTTTCGACCTGGGCCAAGCTGGCCGCTTGGCTCTGGTTGTTGGGACTCCTGGCGCTGGCGGTTCGCCATTGGCTGGGCCTGGCGCTCTATCGCCGCACTGTGCGCCGCTGGCCGCTGGTCGCGGATGCGCGCGTGCTTCGACTGTCCGAGGAATGTCGCGAGGTGATGGGGATTTCGCGCCCGACTGAACTGCGGGCGGCTCCCGATCTGGAGACACCGTGTCTCTTCGGAGTGTTCCGGCCGGTGCTGCTGGTACCTGCTTCGTTGCTCCAAGTTCTGAGCGACGCGGAGTGGCGCAACATTCTGCTCCACGAATTCGGTCACCTGCGCCGGCGGGATCCACTCACCAATGCCTGGATGTCCCTGGTCGGAATGGTGCATTGGTTCAATCCGCTCGTGGCCTGGGCCATCCGACGGATGCGGCAGGATCGGGAACTGGCCTGCGATCAACTCGTCCTCGCCCAGTCTGGTCAAACGACCCAGCAGTCCTACGGCGCCACACTGCTGAAGCTTGCGTCCTATCCCGCTCCGGGAGCAACCACGTGGCAGCTCGAACGAATCGGCATTCTGGAAGGCGCCGGTCCTCTCAAAGCCCGTCTTCTGGCGCTCAAGGTGCGACCGATCGTCTGGCTGAATGCCTTACTGGGAGTTCTCGCGATCGGATTTCTTGGGTCCTGCGCGCTCACTCGGAATCCGGCTGTCACCGAAAAGCCACTCGAAGCCATCAACCTCGAAGACTTCACCGACTTTCCTCGGGAACTGACCAGCGACCGTGTGTTGCTGCGACGTCAGGACGATCCCGGCATGTGGATGCAGATTCCCCATGGCGAACAAACCTTCTTTGGCGTGCCGTTCAACATCACGGGCTTGGTGCGTCTGGCCGGTCGAAATTCCCAGCGCCTCAACGCTTGGTACTTCCGTCCAGAGGTAAACGGCATTCCGATTGGCCGCGCGTTTGGCCGCCTCTATTTGCTCCACACCACGACGTATTATGAGAAACCCGGAACGGCGATTGCGACGATTCGTCTGAACTACGCCGACGGTCGGACGGCCGACATTCCCATCGAGTATGGCACCGACACGCTCAACTACTGGCGCCAGCGCTACGAAAGTACGGCTCAATTGACCGGCACCGACGCTCGGATCGCCTGGACCGGCAAGGCTCCCGCGGGCGTGGCGGAATACGGCAATTCCCTGCGTCTGATCCTAGCGAGTTTCCAGAATCCGCATCCGCACCGAGTGGTTCAGAGCGTCGACCTAATCAGCACCTGGACGGACGCCTCGGAAGTCATTGTGGGAATGGCCGTGGGCGGACCGGATCTCCCGGCGGCGTGGCGGGACGCTCCGATCACGCGCTATCCCAAGAACGACTGGCAGGGTAAGCTGCGCTTCCAGGCCGTGAACGCCGTCACCGGCAAGCCGATCCGCAATATGGAGCTGCGGATTGAAGTGGCCGAACCCGGAGTCCACTCCCGCATCGGCACCGAATACACCGACTCGGACGGCTGGGCGACGCTCCGGTATCCGCATGCCGATCTGAACTACATCACCATTTGGGCGGATCATCCCGAATATGTTCCCCGAATCGTCCAATGGACCCGGCGTCAACACGGTCCGTTTCCCGCGGAGTTCATCTACCGCGCGGAACCCGGAGTGCGCATCCACGGCCGGGTGTTGAATCAAGCGGGCGAGCCCCTCTCCGGAGCGTTGGTGCGCCTCAGCGGACCTCGACCTGACTTCAAAGGAGACGGCAAAGAGTTTCTGGCCTTGGACCATTTGGTGGTGACGACCGACGCGGACGGCCGCTGGAGTTGCTCGGAGATTCCGAAAGAAATGTCGGACACCCTCGGTGGTAGTGTGTCGGCTCCGGGGTTCAAAGGAACGCAGTTCTCTATTCCACCCTCGGCCTTGGATGGCGCGGAGATTGTTATCAAACTGAGGAAGCAAGGTGACGAAAACCCATTCAATGGAGTGTTGAAACGGTGAACGGCCACTGAACTCGGGTCGCATTCTCCAGCATGAAACTCAGATCTATTTTGCTCCGGCTGTGGATCGCTGTGGCCGTGACCCCGATTCACCTTTGCTTCGCGCAATCGCCTCAACACAGCAACGACGTCGCCCTCGTGACCAGGGTTCTAGAGGTCGCCCTGAGAAAGCCAACACCTCAGGCGAATCTGGCGTTCATCCGGCAGACGGTAGAAAAAGACGAAAGGCGCTTTCAGAAGCTTCTCCGAGAGAACGTGCCGTCGGATCCGAAGGATGCGGAGGAATTGCGGAACGTTCGCGTCGCGAAGCTCGGCTTCCTCACCAATGGCATCCGCTGGAGTCTGATCGAGGAGATCGCCGGTGAAGGTTCTGTTATCCTTGGAATCGAAAACCTCGACACCGTTGCCGCAAGCCAAGTTTTCCCCACTCAGGCAGCACCTCGGATTCTCGATCAAACGACGCGGACTAAGAGTCTCTATCCCTTCGAACAACGATGGCTGTATGACGCTAAAGAGCGGTTTGGATACCGCGTCGCGGATTACTTTAGGGGTCCCAATGGTTCAGTCACCTCCTCCGGGGCGAACGCACCCATTCTCCCGACGCCCAAATTGAACCGGTTCGATGGACTCGAGCCTGAACTTGTCGTGCTGTTTTTGAATGCCTTGAAGGCGTCATTGCCAGGAGTGGCCCGACAGCCCAACTCAGGCGCCCATCCCGACTGGATCGACTTCAGTGAGGTCAAGGTATCGCCTCATCTGATTACCAACGCGCTGGCCGCAAAGGCGATCATGGTGGTGAGCGCCAATGAGCTGTCGGTACTCACCGTCGATTTGGGCAACGCCCTCACCTTGAAGCTCGAGTTCTCCGAAAAGGGGCCCCTTCATTTTCCGCGGGCAGAGATCACCATGAAGGATCAGCGGCTCCGGCTCGTCACGAGGGAGTTGACCCCCGATCAACCTTGGCGTGGCTTCTGGCAGGATGAAACCGTCCCGGCCTTTGGCTCGGCGGCCTCGCAAACCACGCGCTACTTGCTCGAGACGCGAGCGGTTGAAATGGATCGAGAGGTGGGAGCCTTCAATGCCCAGTATGTCCGAGGGGGCGAAAGCATCACCGAAGTTCTCCCGGGAGGGGCTGCTGTTAGCTTGATCAAGACCACGAATGGCTTTCGGCCGGTCGCGTTTGATTTACCCGCTTCATGGGCCGGCCTGGGAGGCAAGGCGCTGGCGACGATCGCGGTTATCGGTGGGATCCTGGCACTGCTGGTCTTTGTCCCTCGCGGTCAGAAGTCGTAACGGCGCCTAAGTCATGAAGAAACTTCCCTACCTCCTGATCGCCCTCACGTTCACCTTCGTCTGCGTCAGTCTTTGGGCGATGCTCACCGCGGTGGCCAAACTGTCACCGAACTGGTCGCAATCCCTGCCGGCGTTCACCCGACTCTGTTTGGATATGAGCCCGTGGCTCCTGGTTCTACCGATTCTGGAGGTGGCGGTCTGTATCTTCGTCGGGGCGCCAAAGAGGACCGACGGAAATTCGGTCCAACCTTTGTCGCGGGATCGATGACGATCCTAGTCCTGATCTTCTTTCCGGTTCTATTGGCAGTTCTCCTCCCGGTCTTTCAGTCGCTGGAGGCGAAGTAGGTTTGGGGAAGTTGAGAGTTGAGTGGTGACTGACCAGGTCCGTAGCCGCCGACGGAAGGAGGCGCCATTCCGTGCCCTGACGCGTAAATGGGAATCTGGCGCGTGGAGTGTTCCGGTGGAGTCAGTCAGAACCTAGGGCTTCTGAAGTGGCAGTGACTTGGCTTTGTGGAGCTCCGCCAACAACCCCTGGATGGCGTTGATCACGAGCTCGGGATCGTCGAGTTGGAGGTAATGACCACCGGTGACGGAGATGAAATGCCGGCTCTTCGTAGATAGCGTTAGACGGAAAAATCAGGATTTCAAATTGGGAGGTTGCCAACTGTAACCGCCGTGTCATACCCGAGTTCAATCCCTCACAAACTGGGCCATGAAAAAACTCTCCTACCTCCTGATCTCCCTCACCTTCACCTTCGCCTGTGTCAGCCTCTGGGCGATGCTCACGGCGGTGGCCAAACTGTCACCGCACTGGTCGCAGACGCTACCGGCCTTTACCCGACTCTGTCTGGATCTCAGTCCGTGGCTCCTGGCCTTACCGATTCCGGTGGTGGCGTTTTGCGTCTTTGCCTTGGTCCGACGAAATGAACGTCAGGGTCAGGAATGGGGGCTAACGTTTCTGGCGGGCTCCATGACGACCCTGTGTCTGATCTTCTTTCCAGTCCTCCTGGCGGTTCTCCTGCCGGTCTTTCAGTCGCTGGAAGGGAAGTAGGTTTGGGGAAGTTGAGTAGCCGCCGACGGGAGGAGGCGCCATACAATGCCCTGACGCGTTCCGAGGACTCCGGCGCATGGAGTGTTCTAGTGGAGTCAGCGCCTCGCACCCGCCGTCGCGGTTCGGCGCTTTAGGGAAGTCCGTGTCTTTGCTCCTCTGCCTTCAGGAGGTCCTGGAGTTCAGTATGGAGATTCTGCGCCAAACGTTCCCTTCCGGACTGGGTAAAGTGGACGAGGTCGATGTAGTGCTCGTGAGCGCCATCCAGACCATCGGAGATGTCCACGAACCAGACGCCCTCGTGTTGTTCCGCCAGTGACCGAATTAGGCGGGTGTGCACCTGATTGGCGAGGATTGAAAAGTTCACCGAGGGGAAGACCGCCCGATAGAACTCAATCACTTCCGGCGCACTGCCGTGATCGACCGCCATGTTGAAACTCGCGAGCACCAAGGGGATGTCGTTCTCCTGGGCGACCGCAATGAGATCCGCGTAGAGCTTGGCGTAGTGGGACTCCAGAAGGCCTTCGGTGAGGCGGGCAACCATGACGGGATCCGGGTCCGGCTGGAAGTTGCGTCGGCGGTAGCGTTGCAGGTTCCACTGATACTCAAACCGTTCCAACGTGGGCGACGGTCGGGATTTCCGGACGGGCGCGGTCTCCCGCAAAATCGACGTCGGCCCGATGAGGAAATCGAAGCCGTTGTACCCGAAGTACGAGATGAGCAGATCGGGCTTCAGCGGCAGGACGGTCTCCCGCAGTAAATTCAGACCGTCGGCCAATGTGTAGCCCGAAACACCTGCGTTGATGACTTGGACGGGGCGCGGGCCATCTGGGCTTTGACGGATCCGCTCCTCCAGAGCCAACGACCAGGGTCGGTCAGTTTCCTGGAGCGTCACGCCCATGGTGGTGGATTCTCCCAACGCCACAATCCGGTACTGGCCTTGCTTCTCGAAAGGAAACTCCCGGTCGCGGAGTCCGTAGGAATTGATGGAGAACAGGCTCTCGCGGAACTGGACCTGGGACCCAGGTCGGAACCGGAAGGGCAATTGTCCCGAGGGATCCGGCATGGTGATCTCTTGGAACAGTCGGTTCCATTCCTGCACGTAGTCCTTCCACCAGTTGCGGAACTGTTGCGGATCGCCGCGAGCCACCTCGAAGGAAAACGCCCGCTGCGCCGACGGTGCCGCGCGAGAGGACCTAGTTCGAAGACCGTGGATCGCGTCGAGCGCGCACAGTCCGACGACCAGTAACAGAAGGGTGTTGGCGACGTTATGGAACACCACGCCAAGCGACAGTCGTTTGGACAGCACCACCAGGAGGAATCCGGAGAGAAGTCCGCCATAATACAGGGGTGCCAGGTTGAGATGGTAGCCGTACGTCACCATCCATCCGACCGATAGGAGCCCGAAGCCCAAGAGAATCCAGGCAACCGTCCAGGACAGGGTTGGCCGGTTTCGGGTCGACGTGGTGCGCTGGATCGGTGGGTCTGAAGGCGCCATTTGACCCTACAGTGGCATGGGATCGGAACCGTACCCAACGGTTTCGCTCCGTGAGATGCCATTCCCGCGCTCGTAGCCGCCGACGGGAGGAGGCGCCATTCCGTGCCCTGACGCGTTATTGGGAATCTGGCGCGTGGAGTGTTCCGGGAGAGTCAGCGCCTTGTTCCCTCGGCTACGGTGGGGCGCGAACGGCTCGGCGGGAGCCTCGCCCTACCCGTTTCTTCCTCCGCGAACTCCGCGTCCTCCGCGGGAGACCTTCTCGTTCCCTACCGGTCCGACGTGATTTCTTCGAAGGTCTTGCGGAAACAGGTGGCTTCGGTGTGGTCCGGATTCTTGGCGGGCGCATTGGTCCGGCGTCCGTAGAACTGATCCAAGAAGCCGCCGGAGCCTGACCACACGGTTTGCATCACGCCCAGGAAACGGTCCCGCAGGACCGCCGGGGATTCTTCCCGAAAGCGGTGCATATCCTTCACCTGCGCGACGCCCACTTCGGGATTTCTCCAGGGACAACTCACCACCCCGAATCCCTTCATCGCGAAATACACTGCCGTCGGGGCGGGCTGCTCGTAGTGCCAGTCACAAATGACGATGTCCTTCGGGATCAGATCCACCGCCCCGTGGGTGTCATTGAAGCTCGCCTCCCATTCGCCCAACCCGGTGGTTCGGCCGTCCAACAAGCGATCGCCCCAGATCCACAGCTGACGCTGCGACTTCTTCAGGTGGCCCTGGATGGCCTTGAGTTCATCGGCAAACAGTTCGGCTTTGCTGCGTCCACGGCAGCGCGGGCATTGGTCTTCTCCCAGATAAAACACTTCATCCATGCCGGCGTGAAAGGCGTCGGCACCAAAGGCGTCACAGACCTCATCCATCAACGCGAACACCACGTCATGAACCTGCGGATGCCGCGGGCAGTAACTTTTGCAGTAGAGCCGATCGGGATTCGGCCACTTGTACTTCTCCGGCAGTTTCACCTGCGGCGTCTCGTCGAACTCGGGATAAACCTGCAGCAGCTTACCCAGCTGGGATTGCCACGACTGATGTCCGAGCAGATTGACCTGCGGGATGATTCGGATTTGGTGCCGACGGCAGGCGGCCGCGAGCTTCTGGGCATCCGCCCGAGACAGTCCAGTGGGATCCGCCAACTCGGGACGGCTCTGATACTGGAACCGGTAATCCACCCGCAGGATGAGGACGTTCACCGACCGTGGCGCGAGTTCCTCCTCGATGAACTTCACAAAGTCGTCGAGCCGATTGGGCGACGGCGCCTCAATGCAGAAGCCCCGGACCGGAAGCACGCGGGCCGCGTTGGTTTCCGCGGCCCGCAAACAGCCGACGCCAAACAGCAGCCCCAGGAGAATTCCCCACGTCTTCATCGGCAGCCTTCATACCGTCTGGACCGCGGCGGTGCGAGCCTCCCGAAGAGAAACAGTTCGAACGCTTAGCCTTCCGCCCGCAGGACGTCAGCGGGATCGACCAAGGTCGCCCGACGCGCAGGAAGATAGGTCGCGAGAAACGCCACCGCCGCCATCAGGAGGGAGACCGTAACGAACGTGGCCGGATCCGTCGGAGTGATGCCAAAGAGCAGCGAGGAAAGGAGTCGCGTCAACGCTAACGCACTCAACAATCCGACGACCATCCCGACGAGGGTTAGTTTCAGTCCCCGCCGCAACACGATGCCCAACACGTGATCCCGGCGCGCGCCCAGCGCCATGCGCAGACCGAACTCTTTCGACTGCCGGGACACTGAGTACGAGATGACTCCATAGATTCCCACTGCGGCGAGCGCCAAGGCCACAGCCGCAAAGACGGTAAACAGCAGGGTGAAGTATCTGGGACGGGATTGGGCCGCCGCGACTAGGTCCTCCAACGTTCGCACCCGTGAGAGCGGCAGTCCGGGATCCAAGCGCGCCACTTCACCGCGAACCACATTGACGACGGCTGGGGTATTGCTGGGCGTTCGGATCAGGAGAGACATTCGTTGAGAACGGTTCTGTCCAGCGGGCTGGGTGAAGGGAAGATAGATCTCGGTGCCTGTTGGTTTGTCGAGGCCACCATTTTTGGTGTCGGCAACGACTCCGATCACCGTGCACCAATTGGTAGTGCCGCTCGGCCGGATCCGCCGTCCCACGGCACTGCGGTTGCCCCAGAAGGTGCGCGCCATGGTCTGATTGATGACGGCCACCTCGGGTGCCTGCGGACCATCGCGCCCGTCGAAAAGTCGTCCCTCCAACAGCGGGATCCGGAGCGTACGGAAGTAGCCGGGACTGACCACCTGGTAGAACTCCACGTTTTGAATGGGCCCCCCGTCCCGCGGTACGAAGTCTTCGATCTGAGTATCGCTATGCGAGCTGGAGTAGCTGGGGGGCAGGCCGGTGGCCATTGCGACGGATTCCAATCCCGGGAGGGCGGACAAGCGTTCGTCCAGACTCCTCCAGAACTCCAGAACCTCGGGACGTCCGTATCGGGATTCGGGCAGCGCCACCGTCATAGTCGTGACATTCTGGGAATCAAAACCGGCCGGAACTTCCTGAAGTTTCCAGAAGCCTCGGAGCATCAACCCGGTGCCAATCAACAGACACAGTGCGAGGGCCAATTCGCCCACCACCAGCACTTGCCGAAAGTGTTGCGTGCCCGCAGTTCCTCCGGCGGAACCGGCCGAGACTCTCAAGGCCGGGTTCAAACTGCGGCGGAGGACATGAACCAGTGGCGTCAGACCAAAGCCGATTCCCGTTAAGAGACACACGGCGGCGGCAAATCCGATTACGCGACCATCTACGGCGATTTCCGAGGCGCGGGGAATGCTGGCGTAGCTGGCGGACTTGAGGATTTCCAGACTGCCAAAGGCGATCAGGCATCCGAAGAGAACTCCGGCCGATGACAGCAGCAGTCCTTCAATGGCGAACTGACGAATCAGACGTGCCCGGCCGGCACCGAGGGCACCCCGAATGGCAATCTCTCTTTGTCGGGACTCCGCGCGGGCGAGGAGCAGATTGGCCACGTTCACGCACGAAATGAGCAGAAGGAATCCTACCGCACCGAGTAGCATTCGCATCGCGGGTCGCACGCTTCGGACCACCTCCTCATGCAGACCATAGCTCACGAGCGTGTGTTTGGTGTCGTCGAACCGATGACCCGAAGACGTCTCACCCCAGTGATGGGCCAGGGACTCCAACTCCGCCTGGGCTTGTTCCCGGGTCACACCTGTGCGCAGACGGCCGAGGAGGCTGAGGCTGTGATCTGCTCTTCCTCCGGGATTGGCAGGGTCCAGACCCAACGGCGCCCAGAGTTCAGTAGGGTCCGTGGCTCCTGGAGGGAATTCGAAATCCCGGGGCATGACGCCCAGGATGGTGCATCGGGTTCCATTGAGCAGAATGTTTTGGCCGACCACGGCGGGATCGGCGCCGAGAAAGCGTTGCCAGAGTCCGTAAGAGATCACGGCCACGGAAGCGCCACCCGGAGCATCGTCCGCGGGCGTAAGGGTTCGTCCCAGAAGCGGTGGAATACCCAGGGAGGAGAACATTCCTCCGGTGACTGCGGCAGCCGTAGCCCGGGTCGGTTGTCCTGCTCCGGCAAGGTTCACCCCGCCAGTGGCCCACGCCTCCAGCGATTCCCAGGATTTGGTTTCCTGTTTGAGATCGAAGTACTCTGGAACCGACACGGCGAAGCGACGCAAACCGCCCTGGGGAAAGTTGGGAAACTCGGAATACAGGCGCACCAGACGGTCCGAGTCCGGATAGGGAAGCGGTCGCAAGAGGACCGCATTGACCACGGAAAATACCGCGGTCGCCGCGCCGACTCCCAGCGCTAGAGTCAGAATGGCGACACCGGTGAAACCCGGGTTTCTGAGCAATTGGCGCCAGGCGTATTTCAGGTCGGTCATAATAAAATGAGTTCTCAGATTCCGGGTCATTCCGACCGCAAGGCGACCAAGGGATCAATGCGAGTCGCCCGGACGGCGGGGAGCAGGCAGGCCACCCCAGCGGCCAGGATCAAGGCCACGGTGGCCACGCCATAGCTCCACGGGTCGAGCATCCGGACATCAAACAACAGCGACGTCAGGAGCCGGCCCGAAGCGACGGCAACCAGCAGACCCAGGCCCAACCCCACACCCACCAGGCGGACGGCGTGAATGGCCATCAACCTCACCACATCGGAAGCTTCGGCGCCCACGGCAATGCGAATTCCGATCTCGCGGGTCCGCTGCTGCACCGTGAAGGCCATGGACCCGTACGTTCCCAAGGCCGCCAGGAACAACGCCGAAACCGCAAACCCGGTGAGCAATCCCGTGATCAGACGTTCCCGACTCAGGCTTTCGGAGCGGAACTCCTCCATGGTCTGCACCCGAAAGATCGGAACCTTCGGATCCAGTTCTCGAACCACCTGGCGTATCGAGCTCATCAGGGGTTCCACCGCTCCCGTGGTTCGGATCACCATCCGCATGGGTCCGTACACGAACCGGTGCATCGACATGTAAAACGTCGGCGCGGGTTTGAGGTTCAATCGTTCGCTTCGCACATCGCCCACCACTCCAATTACGGTCAGACGGGCACCGCCTTTGGCCCCGCGTTCCGTTTGACGCCCGATGGGGTCGGCCTCGCCGAACAGTTGGCGGGCCAGGGACGCGGAAACCACGATCGACTGGCTCGCCTGCTCCGGACTCAGACCGGCAAACGTGGTGCCGCGCAGCAGGGGAATCTGCAAGGCACCGAAGTAGCCACCATCGACCAGCCGCCAGCTGGATTGGATGGACTCTTCTTCCGGAAGGGGCGATGGGCCGACCGGAAAGATGTTGTTGCTGGTGTTGCCGTCGGTGAGCGGGAGGCTGCTGATGAGGCCCACGCCGGCCACTTCCGGTAAGGCGGCAATTCGTTCGGTGACGCGCTCGTAGAACTGGGCGGCGCGCTCGTTATCCTGGGGACGCAACGAGACAGACAGCACCCGTTCGGTGGTGAATCCCGGGTTCACCTGCTGGAGCCGCCAGAAACTGCGCACCAACATGGACGAGCCGATCAACAGCGCGAAGGACAGGGTCAGTTGGGCAACGACCAGGGCGTCCCGCCAGCGCGAGGCTGGACCGGAACCTCGAGCGCGCCCCCGAAGCGCCTCCTGGGGTCGGGATTGCGAAGCCCTCCAGGCCGGACCCAGACCCGCCAGCAGTCCCGACAGCAGGGTAAGGCCCAGAGCGACTCCCAGAACCCGGGCGTCCAAGGCAATCTCGCCGGCCCGGGGTAGGTCCGTGGCCTGAAGAATCTCCACCGCCCCGAGTGAAACGACCACGCCAAGAAATCCACCGAGTACGGTCAGGACCAGACTCTCCGTCAGGAGCTGCCGAATGACCCGACCGCGAGTGGCCCCCAAAGCCGTCCGAACCGCCAGTTCATGGGCGCGGGCGGCCGAACGGATCAGGAGCAAATTGGAGAAATTGGCGAGGGCGATCAGCAACAGCAGACCGACTGCTCCGAGCAACACCCAGAGCCCGGTGTGTAATTCCGGGGCGAGCAAATCCTGAACGAGGGGGACCAAACGGGTGCTCCAGCCGCGATCCAACTCGGGATGCTCGGTCCAGATCTGCGCCGCGATCGATTTAAGTTCGGTGTCCGCCTCTTCCAGGCTGACCCCTGGTTTCAATCGGCCATAGACATCGAGTTCGTGGTTCATTCTCCGCTCGGTGGCGGGATCGGCACCCAACGGGATTCCAATCTCCAGCCCACCCGGAAAGAGCGTGCCCTCCGCCAACACCCCGACCACCTCGTGACGAATCCCGTCGAGTTCGACCTGCTGTCCCAGAACCTCGGAGGCTCCTCCAAAACGGCGCTGCCAGAACCCGTGGGAAATCACCGCCACCCGATTTTGTCCGGGGCGATCTTCCTCGGCGTGAAATCCCCTTCCTTTGGCCAACCGGATTCCAAGGGTGGGCAACAGATTGGCCGTCATCGCCCGGACCTGGAGATACTCGGCCTGATCGCCGCCCGTAAGGTTCATCGGACGTCCGGCCACGGCCCCCAGGGATTCCCAACTGTGACCGCGAGCCTGCCAGTCCAGGTAGTTGGGATAAGAACTGGAGAAGAACGGAGCGTTGCGGGGCAGATTGGATTCGTAGACAGCGACGAGTCGTTCCGGTTGCGGCCAGTCGGGAGGTTGAAGGATCAACGCGTTGACGGCGCTAAAGATCGCGGTGACCGACCCGATTCCGAGCGCCACGATCAGGACGGCCACACCCGCGAACCCGGGATGTTTCAGAAGTTGCCGCAGAGCGAACCGGAGGTCGGACATAGGAATTGAAGCTGAGGTTTCGGTTTAGAATTCCGAGCGCTTCCGCGGTCATTCGGTCCGCAGAGCGACCATCGGATCCACCCGGGCCGCGCGGCGGGCGGGCAGCCAGCAGGCGAGTCCTGCCGACAGGGACAGGGCGATCAAGGAGACTCCGAATACCCAGGGATCGAACGGCTGAACTTCAAACAGGAATCCCCTCATTGCCCGGGCCAGTCCTGCCGACAGCAACAGCCCCAGGCCGAATCCGAGGACCGTGATCTTCAGACCGTCCCATAGCACCATTCCCACCACTTCGGAGCGATCGGCGCCCAGGGCCATGCGAATCCCGATTTCCCGCGTGCGGCACGCCACCATGAACGCCTTGACGGCATAAACGCCAACCACCGCCAGCAGCAGCGCAATCAGCCCGAGCGCGACAAAGAGACCGGCCCCGGTGCGAATCACCCAGACCTGCACATTGGTCTCCACGTGATTCTGCAGGGTCTTGGCTCCGAGCACCGGTAGATTGGGATCCAGTCGTTGAAGTTCAGCCCGGACCACGCCCAGCAACCGGACGGAATCCATTCCGGGTAGGGCGCGGATCTGCAGGATCATGGCCGGGCGGAAGTCCTGGCCAAAGGGCACCAGCACCATGGGATTCAGCGTGTGTTCGCTCAGGTGAAACTTGAAGGGAGCCACCACGCCCACGACTTCCATCGTCCCGTCCCGACCGAATTGGATTTGGCGTCCAAGGATGTCTTCTCCGGGCCAGAGTTTCTCGGCGAGAATCGAGTTCACAAGGGCGACGCGCCGGGTCCCGCCGGGTTGGAATTCATTGTCCTGGAATTCCCGACCGCGCTGAACTCGGACGCCCAGCGTGCGGAAGTAGTCGGAGCTGACGACATTGAAGGTGGCGCCAATGGCCTCGCCCTCCGCCGGCGAGGTTGCGGAGGTGGGAGGAGGAAGCGGCGATCCGGCGCGCTGTACGCCTTCGCCCATGGACAACATTCCCAGGGGAATCGTAGCGGCGAGTGATGCCGACTCGACGCCGGGAAGGGTTCGGACTCGTTCGAGAACCTCGGCATACACCTGGCGCGTTCGGGTTTCGGAGTAACCCGCCAACCCGCCATCCAATTCCAGGTAAAAGCCGCGCTCCAAGGGGAAGCCGAGATCCGGGGCCACCGTTCGAAGCGCTCCCCGCACGAACAATCCCGCCGCCACCAGCAGAGCGAGGGACAGGGCCACTTGACCCATCACGAGCAGATGGCGCGGTGCCCACAGACTGCGGCCCGCGGTGGATTGAGTGGTTCCCTCCCGTTCGTTCAGACCGCTCTGGGCGTCGATCCGCGCCAGCTTCCATGCGGGTCCAAGGGCGAAGAAAATCACCGCGAGCAGGCAGAATCCCAGCGTGGCGGCCACCACTCGGTAATCGGGCCGGGTGTCGAGCTCCAGGCGGGCTGGGCTGATGGCATTCAGGGCGGCCACCAAATTCTCAGCGGTCCAGGCCGACACCAGCAGGCCCAACAGGCTTCCGAACAGCGCCAACAGGAGACCCTCCACCAGAAGCTGACCCAGGACCGTGCGCCGGGTGGCACCCAGAGCAAAGCGAATGGAAATCTCGCGGCATCGGGCCGTTCCTCGGGCGAGCATCAGGTTCGCCAAGTTGAGACAAGCAATCAGCAACACCGCTCCCGACAACGTGAGCAACAAGGCGCTCAGCGCCCCGAGCTGGCCGTGATCGTCGTGGGGTTGCATGGTCATGGCCATGCGGGGGAGTCTGGCCACCACGAGCTTTTGGGTCCGGTTCTCGCCCGGATTGGCTTCGGCCATTTGCTGACTGAGGGCGAGCAGACGTTCGTTGGCGGCTTCGAGGGAAAGCCCTGGCTTGAGTCGACCGATCAACATCCAGGAATGGCGGTCGCGCTGGCGGAGGAATCCCGGCGATTCCTGATCGGCGTGCAGGGGCAGAAACACGTCCGCGGGAAACGTCGGGACCGTTCCGGTGAAATTGCGGGCGGCCACCCCCACCACGGTGAAGGACCGGCCGTTGATCGTAAGGGTTTGACCAATGATCTCCGGGCGCGCGCCGTTCTGCTGCCACCACGGGTAACTGACGATGACCACGGGAACTCCGGACGCTTCTTCCTCGGGAAGAAATTCCCGGCCCAGCGACATCGGCGCGCCCAAAACGGAGAAGTAGTTCGCGCTGACGTTGAGCGACGAGACCCGACGCGTTTGGTCGCCCTCCAGCACGCCGACCTGACTGGGATTGAAGGCGAACACGTCTTCGAAGACGTCCCGGCCGGCTCGGACGTCCTGGAAATTCGGATAGGAGAAGCCACGGAACTGGCCGGGGCGGGTGGTGTCCTCGGAATACACTCCCACCAGCCGTTCGGGTTCACGGCCGGCGATCGGCCGGAGAATGACGGCATTGATCAGCGTGAAGAGGGTCGTGTTGGCGCCGATGCCGAGGGTCAGCACCAGAATAGCGACCGCGGTGAAGCCGGGATTTTTCCGCAACTGACGCCAGGCAAACGCGAATGAATTCATGGAGGGGTTCAGGGGAAGGGCACGGAACGAAGGTTACTCGCTGCGGAGGGCATTCATCGGATCCACCCGGGCCGCGCGGCGGGCGGGAATCCAGCAGGCCAGCAACGCCACGGCCAGCAATCCCAGTCCCGCGACGGCGTAGGTCGGCACATCATGCGGCGTTGTGTTCACCAACTGGCTGGCGATGACGCGGGAGAGGGCCAGCGCCAACCCAAGTCCCAAGAGCAAGCCGAGCAGGACGGGACGACTTCCTTGGGCGACCACCATTCGGATCATTCCCCAGGGGGAGGCGCCCAGGGCCAGGCGGATGCCGAGTTCGCGGGTCCTTTGGCTGACCATCCACGCCATTACGCTGTAGATCCCGAGGGTGGCGAGCAGAAGGGCGAGTCCGGCGA
The DNA here is from genome assembly GCA_017309115.1 of Verrucomicrobiota bacterium. Classification (GTDB taxonomy): domain Bacteria; phylum Verrucomicrobiota; class Verrucomicrobiia; order Limisphaerales; family UBA9464; genus UBA9464. The sequence goes on along the minus strand of JAFLEF010000024.1, from coordinate 19,813 downwards.
ACAATCCCAGCAGGACGACGACGAAGCGCTGTCCGCGCAGGGATTCATCGACAATCGAAGTCATGGTTCGGACGGTGTCGAGCGGGAGTTCGGAGTCCATATTCCGGAGCTCCTGGCGGAGTGCGGCCACCACGTTCTGGGGATTGCCGTGACTGTGAACAACCACGCCGAGATTGTTGCGCACCATGGGCACGGCGAGGCCCTGTTCGAAGGGGTAGAACACTTCCGGAGGGGGCTCGGCGGTGAGCGAGTAGCGCCGGGTGTCGGAGACGACGCCGATCACGCGCGCGAAGGGAGGATCCGCCAAAGCGGCCAACAAACCCGTGATCTCTTGGTTGCTCAAAAGGGAACGCGGAACTCCGGAGGCCACCTTTCGGCCCACCGGATTCTCGTCGCCAAAAAACTGACGGGCGGCCTTGGCGTTCAGGATCGCCACGCGTTCTCCTCCGGCCCGGTCCAACTCGTTGAAGAAGCGCCCTTCCTTCAGTTTCAGTCCGATCGCTTCCATGGCCCCGGGGGTGGCGGTGGTGTAGGTCACAGATCGTAGGTCGTCCTGTGCCGTGTAGGTGCGTCCCTCCACCAACAAGGGAACACTGAAGTTGTCTCCCGTCATCGGCAGGGTTCCCAGGATTCCCGAGGAGACCACACCGGGAAGCAGATGAACGCGCTCCCGCAGATTTCGAATGAGAGCGAGCGAGCGATCCGGATCCGAATAGCGGGATTCGGGCAACTGCGCGGAGGCCACGACTAGGTTGTCCACCCGAAAGCCGGGATCTATTCGGGCCACTTGCAGCAGACTTCGAACCAGCAGGCCGGCGCCGATTAACAGGGTGAAGGCCAGAGCCACCTCTGCCACGACCAGACCACTGCGCAGCCGACCTACGCGTTCCCCACCGACCGTGCGACCACCCTCCTTGAGGGCATCCGCGGAATCGATGCGCGAGGCTTGCCACGCTGGAACCAATCCGGCGACCAGCGAAGTTACCAGGGATACTCCCACCGTGAAGGCCAGCACCGGCCAACTGAGTCGCACGGTGGCTTCGGCGGGAATCAACTCCACGGGAATGACTGAAAGAATGAGTTTCAAGCCGCCCCACGCGAGCAGAATGCCGAACGCCGCGGCGAGCAGTCCCAGGGGCAATGTCTCCCCCAGCAACAGGCGCAGGATTCGTCCCTGAGTGGCGCCGAGGGCCGTGCGCACGGCCAGTTCCCGACTTCGCGAGGCACCCTGGGCGAGCAGCAAATTGGTGACGTTGACGCAGGCGATGAGCAACACGCAGCCCACCGCTCCAAACAGGAGGAGCAAGGTGGGCCGCAGACTCGCACCGACCGTTTCGGCCAGTTCTTGAACCCGCACGGTGAGGTCGCGGTTCTCGATCGGAAACGCCGCTTCGATTCGGCGGGCGATGCGGTCGAGGTCCTCAGTGGCTTGCGCGTGGCTGATTCCCGGCTTGAGGCGTCCCACCGCCCAAATGTTCATCTGCACGCCCCGAGTGTTCCGAAGATCCTCCGGAATTCCCAAGGTTAGCGGCCGATAGAACCAGGCGTTCCAGAACTTGAAATTGCCCGGCATGACCCCGACGACTTCGTGACTCGTGCCGTTCAGCACCACGCTCTTGCCCACCACATTCGGATTCCGTTGAAAGAACCGTTCCCACGCCCGGTCGGATAACACACAGACCGGGGCGGCTCCGGGAACATCGTCACTCGGCAACAACAGTCGACCCAGCAGCGGCGGCGTGCGCAGCAACTCGAGAACGGATGGCGAGACATTGGCTCCTTTCACGCGCGCAGCCTCCTGACTGCCAGTGACCACCAACTGAGCGTCCTGAGCTCCACCCAAACCCGCAAAGGCCGTGGCCTCGCGCTGGAAATCCAGGAGGTCGAGAGAATTGACCGAGGTGGTTGCGGTGGCGTCCCGACGCAGCACACCGGAGATGAAGACGATCTGTTCTTGTTCTGGATACGGAAAGGGACGAATCAGGACCGCGTGGATGACACTAAAGATGGCGGTGTTGGCCCCGATGCCGAGCGCCAGGGTGAGAACCGCGATTGCGGCAAAGGCCGGATGTTGCCGGAACGGTCGAATCAGAAATCGGAAGAGGTTCATAGGCATGGAGCGGGATGCCGGATGCCCGGGCGCAGAAGCCATGCCAGAGGGGGGAATCCGAGAATTGGTGCGGATTCCCGGGGGAATTGGCGGAGTGAACGGTCACGATCGGGAACCCTGTTCGAGGGCGCGTCCCATCCGTGGGATGATCGAGTCCCGAATTCGGCAATCGGGGCGGGCGGCCGCTGATTGAGCGTTACTCGAACTTGAGACCGAAGTTCAGATCGCGCGTGAACTCCACGAACGCTTCAGCGTTGCCCCGCGCGTCATCAACCGGGTGGTGCGTGTGCGGCGTCTTGCGGAGGTGCTTGAAGGTGCGGGACAGATTTCGCACGGCGCCCTTGTAGAGGGATCCCAGGTTTTGGGAGGAGAAGCCGAACGGATTGGCGCCGGTGAAGTGGTGGAAATACCAATTGATGAACTGCCAATCGAAGCCGTTGTTGTCGGCGATAAACACTGGCCGGCCTTTGGAATGCGCCGCCAACCAGTCGGCGAACTCGCGCATCACGGGCTCCGGTTCGGGAAATTCCAGGGTTTGTTCCCGGGTAAAGCCCGAGATGGCGAGGGCCTCGGGAATCCAGCGGGACGAGATCGGGCGCAGTCGGCCGTAGAACGAATCAGACAAGTCGCCTCGAACCACGACGGCCCCGAAGCAGATCATGGAATAGTCGCCAGGTATCGGGCCATCCGCCTCGACATCCACCATCACGAAGCTCATGGCGCAAGAGAGCTGAGAGCTGAGAGCTGAGAGCTGAGAGAAAAAGCCGAAAACCACTGAAGTGAGGCTCCTGCCGAAAGGGCTTCTTACCGCTTACCGCTTACCGCTTACCGCTGACCCCTTACCGGCTTTACCTCTCAGCTCTCAGCTCTCAGCTCTCAGCTTCTTCACCCTCACACCGTCAGGATTTCTTTTTCCTTGTGGGCGAGATGTCCTTCGAGCTTGGCGATATAGCTATCGGTGAGCTTCTGGACCTCCGCCTCAGCGGTTTCGATCTCGTCTTCGGAAACCCCGTCGTTCTTGGCCTTTTTGAGGGCTTCCATCGCCTGACGCCGCTCGTTGCGGATGGCGACCCGGCCATCCTCGGTCATTTTCTTGCAGAGCTTCACGAACTCGGCGCGTCGTTCGGCGCTGAGGTCGGGCAGGACGATGCGGATGAACTTGCCTTGGGTGGCGGGGTTGAGGCCCATGTTGGCGTTCTGGATGCCCTTTTCGATGGCCTTAGTATTGCCGACGTCGAAGGGTTGAACCATCAGCATGCGGGCCTCCGGGGCGGTAATCGTGGCCAGTTCCTTGAGGCGCATCATCGAGCCATAGGCTTCGACCATCACGTTTTCGATCAGGGCCGGGGAGGCCTTACCGGTGCGAACGCCGGAGAACTGGTGGACCAGATGCTCCTCGGTTTTGAGCATCTTCTCTTCGGTTTCGAGCAGAATTTCGTCAGTCATGGGGACAAAAATTTAATTGGTCACCACGGTGCCGACAGCAGCACCCGTGACGACGCGCAGCAAGTTATGCGGTTGGAAGAAATCGAACACGACGATGGGCATCTTGTTGTCCTGACACAAGGCGAACGCGGCAGCATCCATGACCTTGAGACGTTTCTCGAGGGCTTCGGCGTAGGTAATGCGGTCGTAGCGTTTGGCGTCGGGGAACTTCTTGGGGTCCTTGTCGTAGATGCCGTCCACTTTGGTGGCCTTGAGCACGGCTTCGGCGCCAATCTCGTTGGCGCGTAGGGCAGCCGCGGTGTCGGTGGAGAAGAAAGGATTACCGGTGCCGGCCGCGAAGATCACTACTCGACCCTTTTCCAGGTGTCGGATCGCCCGGCGGCGGATGAACGGTTCAGCGATCGCCGTCATAGTGATGGCGCTGAGGACCCGGGTCAGAACTTCCTTCTTTTCGAGTGCGTCCTGCAAGGCGAGGGCGTTGATGACTGTGGCGAGCATGCCCATGTAGTCACCGGTGGCTCGTTCAATGCCTTTTTCGCTGCCTTGAAGGCCGCGAAAGATGTTCCCGCCACCCACAACGATTACCACTTCCACGCCGAGCTCCCGGACTTCGGCAATCTGAGCGGCCATGTCGTGGACGGCCTCAGGAGAAATGCCGAACCCAGCCTCCCCCCCGAGCGCTTCGCCGCTCAGTTTGATCAGGATGCGTTTGTATTTTGGGGTGAGTTTGGCCTTGGAGCGGGTCTTTTTCATCGGCGCCGGCCGTTGTAACAGGGTCGTCACCACCGGTCAAACGAGCGCCCTACCGAGCCCGCCGCCCGTATTCGTTCCGAATCAATTTTTATTAAACCGCACGGGTTACTTCCTACCGCAAACCGGACCTGGCGTGTCGTTACTTGACCAACAGCAAGATCAGCGTTCCGACCACGATCCGATACCAACCAAACGGCACGAACGTGTGCTGGCGGATGTAGCCCAGCAGCCACTTCACGGCCAGGAAGGCGGTCACCGCTGACACCAGAGTGCCCAGAGCTACCAAACTCCACGGTTCGTGCGGGGAACCTTCCTTGGTCGCGTCGTAGACTTCCTTCAACCCCGCCGCCAAAAGCGTCGGAATACCCAATAGGAAGGAAAACTCCGCCGCCGCTGGACGACTCAATCCAAGCGCCAAGGCCAACAAAATGGTCGTTCCCGAGCGGGACGCCCCGGGAAAGGCCGCAGCAATCAGCTGACCGCCCCCAATCACCAACGCCACGGTCCACGTGACTTGATCGGCCGTGGGTCTTCCCTGGAGCCATCGTTCCAACACGATAAAGGCCACACCACCCAACAAGGTGGCTAGGGCCACCGGTCGCGGATCCGAAGGGAGCTTCAGGTCGAACTTCTTCATCAAGAGCCCACCCACCGCAGTGAGGAGAAAGGCCGCACCCAGCTTGAACAGATAATCTTGAACCTCCGGTTTCGACCAACCGGTCAGCAGTTCCTTCACCCGTTGGGCAAAAACCAGCACAACGGCCATCACAGCTCCGGTTTGGATAACCACGTTGAAAAGCTGACTCCGGTGTCCCAACCAGTGCTCCGCCAGGAGCAAATGCCCCGTGGACGAAATGGGCAGGAACTCCGTAATTCCTTCAATGCACCCCAAAATGACGACCGCAAGCCAGTCGGGCATGGCGGCGTTAAACGGGAAATCACCCCTGGAGAGCAAGGTCAAAGACCGGATTCCGCATCAGGTCCCCGTAAATGCCGGCGCGCTCATAACCCCGGACTTCGCGTCCAGACCCTCCCTGATATTTTCCTAAATAACTGCACGAGAAATAGTTCCGTTAGATTGAAGGAACGACCATTTCGATTCTCCAAAAAATATTCCAGTTGGTGCCTTGACCGTTCGCAGTTGTTCCCTATTTTCGCCCGTCCCGAGAGGGTCAGGATTTGAAGTTTTCGGGCTGCTGAAGAGGTCTTCAGTGGTTCAACCAATTTCCCGTTCGCCGTAGTTCATCGGGCGGGAATCTCTACATAATCCTACTGAACTTGTTCTGAAAATTCCCCCGGGCGGACAGTCATCCTCTGACTGACGCCCGGGTTTATTATTTTTCGGGGGCCTCGACGACGAGTTTCGGGTCCTCCCATTGTATCTTCCTTCCCGAAAGGTTCCCACTAGCTGACAAGCCACCTCTGTGATTCCTTGCGGCCCGCGATGAGTGACCAACTCGATACCCATCAGAAAGCCCTCCAGATCAATCTCGACAGCGCCAAATACGGCGTTTTTGCCGAAATCGGCGCCGGTCAGGAAGTTGCCCGGTGGTTCTTTCGGGTCGGCGGCGCCAGTGGAACCATCGCCAAAAGCATCTCGGCGTACGACATGGTGGTCAGCGATGCGATCTACGGAACGGCCTCCCGCTACGTAAGTCTCGAACGGCTCGAGTCGATGCTCGACCGGGAATACACCCTCTTGGTGGAGCGCTTAGCGTCGTCCCGGGGCGATAATACTCGGTTCTTCGTGTTCGCCGATACCGTCGCTGCCCGCAGCTTCAAACGCCGGGATGAAACCCACGGCTGGATGGGAATCCGCTTTCAAACTGAACCCGGCGCCGGACCCAGTGACATTATCATGCACGTGCGCATGTGGGATCGGGAAAACCTTCAACAGCAGGAAGCTCTGGGAATTCTGGGCGTCAATCTGATCCACGCGGCCCTCTACCAACACTGGCATCCCGAGGCGATCATCAACGCCCTGCTCGATAACCTGTCCATCGACCGCATCGAGGTGGACATGATCCAGTTCCGCGGCCCGCAGTTCGCCCGGGTCGACAATCGCTTGCTTGCCCTCCAGTTGGTCGAAAGGGGCCTCACCAACGCCGCCATGTTTATGCCGTCCGGCGAACTGGTTCAACCCGCCGATGCGCTTCATAAGAAGAGCATCCTGGTCGAACGCGGATCGTTCCGGCCGGTGACCCGGGTAACGGCCGATATGCTTCATCGGGCCAAAGCCCAAATGGTTCAGGATCCGAAGGTTGCCGGTCAGGACCTAATGGTACTGGTCGAAATGACGCTCAAGAACCTGAACGTCGCCGGCAAAATCGATCATCGCGACTTCCTGGATCGGGTCGATTTGCTGGGAACCCTGGGGCATCCGGTGCTGATCTCCAATTACGGCGAGTTCTTCCGACTGGCGAGTTACCTGTTCCGGTTCACCAAACTCCCGATTGGTATCGTTATTGGTGTTCCCACCCTCAAGGACCTCTTCGAAGAGAAGTACTACGGAGACCTCGAAGGTGGCATTCTCGAGTCCTTCGGCCGGCTCTTCCGAAATGACCTCAAGGTGTACTGCTATCCGCTCAAGGACGCCCGCTCAGGAGCGATCATCACGGCCGGCAATCTCCAAGTGGCCCCGCACCTCCAGCACCTCTACGACTACCTCCTCGAGAACAAGTTCATGCAGCCCCTGCGGGACATCGATGAGTCCAAAATGAGCATCTTCAGCCGGGACGTGTTGCAGGAAATCCAAAGCAACACTCCAGGTTGGGAAGAAAAGGTTCCCGAGCAGGTCGCACGGATGATCAAGGAGCGTAAACTCCTCGGCTTCAAAGGTTGATCAAACAGCCTTGGCACTCTTGCGCACCAGGTCCTCGAACGAAACCGCCTCCGAGCGGGCGTCTGCCGCAGATCGGATTTCTTGGAGGACGCCACTCACGATCGGTCGCTGGGCATCGGGGGCTGTGAGCAAGTCCGAGCCGGAACCACACCGCATCGCCTGCAAGACATCCCGGACGGAGATCTGAGCCAGCGGACGCGCCGGGACGAACGAATACTCCGCGCCCCGGGCCTCGGTGAGCAACCGAGCTTGGGTCAACGTTTGCAGGATCTCTTTGGTTAAGTTCGGCGGCAGTCCCAGCTGCTCTGCCAACATGCTGAAACCTTCCGGCATTTCCCCGGCCCCAAACCGGGTGGCGATCCGGGTCATCAACCGAACCGCCGCAAACTCCCGGGCTTGTTGGTGGACCCGTCCGGCAACGCGTTCCTGCAAATACGCCTTCCGATTCTGGTACACGTAGGACACCTGGGCGCCGAACAAGACGATCAGCCAAGTGAAATAGACGCCGACCAGGAAGATGGGCAGGGCGCCCAAACTCCCGTAGATCGCGTTGTAGGTGAGCACTTTGCTGTGATAGAGCGAGGATAACTGGTTGTTGATCGTCCAGAGCGCCGAAGCCACCGCTCCCCCCACCAACGCCGCCTGCCACTTGACCCGGGTGTTGGGCATCCAGAGGTAGAGCGCGCTGTAGGCCAGAGCCATGAGGACCGGCGTGACCAGCACAGTCATCAACAGAAGAAGTTGTCCCGCCGCCGAACCTTCCAGAGACGCCGTATGCCGGGTAAAAAACGACAGCACACTGGCGCCTTTGGCCACCAAGAGTACCGCCGGCCCCAACGTGATGACTGCCCAATAAAAGACGATGCTCATCAACAACGTTCGGCCTCGTGTCACGCCCCAGATATCGTTAAAGGCCACCTCTACGGTTCGTAACAGTCCTATTGCCACAACAATCAGCCCCACCGCGGCCGAAGCGGTAATCGTGCGCAAATGGATCTGCTCCACGAACCCCACGATCCGGTTCGCCACATCCTTCCGCTGTTCCTCCCCGCCCTCGCCAGACAACCCCAACGTTGGCGCGGCCCGCTTGACCCCTTCCTCGATCAGTTTCACCAAGGCTGCTCGGCGCTCATCCTCCTTCCGGGGCAAGAACAACGACGCCACGCTAAGGGAAATGGCCAACAACGGAACCAACGCCAGCAACGTGGTGTAAGCGAGGGACGCCGCCCGAACCGGACCCCGGTTCTTCAGAAACATCTGACCCACCAGAATCCAGAAGTGAGCAAACCGATGTTGTGAACTCAGCTGCCCTTCGGCTTCCGCCACCGCATCCTCGTTGATCAGGGTGCGAACCTGCGCTTGCAACCGGCTCAAGCGACCGGGGGGATTCGGAGCGGGTTCCGCCATGACGGCGAGCGTACGCCGGGACGCTGGAGCTTCAAAGACCAACCTGCCAGAGTCCCGCCATGCAACTCACGTGTGGCATCGTGACCATTTCTGACCGGGCATCGCGGGGCGAATACGAAGATCTGGGCGGACCCGCCCTCCGCGAAGCCGCCGCCCGACATCAATGGACGGTCGTTGGTGAAGCGCTCGTGCCGGACGAACTGCGGGCCATCCAGCGGGCCGTGCGGGAACTGATCGCCCAGGGCGCCCACCTGATTCTGACCACCGGCGGTACCGGAGTCGCGCTGCGGGACGTCACGCCGGAAGCGATTCGGGAAATTGCCGATCGGGAGATTCCGGGGTTCGGCGAAGCGATGCGCCTGAAGTCCCTCGCGATTACGCCGAATGCCATTCTCTCCCGCGGGCTGGGGGCGGTAGTCGGACAAAGCCTCGTTCTGTGCCTGCCCGGAAAGCCAGCCGGCGCCGTGGAGTGTCTGGAGTTCGTGGTGGGGGCCATTCCCCATTGCGTCAAAGTACTCCAACGAGTTCCCACCAGCTGCTGACGGATTCCGGAAGTCCTTCGGCAATCCCGCTCGCGGACTCAGTCCGGCAAGACGTTCAACATGGCCAGCAACACCCGCGCCGCCCGGTCCACCGGGGGTTCTTCGGGAGGTCGGGCCAGCGGACTCCCCGCCAAACCCGCCACCGCTCGAACCGCAATAAACGGCACGCGATTGGCCCAGCACACTTGAGCCACAGCGGTGGACTCCAGATCCACGACTTCCGCCTGCCACGCTTCAAACAACCAGACGCGATAGTCCCGGTTGGCCACAAAGACAGGTCCGCTCACGCCAGTTCCTCCCGAAACCACCCGACCGGACCCGCTTCCCGGCGAATTGGCGTCGCTCGCCACCTTGCTCGCCGCCGCCCACAAACCCCGGTCCACCGGGAACAACGGCATCGCTTCCGGTTGCGGACTTCCCGATCGCACTACGCTCACGTTCTCCGGAAAAATCATACCGAAGTTGGGTAACCCGGCCGCCTGCGGTGACGCTTCCCAGCCGCCACCCGGCAACGGATTCACCACCGCCGCCTCCGTGTGGTAGGCCCAATTCTCAGGAATCACCACGTCACCCGGTTCCCGCGCGGGATTCACCCCGCCCGCCGACCCCAGCAACACCACATGGGTCAGGGGAAACCGATCCAAAGCCGCCTGCGTGGTCATGGCCGCATTTACGACACTCACTCCTGAAACGAACAGCAGGCAGGGACGCCCCTGAATGCTGACTTGGCGAAACGTGACACCGTTGTGCACCTGCCGACGTCCGGAAGCCTCATTCAATCCCGCCATCCGCTCCAAAGCGGCGAGTTCTTCGACCGTTGGTGCGGTAATGCCGTAAAGCGGCCGCAGGGATAACATCCGGTCTTCCGGCGTGAGCGGACCCGAGGCGCATCCGCCCCAGAACAAAGCCAACCCCAGGCCAACGCCCAAGCGAAGGATCAGCGTCCAGTGACTCAAATTGAGGTTCATCGCGTGACCAATTGCACCAGAAACAAGACCCCGAGGACCCATGAAATCGGCGCGATCTCCCGCGCCCGACCCGCGCCCGCCTTCACCCCGACATACACCACGAATCCCAACGCCAGTCCTTCGGCAATGCTGAAGGTCAGCGGCATCGCCAGCATGGTCACCACCACCGGCGCCGCCTTGGTCAGATCACGGAGGTCGAGCGTCGTCAGGCTCTGCATCATGAACACGCCCACCACGACCAGAATCGGCGCGGTCGCAGCAGCCGGGATCAACGCAATCACCGGACTGAAGACCAAGGCCAACAGAAAGCAGGCGGACACGACCCACGCCGTTAATCCCGTCCTTCCACCCGCTTCAATTCCCGCCGCCGATTCGATGTAGCTGGTAACCGTGCTGGTTCCCAAGGCCGACCCAATCATCGCCGCACCCGCATCCGCCGTCAGCGCTCGTCCCAATCGCGGGAGGTTGCCTTGGTCATCCAGATACCCCACGCGCTGACCCAACCCCAGCAACGTGCCCAGATTATCGAACACATCGACGAACAGGAGCGTGAGCACCAGCGGCAGGGCCATCCGCCAGTGATCCCAGAACCAGCCCAGATCGAACTTTAGAAACAACGGCGACAAGGAAGCCGGCGCCGACACCCATCCGTGCTCCGGCCATTGACTCAACGTTCCCGACCCAGTGGGCGAAGGAATCCAGAAGCCGACCCCGGTCAGGATCAGCACGGTGACCATCAATCCCCCGGGAACCCGTCGGGCCATGAGCACTGCCGCCAGGATAATCCCGAATAGCACCAGAAGCGTGGCTGGCTGGCCGAGTTGCCCCAGAGTCACCAGGGTTGCATCGCTCTTGACCACCAGACCGCCGTTCTTCAGTCCGATAAAGGCGATGAACAAACCAATGCCGCAGCTGATCGCCACCTTGAGTTCGTGCGGAATGGCCGCAATCAGCCGCTTCCGAACTCCGGTCACCGTCAGGAGCAAAAACAAAACTCCACTGTAGAAAACCAAACCCAAGGCCGCTGGCCAGGGAATCTCCGCGCCCCGAACCAGGGTGTAGGTGAAAAAGGCGTTCAGCCCCATGCCAGGCGCGAGGGCAAACGGGTAGTTGGTCGCCAGGGCCATCAACACGGTCATCACCGCCGACGCCAATGCCGTGGCGGTGATCAGCGCCCCCCGGTCCATGCCCGTTCCGTCGGCCAGCACCAGCGGATTCACCGCCAGGATGTAAGCCATGGCGGCGAACGTGGTCAGACCGGCGATCAGTTCCCGGCGAACCGTCGTTCCATTGGCCTGCAGGCGAAAAACGCGCTCCAGCACGCCGCGGTTTTAGCCCGACCCGCCCCTTCGTTGAAAGGAGCGAAAACCGGTGAACCGGATCTGCATTGGGATCAACAAACCCTCATGCACTTCTTACGCGCTGGACTCCAAGTCTTTTCTACCCACAAACCGGTTGAGAGTTGAAAGTTGAGAGTTGAGAGAAAAGACCTCGAATCCAACACGTTAGAGATGCCAATGGGTTTGTGGACACCATGCAGATCCGGTTCACCGGTTTTCGCTACTCTCAACGTTCAACTCTCAACTCTCAACTGGTTAGTGGGTAGCGCCGAAGCAGCCAAACCCTTTTCAAATTCACGCCGTCACCACTTGGCCGGTGCAACTGCTTCCGCTCCCCGCCGTGCACGCCAAGCAATGCTGACCCGTCCGGATCGGCCGGCCCTTCAATTCCTCGGGGCTCAAATCCCAGAGAAATGGTCGCGACGGTTCCGAAGTGGACGCACCTGCCGGCGGCAGCGCGATATCGACGCTGTTGATGGGTCGACGTCAATTCTTGCGAGCAACCGGCTTCCTGGCACTTCATCGCCGGGTGACAACACGACTGCCCCGGGAGATGCGCGCGATCGTCTATCGGGGAATCCAGGATCTGCGGCTCGAAACGGTGCCCGTGCCTCGTCTCACAAGCGCTGAAATCCTGGTGCGCGTGGAAGCCTGTGGCGTGTGTCCGACTGACATTAAAAAGATTCAGTCGGGCTCCGTGCCACCGCCCCGAATCTTCGGCCATGAAACCGCCGGCACCATCGTGAAGGTGGGAGCGCGGGTGCGCGGGTTTCAGGTGGGCGACCGCGTTGGCCTGCACCACCACGTTCCCTGCCAAACCTGCCACTACTGCCGCCATGGAGCCTTCGCCCAGTGCGCCACGTACCGTCGCACCGGCATCACGGCCGGATTCGAACCGGCCGGGGGAGGGTTCGCGGAGTTCGTCCGGGTCCTGCCATTCTGTTTGCCCGGCGTCGTACCCATTCCCCAACGCAATTCCTGGATCGAAGGCGCTTTGCTGGAGCCGGTGAATACAGTGCTCAAAGGAGTCCGCACACTGCCCCTGCAACGCGGCGATACCGTCCTGGTCGTCGGCCAGGGACCCATCGGACTGCTCTTCACCCGGCTGCTGACCCTGGCCGGTTACCGCGTGATGGGATCAGATCTCATGGAATCCCGCCGTACGTTGGGCCGTCAGTTCGGAGCTGAGCTGACCGTGGATGGCGCCGATCCGAATCTGGGCGAGCAAGTCCAGCGGTTTAGTGAGGGTCGGGGAGTGGATGCCGTCGTCGTGACGGTTCCGAGTGATGCGGCGGTCCGACAGGGACAGACCCTGGTACGGGGCGGCGGCTTCGTCTTGCTCTTTGCCCATACCTTGCGAGGTCACGAGACGCCGCTGGATCTGGCCCAGATTTGCGTCGACGAGAAGTCCTTGGTGGGAAGTTATTCCTCGGACTTCACGCTGCAACGGGAGGTGGCCCGCCTCGTGTTCTCGCGGCGACTGGATGTCCGTCCCTTGGTCACTCACGAGTTCCCCCTCGGCGAGACAGCCGCCGCCATTCAGCTGGCCTCCATCGCCCAACCTGGAGCCCTCAAGGTCGTTGTCCGTCCCCAAGTTCTCTGAGGCCGAGCGTCGGCGACTTGCATCCCGACGGCCAAACGCGAGGCTGCGGCGATGTTTCCCTGTACCGTTCCAGCCGCCGATGGGCCCTGGCAACCCGGGCCGTATCCGGGTGTTGAGCTCCGAATTCTTCGCCGCGATGAAGTCACCGGCGGCGTGACGGTCCTGCGGAAGTTCCGCGCCGGTGTCACCGTACCGGCTCACGTCCATCCCAACGCCAATGAATCCGTCTATGTGCTATCCGGCGAGTGGGAGGAGGACGGTGTGATCTACGGACCGGGAACCTTCTTCCATGTCGCCCGAGGAGTCCGGCATGGTCCCCATGTTGCGCGAACCGAAGTGATCAGCCTGACGGTCTTCGATGGACCGCTGACTGTCGCCTGAGCAACCGCAAGGTGTGCCTCGGTCGGGCGAGGTTCCACCGAGCCGTCTGGGAGCGCTGGCGTCTCGCCGGCGTGTTCCTCATGAGTGGCTAGAAGGTCTGCCGCACTCCATAGGCTCCACAGAGCGTCGCCCTACCGGATGGCATTGAGGAAAACTCCGGCTAGTTTTCGGCCGTGAGCGCCACCGATGTGATTGGGTTTCTCCTGACTCTCTTGGTCATGATGATTGGGGTCGCCGGGGCCGTATTGCCCGGGCTACCCGGAACCCCCCTGATCTTTGCGGCCGCTTTGGGACACAAACTGTGGTTTGGCGCCGCCGCGCCGCATTGGATCATCATTATCGGCCTGGGCCTCCTGGCGGCGCTCTCTCTGGCCCTTGATTTCCTGGCGACGACCTATGGCGCCAAGCGCCTGGGTGCCACTTGGCGCGGAGTGGTCGGCGCCGGCCTGGGCGCCATCCTCGGCATTTTTGTGTTTCCTCCGTTCGGTCTGGTCCTGCTGCCCCTGCTGGGCGCGGCGTTGGCCGAAATGCTAGGCGGCCGGGAATGGCGGGAAGCAGGCAAGGCCGGTGTCGGTGCCGCCATTGGCATGTTGGCCGGGACCCTGGGAAAGATCGGATGCAGCCTCGCCATGATCGCCCTGTGGGTCTTCACCCTGCTGATGAATCGATTCGCCCACTAAAGAAAAAGGCCGCTCCCACGCGGGAAGCGGCCAGATGGTGCACCAAGGTGGTTAGGACTTGCTGGAATCGGCCGTCTCTTTGCCACCCTTCTTGCCCGGCGTCGCCTCGGCTCCGGTCCGGCTGCGGTAGTGGGAGGAATAATACCGGTTTTGGTAGTAGTGGTAGCTGTAGTAGTACGAGTCCTTGCCTTCGAAATCGATGTCGTTGAGGACCAGTCCGATAATGTGGATGCCCGCGTCCTGCACTCGCTGCACGGAACGCAAAGCGTGTTCCCGACGGATCTTGTTGAACTTGGTCACGAAGATCACGCCGTCGCTCATCGCACCCACGACCAGCGGGTCAGCCACGGCAGAGATCGGGGGACAATCAAGCACCACTCGATCGTACTTCTGCGACGCTTCCTCCAGGAACTGGAGCATTCGCTTGGAGCTGACCAATTCCGACGGATTGGCCGGAATCGCCCCACAGCACACGACGTCGAGGTTGGGAACCTCACTCGAGTGGGCAATCTCGGAGACGCTCCGGACCCGGTCGGCCAGATAGGCCGAGAGACCGATCGGGCTCTGCAATTGGAAGGCCTTGTGCACCGAGGGACGACGCAAGTCAGCATCCACCAGCAGTGTCTTCAGGCCAGTTTGGGCCGTGACGATGGCGAAGTTCGAAGCGACCAGTGACTTACCTTCGGACGGAATCGTGCTGGTGATCGAAATGACCCGCAGTTTGTCGGAGTTCCGGGCGAGGGCGACCGCGGCTCGCAACGTCCGGAATCCTTCCGCCGTGCTCGACGTGGGATGATGGTGCGCTTGCAAGTCGCGCTCCACGACGTTCGTCGACTTGATGTTGGGAATGTAGCCGAGGAACGGCAGACGAAGGTAATTCTCGATGTCTTCCTGACTCTTGATCGAGTCGTCGAGGAAGCTGATGAAGAACGCGAGGCCCAGAGCCAACGCGAGTCCACCCACCAAACTGGCGGCCAGAATCAGCGGCTTGTTCGGCTTCACCGGCCGTGGCTGAGGCGTGGCCCGATCCACGATCACCATGTTTTGCGCCGTGTCTTTGGAGTTCAGATCGTATTCCCGCATCTTGGCCAGCACCTGCTGGTACATGAATTCCGAGCGTTCCTTTTGCCGGTTCAGGATGTCGAACTTGGTCCGCGCCGCGTTCAGGTCGGTCATCCGTTTTTCGGCCTCGCGATACTTGGCCATGGCCTGCTGTTCGCGGGCTTTCTCCACCTGATACCCGGTCAGCATGGCGTCGTAAGCACGTTGGGATTCGACCTTCAATTTCTCGCGGTCGGTCGCGATGGAATTCAAGACCTCGATCACTTTGGGATGCTTATCCCGATACCGCGTGCGGAGAACCGAGAGGGTCGATTCGGCAATGGCGAGCCGGCCCTTCAACTCGTTGACCAACTTGTCCTGATTCACCCCGGGGAAGTCGGCAATGTCCTTGCCTTCCTTGATCCACCGATCCCCTTCGTCGGTCATCTTCTGCAGCTCGGCGGCCCGCGTGGATTGGGCATCGAGCTCCTGTCGGGCGTTGCGTAGGGCCTGAGCATCCACATTTTCGCCCTGCTTCAAGTCGTCGACCAGCGAGACCATGCCCTTCTCCACCCGGTACTTTTGCAAGGCTTCGATAGCTGCAGTTAGTTCCGTTTCCTGGGCGGTGGCTTCGCGCTTGAGCATCATGTACCCGGCAATGGCCTTTTGGCTTTTCCGGTCCTGATTCTGCACGATGAACATGTCCACCGTGGTGTTCGCAATGTCCGCCGCCACTTGGTTGTTGGGATGGCGGGCCTTCACCTCGACCAACCGCGTCAGACGAATCGGCGCGATTTCCAAGTCGTCGAGCACCGCCTTGACCTTGTCCTGCTGCGGGGCGTAACGGGGGTCCGTATCCAGCTTGAGTTTGGCAATGACGCCTTCAATCAGCGACCGGCTCTGCAGGTTGCGATATTGAGTCTGCAGGTATTCCTGGTCCTTATTGCCCCAGGAAATGGCGTCGCGAAGGCTCAGGACACCCCCGGTTTCGGGATCGATCTGGAGCCGGGCCACTGCTTCGTAAATCGGCGTGGTGCGGAAGGCATAAAGTACTCCGAGCACCACCACGACCGTCAGTGCCGACAAAATCAGCCACCGACGTTCGAGGACAGTATGCCAGTACTCGCGCAGTTTGTGGGCATCGGTCGTGCCGCTTCCGGCGTTGCTGGCCTGGGGTTGGGATTGGTCGTCCATAAATCAGCGGGGCTGCATTAGAACTTGGATTCGGCAACGTCGATGACGTCGTCCGGCTCGACGTAAATCTTTTTGGCGGGATCCGTCAGTTTTCGCAAATCATCATACGAGTACCGAGTGTTTTGCCCGCGGCGGCGCAACTCGATCCGGCTCTTGTTGGCGTACCGGTTGAAATCACCCGCCAGACCAATGGCCTCCACAATGTCCACCTGACGGTCGGGAGGCAACTGCACCTGGCCGGCCTTGTTGACGGCACCCAGCACCGTAATGACCTGCAGGGCGTACTGGCGGACCTCAATGCTGACCTGCGGATCCACCAGGTAATCCTTGTTCAGGGCTTCCTGAATGAAGGCCTTGGCTTCGCCGATGGTCTTTCCACCCACTTCCACGTCACCGATAAAGAAGTAGTTCACCCGACCATCATTGGTGACTTTGGCCTCCTGGGTCATGTCCGGTTCGTTGAGAACCCGAATGATCAGGACGTCGTTCGGTTGAATCTTTCGGTTGGCCAACTGAGCTTCCGCCGAGATCCACCCGGAGGCCAGCACGGTGACCCACACCACGAGAAATTTCAGGAGTTTCGATGTCGTTTTCATGTCAGTAGCCAATGGAGACTCGAAGTACGATGCGGTTAACGTGGAAATCGTTCAGTCCGCTGAGATCGAACGCCAACTGATCGGGAAACTCAGCAGTGTATTTTTCAAATTGGTAGGCGGCCGAGGCCGTCAGCCAAGCATTGGGCTGGTACGACATGGTCAACGAAGCCGAGTAGGTTTGGTCGGTCCGGGCGTTATTGATGGGAATGACTCCTCCCAAGTACGTGATGCGTTCGCTGTAATCGCCCAAGGACACACCTCCGCGGACCTGCAGCAACCATCGCCCGGAAGTGCCGATGGATTGCGTGAAGGTCAGATAGACGAGGTCGAAAATGTAGGATTGGTCGGGAACCTGGGAGGACACGCCCACCCGACGCTCATACGAGAGATTGTACAGCCGGCGGGCACTCTGGGTGTAGGTCAAACCCATGACCACGGCGGGCGAACCCGTGTTGGAAGTATCCACCGTGGCTCCGGGGAAATCCCGGGTCTCGTAGCCGACCTTGATTTCGCCATCCAGACGCGAGGTAAACGTCCCACTGGCGCCCACAAATCCACCGTAAATGTTCGAAGGATTGACCGGGGCCTGGAAGGGAGCGTTGGGCTCCAGAGAGGTATGCCCCCCTTCCGCCTCCACAAACACATCAATTCGCTCCGTTGGCTTGTAGGTGGCCCCCAACGTTCCCAGAACCGTGCCCTGATCGTACAAATTGACGGTTTGCAGGTAGTCTATCCGGTTGTGGTTCACCCCGAGATAGAAATCCGTCTTCATCGTGGCGTCGTAGGTGAGCCGATAATTGTCGGTCCAGATAAACTGCCGGATGGGCGTACGGTCCCGAACCGCAGTATTGCCCCCCAGAATCGTGTCTAGCCAACTGATATTGTCTCCCCCTTTGAGCACAAAGCGGCCGAATTCCAGACGCGTCTCCACCGCGAACCGCTGCTGGTCCGAATTGAAATCCGGATTCTTGGTATACAGAATCTGATCGTAGAAACCCGAAACTTTGATCGAGTTTTCCGGATTTCGACCATATTGAACCTCCACGCCCGGGGTCAGATACCACAACACGTCCGACTCCAACGGCGGATTGAAGGTCGTCGCGGAAATCTCCGAACCCTGGGCCGCGTAGAACAAGTTGTCCGTGTATTGGCTGCTAAAGTCGAACTGCGGTTGAATGATGAACTTCCCCGGATTAAACGACAAAACTTGGTCGGCCTCCACCCCGAACACCTCCGTGGAGGTACTGGGAATCGCCGCCACAGCCAGAGCAAAGGCTCGGCTCCAGATTTGAGGTCGGCTTCCTAGGTTCAGAAACATCAATCAGTATGGGTTTTCGTCCCGCTCGGGGGTGGGCACCCACCAGTCCCATTCGGAAGCAGCAGACATGCCGCTGGACCCGGAAATCTCCGGGAGACGAATAGAGACTCGTGAGCCCTACCTCCCGACATTTTCGGCCAAGGCATCGACAGAAGTAAACGACTTTCCCGTTCAGAGTTCGGTCGGGTCGGACGGGTGGCGCTCGCCAGCCGATTTTGCCGGCCCATGACTTTCCCAGTTCTTCCCTTCCCGCTTTCCGCTTAAACTTCACCCGTGATCCTGATTGTCATGGGCGTTTCCGGCTCGGGAAAGAGCACCGTCGGAGAACGTGTCGCCAAGCGGCTCGGTTGGTCGTTTCGGGATGGTGATTCGTTTCACCCACCCGAAAACGTCGCCAAAATGCGGGCGGGAACTCCGTTGACCGATGACGATCGGCGGCCCTGGTTGCTGGCCATCCAGTCGTTCATGAGGAACGAGAATGCCGCCGGACGCAGCGCCGTGATCGCCTGTTCCGCCCTGCGCCAGAGCCACCGTCAGCTGCTGCTCCACGGCGAACCCGGCGTGAAGTTTGCCCACCTGCACGGTTCAAAAGAGTTGATCGCTTCCCGCCTGCGGGAACGGAAGGGACATTTCATGCCTCCCACCCTGCTGGATAGTCAGTTTGCCACCCTCGAACCCCCCGCCGACATCCCCTGCTTCGATGTCGCCGCCTCTCCCGATGAACTGGTGGAACAAATCTGCCAGCGACTCGTACTGACCGCCTGAACGCAGGCGGAACCCTCCACGGGTTGCCGCCGGATAGACCCTGGGAAAGGCTCCGCGCAGTGTCACCCCAACGGGAAAAAGGAGGGGGGAGAGCCGGCGAACGTGAGAGGGTGAGACTTGGAGAGGCTTACCCCTTACCCCTTACCTCTGACCGCTGACCTCTCAGCTCTCAGCTAGCCCGAACCAGGATGAATCGCTGCGGCAGATGCAGGTCCTTCACGCGCAGGCGCAACATCTCGATGACCCGCAATCCGGTGCCGTAAAGCAGTTGGAGCGGCAACCGGACCTCTGGACTCGCCGCGTCCAGGACGGATTTCACCTCGGCCCGCGTCAGGACGACCGGGAGACGCTGCCGTCGCTCAGCCCGCATCCACTCCCCCAATTCGCCGAGTGGCTGATGCAGGACCTCGCGGCATGGCCTGCCGTCCCTTTACTCTGCCCGAACCCGACCGGTGGGGACGCCATCGTCATATGGCGTGATATCCGCCAACCCCATTTCAAAATCGGTTGATTTACAACCGGTTCGAAACATCGGATTCCGTCGCAATACAGGTATTGCGATTCGTCCGCCTCGGAACTGTCGCAATATTGCCTCGGTATCCGAACACGCCTTCTCTTGAAGACTCATCGACAGCGCCTTAAGCCTCAAGCACCCTCGTCGTAGTACAGATATTGCGACAGATCGTCTGTCGCTGATTTATAATGTTAAGGATACCGACATTTAGCGATATGAAATGGCTCGCCAGCATCCCCCCGGCGGAGATGTTCTTAGGTATGCCCCGGCGGGGCCTGTCGCTCAACCGGAGGCGGCGGAGGTTGGAGCGACA
>JAFLEF010000023.1 GCA_017309115.1 Verrucomicrobiota bacterium | reverse complement strand
TGCTCTCCACCCCGCCTTGCGGCGACGCAGTTGCCTTCAGCTACACGACGCCCTGTCGGCATCGTACTCAGTCTTTCACTGGTTAGTCTCATCAGTTTCACAAACGCACGGACTGCGGCAGCCCTCTACCGCTTTCCGTCCCGGCGAGTGACGCCCAAAAAACCTCGCACCTACACCCGCGAATTGAAGGAATCTGACACACCGCAAAACCAAAGAGATTCTCCCGCCGAGGCGCAGAGACGCAGAGGTCTACCATCCCCCAAGCCGTAGTCGGCGGCGGCAGGAGGCGCCATTCCCTAGCCAGCCACTCGGGCAGGTAAAGGCTTCTCGATCGGGCTGTGACCTTCCTTAAACAACAAGACAGCTTTAGTAACAAGAACGCTATTTCCGAGCAAATACGACACCAACCAACTCACGTAAAACCCTCTGATGCTATTCCTCTCCAGGTCGTCCTTCAGATTGGAAAACACGTCCGGAAGAAAGAGCACCCCTAAGAAATACCAATCCAATTCCTGCCCACACCAACGTCTTGAGGACACGAGAAGCCATCTTCTTACTCCTTAACGATGGAACAGGAGCAATCCCGCCGCGTCCACGGGTAACGGATGCCGTTCATCTCCTGCCTCCGCGAGCGGGCCAATTCACGTCGGGGCGGCGGAAATGACCATCGGCTTGATCCTGGCGACGCTCCGGGCAATCCGCTTCTCCGCCTGCCGAAGGTCATAGTGCGCCTGAAGATTCATGAACCACTGCGGGTCAACGCCGAAGTACCGGGCCAACCGCAGACACGATTCGGGCGAAAGGGCGCGTCGGCCGTTCATCATCTGGGCCAGGGACGGCTGCGGGATACCCGTCGCCCGCGCCACCCCAGCCACCGACAACCCCAGCGACTCGATAAGCTCGTCACGCACCACTTCTCCGGGATGCTTCAATACCAACGGCTTTGTTTTCATGTTCGATGTCTCAATGGTAATCCACGATCTCGACCGCGTGAGCGCTGCCGTCCTGCCAGCGGAAGCAGAGGCGCCACTGCCCATTGATTCGAACCGCACCAGTCATCCACGCGCCCCAAAGCGGCAGAGGGCTAGAGGGCTGCCGCACTCCAAACGCTCCGCGACCCCACCACCGGCTCTCACTTTCTCCCTCTCCCACTTTCGCCCCCTCTCCCCGTCTTCTTCCTTTCCGGTGACGGTGAGAAACAGGCCGGCGAGACGCCGTCGCTCCCAGACGACCGCCCTTACCCCTTACCGAATTCCCCGCTTGCGGCGAATGCGCAGACGCCAAGGATCGTCCAGCCGTCCGGCCGAGATGCTGATCCGGAGTTTTCCAAGGTGGTTGGTGCTGGTGCTGCTGCTGGGACGTTCCCCGCTGGCGGCTGACCCCGCCGTCGACTTTTTCGAAAAACGCGTCCGCCCCGTCCTCGCCGAGCACTGCTACGAGTGTCACAGCGAAGCGAGCACCAAGCTCAAGGGCGGACTGAAGCTCGACACCCGCGCCGGCGTGGAGCGCGGAGGTGATTCCGGGGCCGTTCTCGTGAAGGGCGATCCCGGACGCAGCCGACTCCTCGAAGCGGTCCGGTATCATCAGCGCGAGTTGCAAATGCCGCCGAAGGGTCGCCTGCCCGAGGCCGACATCGCCGCACTCGAACAGTGGATTGCCAGCGGCGCCGTGGATCCTCGGGATGCCCCCGTTTCCGCGACTCCCTCGACCGCACCGCTAACCAAGACCAATCACTGGGCGTTTCAGCCGCTTCAATCCGCCACGCCCCCGACGGTGGCGGCTTCCGCCCGGATCCAGACCCCCGTGGATCGCTTCGTCCTAGCCCGGCAGACGGAATTGGGACTCACCCTAGCCCCACCGGCGTCCCCCACCGCTCTGGTCCGTCGCCTCTATCTGGATCTCACCGGACTGCCCCCCACACCGGACGAAGCGGCCGCCTTCCTGTCTGATCCTTCGCCCTTGGCCACCGAACGTCTGATCGAACGGCTGTTGGCGTCGCCGCGTTATGGCGAACGCTGGGGACGCTGGTGGCTGGACCTGGCCCGCTACGCCGATTCCAACGGCCAGGACGAAAACAAGGTCATGGCCAACGCCTGGCGCTACCGGGATTGGGTGATCCGTTCCTTCAACGCCGGGCAACCGTTCGATCAGTTCATTACCGATCAACTCGCCGGGGATCTTCTGCCCACCAATGGCGTCCCGGAATCCGCGATCTTCGACCGCTGGACCGCCACCGGATTTCTCGTGCTGGGCCCCAAAATGCTGGCGGAACAGGACAAGCCAAAGTTGGTGATGGATCTGGTCGATGAACAAATCGACGTCCTGACCCGCGCGTTTCTCGGACTCACGGTCGGCTGTGCCCGCTGTCACGACCACAAGTTCGACCCCATTCCCGCCCGCGATTACTACGCTCTGGCCGGCATTTTCAAAAGCACCCGGGCCATGGCGAACCTCGACTTCGTCTCCAAGTTCAACGAACGCCAGGTGACGCCGCGGGAACAGCTCGAAGCCCTGGCCGCCCACCAAGCGGCGCTCCAAGCCCACCAAAAAGCCTTTCAAGCCACGACGAATCAGGCCAACACCGCCCTTCAGGGTCAGCTGAAATCCGCTTTCCCCGCCACCTTGGCCGCCGCCCTGCAAGCAGCCGAGGGAACCAACACCCCAACCCCGCCAACCGGAGTGGATGCGTCGGCCTGGACCAATCTGGTGCAGACCCTGCGGGCCGCCCCGGCCGAACACGCGGCCAGCCGGATGCTTCGAGAATGGGCCCGCCAACCGGAAACGATCCCAGCTCAGCTCACCGCCCTGGAGTCCCTTTCCCGCGAAGGTCTCCGGGTGGGACCGGGTCGGGTCGGCGGCGGATTTCTCGGGACCGGACAAAGCTTCCTGGAACTGCCCCACGCGCCCGAACTCGAGCCGCCGCAACTGACCCTCGAAACCTGGGTCCGAGCCACGGAGTTTTCCTCGACCGGCGACAACCGCCGCTGGTTGATCAGCAAGAACGGCAACGAATGGGTCGAAGGCCACTACGGGCTCGTGCTCGATCAAAATCGGCCCGGGGCCTATTTGAACATCGGCGGCGGGAAGGAGAACCTGTTTGCCCTCTGGAGCGACGGCCCCCGCCTGCGCCCGAATCAGTGGTACCACCTCGCCCTCACCTACGACGGAATCACCCTGCGCCTCTGGGTGGATGGCGCCGCCGCCGGTTTGGTGGCGGTGAACCGAACCCGCATTCCCGGAAAAGAACCTTTGGCGCTGGGCCGGCGTCAGGACGGATATCTCTACTTCCGCGGCCAATTGGATGAAGCGTATCTGTGGAACCGGGCGCTCACTCCGGAGGAACTCCAGCGCCGCGCCGCCGACCCCCGGCAGTTGCCCCAGGATCAACCCGTGGTGGCGTGGACCTTCAACGACCTGACCGACGCCGAGCAGCAGGCGCTCGCCCAGTTGGAAGTTCGGGACACGCTCTGGGGCGCCGGAGGAATTCTGGCGCTCCCGTCGAATCCCCGTCCGCTGTA
This sequence comes from Verrucomicrobiota bacterium, assembly GCA_017309115.1. Taxonomy (GTDB): domain Bacteria; phylum Verrucomicrobiota; class Verrucomicrobiia; order Limisphaerales; family UBA9464; genus UBA9464. The sequence continues at coordinate 102,305 of JAFLEF010000023.1, read as the reverse complement.
TCCGGAAGACACCCGGAATGCGTTGGACGTGTTGGATCAGGAACGCGCATTCCTCCAACAATCCGCTCCGCCGCCCCCGGCCTTCGCCCTGGCCGTCGCCGACGACAAACCGGTGGATCTCCCAGTGTACGTGCGCGGCAGCCACCTGAATCCCGGCAAGGACCCCGTGCCGCGCGGATTCATCCAAGTGGCCTATCGGGGCGAACCCGCCGCCCTGCCCGCGCAACAAAGCGGTCGACTGGAACTCGCCCGTTGGCTGACCTCGCCGTCCAATCCGCTGCCCGCCCGGGTCATCGTGAACCGCGTTTGGCAGGCGCACTTCGGTGAAGGACTGGTGCGAACCCCGGACAACTTCGGTCTGCGCGGCGAAGCTCCCACGCATCCGGAATTGCTCGACTGGCTGGCGCGGGAGTTTCTGGAGTCCGGCTGGGACTTGAAACACCTCCATCGTCTGATTCTCAACAGCGCCACTTGGCAACAAAGCAGCCGCACTCGGACCGAAGACGGTTCCCCGGTTCCTTCCTTGTCGACAGATCCCGATAACCGGTGGCTGGCCCGCTTTCCCCGTCAGCGATTGGAAGCCGAAATGGTCCGGGACGCACTGCTCGCGGTCTCGGGACGTCTGGATCTCACCACAGGCGGATCTCTCGTGGATTGGAAGAATGACGAATACGTCCCGACGGACACCGTCTCGGCGAATTCCGTGCGCCGCTCGGTGTATCTGCCCATCGTGCGCGATCGAGTTTACGACGTGTTCACTCTGTTCGATTTCGCGAATCCCAGTGTCGGCACGGCCAAACGCACGCCGACGGTCGTTTCCCATCAGGCCTTGTTCTTCCTGAACAGCCCGCTGGTGAAGTCGAGTGCCCGCGCCCTAGCCACCCGCCTGCTCGCCGAAGCGGGCGACGAGGAACAGCGGCTGCGATCCGCCTACCAACGCTGTTACAACCGCGATCCGCAGCCCGCCGAGCAGATGCGCGGCCTTCGCTTCCTGGAACAGAATCAGGGTGCTGGCGGTCCGGAAGGCCGGCTGCAAGCGTGGTCGGCGTACGCCCAAATTCTGCTGGCGGCGAACGAGTTTCTTTATCGCGATTAAGGCGAATCGGCCGCGAAGAAACTCCCCAATCGACAGCCGTCATTGCATTCCACCGGTTCCGCGACACTGTCGCCGCCTCATGGGCAGCATTGTCACTCGCACCGGCGACGCCGGACATACCGGTCTGATGTACAATCGTCGCGTCTCAAAGGCGCATCCCCGGGTGGAAGCCTACGGCAGCGTGGACGAGTTAAATGCGGCCCTGGGTTGGGCCCGGGCGACGGCCCGGGCGGGTTTCCTGACCGGACATTTGCTGGCGATCCAGTTGGACCTTGTGATTCTGATGGGCGAACTCGCCACCGGTGTGGAGGACCTGGAGCGCTATGTGAAGGGCGGCTTCCATCTCGTCACCCCTGACCACGTGGAAAAGCTCGATCGCATCGTGCTCGAACTGGAGGCTCAGAAGATCTCCTTCGACGGCTGGGCCACTCCCGGCGCCACTCCCACCGCGGCGGCCCTGGATGTCGCCCGCACCACCTGTCGGCGGGCTGAACGCCGCGTGGTGGCCCTGCACGAATCCGGACAACTGCAGAACGCCGAGATCATCATTTTCCTCAACCGCCTGAGCGACCTGCTCTGGCTCATGGCCCGCTGGGCCGAAACCCATCCCGAAGCGGGTTGAAGCGGCGAAGGCGGGAACGTGTTAACCGCAGATTAAACACAGATTCTCGCAGATTAGGGCAAAAGTCAGGGGATGTAGGATGGGATGGAACAGCGGATGGTGGTGAGATTGCGCCCCCCGGGCCAATGTTCCCCCCAACGAAAAAAATCTGCGTTAATCTGCGTCAATCTGCGGTTCCCACGTCTTCGATCTCCAGACTTTACCGTTGAGCGAATCGGCGGCGCAGGGTGCGATACCGACCATGTCACGCGCAGTCCGTTGGGGCCTTACTCTGCTCCTCGGCGCGGTGCTTGTGGGAATCGCACTGGGGTGGAGAAACTACCTCCTACCCACCCGACTACCGCCCCACCTCGCACACTACTCTGCAACTTGGCCCGGAGAGAACAACGTCATCCGTGATGAACTCCGCGCCCTGGGCTCGAACGCAGTTCCTGCGCTGGTGGCCAACTTGAATTCGCGGTCGTGGGCCGACGTTCCGTGGATTCAGCGAGTCCGGGACAAACTTCCCAGCTCGTGGGCCGATTTCTTGCCCAACGACAACGCCTTCCAATGGAGACGGCAATCTACCCTCTGGGTTCTGGGTGAATTGGGGTCAAATGCCCTGCCGGCCATTCCCACGTTGGAGTTGTATCGGGACGGAGCGACGCACCACGAACACCGGACCGCCACGGTCATCGCCCTGGCAAAGATCCAACCCAACGATTCCCAAGCACGCTCGAATCTGGCCGACCTACTGCTAAACGGCGGCCAGGGGGAACGCTTCTGGGTCGCCTGGGAATTCGGCGCCGTACCCGTCCGGACCTCGGAAGATCTGGCCCCGCTTCTCTCGGCCCTTTCCGACACCGATCAAGAGGTTCAAGCGAACGCCACCATTTCGGTCGCCCGTTTCGGGCCGCTGGCGGCTCCCGCGGTTCCCCGCCTGCGGCAACTGCTCACCAATGATTACAAGCACGCCCCCGTTGGAGCCGCCTACGCCTTGGCCTCGATTGGCCGCGACTACGTGCCCGAAACCTTGGTGGTCATGACGAATGCCATCGTGAAGCAACTGCAGTTCGCAGACTATATCGCCCCCCTCTACTTCAAAGCGGCGGGGACCTCAGCCGCCCGCGCCCTGCCCTTCCTGACAACCCTCTCGGAGAGAAATCCAGGGGGCTGGGCGGACCGGGCGGTGGTTCTGGTCTCACCTCATCCCACTGAAAAAGCCATTCGCCGCTTGGGCGATCTGGTGGAGCTCGAACCTTCTGATATTGAGTTACTGGGTTCCCTCGGCGCAGCGGCGCAGCCGGTAGTTCGCCGGTTGCAACGCATCGCCGAACAATCCCCCTACGCCACCCTTCGCGCCGCCGCCCGCCGGGCTGTGGAACGAATCCAGGCGAAGTCCAAGCCCGAATGACCTGCGTTGATAACGGGAGGGCCTGGCGGGGGAAAGTTGAACCACAGATTAGTAGCGCAGATTCTCGCAGATTAGGGCAAAAGTCAGGGGATGTAGGATGGGATGGAACAGCGGATGGTGGTGAGATTGCGCCCCCCGGGCCAATCTTCCCCCCACGAAAAAATCTGCGTTAATCTGCGTCAATCTGCGGTTCCCACGTCTTCGATCTCCAGACTTTACCGTTGAGCGAATGGGCGGCGCAGGGTGCGATACCGACCATGTCGCGCGCAGCCCGTTGGGGCCTTACTCTGCTCCTCGGCGCAGTGGTCGTGGGAATCGCCCTCTGGTGGACCCCATCTCCACCGCCGCGACTCCCTTCCCACCTAGTCCAGTATTCCTCCAGTTGGCCCGGACAGGACAACATTATGCGCGACGAACTCCGCGCTCTGGGTTCAAACGCGGTGCCCGCGCTGGTGGTCATCCTGAATTCCCGGTCGTGGGGCGATGTTCAATGGATCCGGCGGGTTCGTGAGAAACTTCCCAGTTCGTGGGCCAAATTCCTGCCTGACGACAGCAACTCGCGCTGGAAGCGGCAATCCACCGTGTGGGTTCTGGGAGAATTGGGGACAAATGCCCTCCCGGCTGTTCCCGCATTGGAGTTGTATCGGGACCAAACACCGCACCTCGACCATCGGGCCTCCGCCATCATCGCCTTGGCGAAGATTCAACCCCACGACTCTCAAGCCCGTTCGAATCTCGCCGCCCTGATTTCCAGCGCCCAACAAACAGAACGATTCTATGCCGCGCAGGAATTTGGCGCCGTTCCTATACCAACCCCGGAGGATCTGGCTCCGCTCCTCGCCGCCCTCTCCGACACCGACGGGGAAGTTCGGGCCAACGCCTCCATTTCGGTCGCCCAATTTGGAGCCTGGGCGGCGCCCGCGGTTCCCCGCCTCCGGCAACTCCTCACCAACGACTACCGACACGTCCCCGTCGGCGCCGCCTACGCTTTGGCCTCGATCGGCCCCGAATACATACCCGAATCCCTGGTGTTCATGACCAACGCCATCGAGAAGCAATTGTTCTTCGCTGAATTCATCGCCCCGCTCTACTTCAAAACGGCAGGCACCTCGGCTGTCAACGTCCTCCCCTATCTCGAGGCGCTTGCGGAAAAGAATCCCGGCCGCTGGGCGGACCGGGCAGTGGTTCAGGTCTCACCTCATCCCACCGAGAAGGCCATTCGCCGCCTGGGCGATCTGGTGGAGCTCGAACCTTCTGACCTCGAGTTACTGGGTTCCCTCGGAGCGGCCGCGCAACCGGTGGTTCCCCGCTTGCAACGCATCGCCGAAAAATCCCCCTACGCCACCATTCGCGCCGCCGCCCGCCGGGCTGTGGAACGAATCCAGGCTGATTCGAAGTAACCCGATCCGGGAAATAATCGGCGCGATTCGACGAATCATTTTGCCGGAATTCAGGAGCGCGCCGAGTTGCCCATGATTCCGGCCCGGGGCGAAGTAGGAACACCCGTGTTCCCAACCCCTCCTCACTGCACGAAATGTCTCTTCCATGGAACTTCGCTATTCTCAGTTCCTTTGGCCCGAGGATTGTGAGATTTTCGGTGAAATCTATGAACGCCACACTCGCTCCGGGTGCCAGTCTTCATCGGATTGCGGAAATCGTCCGCAACGCTGTCTTGCTTGGCCCCGACGCTTGGCAAGGAAGCTTGCCGGCGGACCAAGAGGCCAATCCTCCGGTGCGACCAAACCTTCTGCCCAACGACCGTGACGTAGTGGAACTGTTCACACTGCTCGGTGATCGTCAGACCCCCTATCTGCTGGTGGGAGGCATCGCCATGCTCCGGTATATTGAAGGCCGCAACACTGAGGACATCGATCTCCTGATGTCGCTGCCATCGCTGCGGCAACTCCCGGAGATTTCAATCCGCGAACAGAACGAGTACTTTATCCGGGGTCAGTTCCGGAGCGTGCGAGTGGATGTCTTGCTCACAGCGAATGCTCTCCTTGCAGAAGTTCAACAACACTTCGGAACCACTCACCGTTTTGCTGAATTGGAGGTCCCCACCGCCACTCCAGAGGGCTTGGTCCTGCTCAAACTCTACGCACTGCCCTCCTTGTACCGGCAAGGATTGTTCGACCGTGTGACCGTGTACGAAGGCGACATCGCCAGTCTTCTTCAGCGGCACCGACCAGCCATGGAGCCGTTGCTCCAGAAACTGGATCCGCATTTAGAAACCGGTGAATTGAGCGAACTCCGGGAAATTGTGCGGGACATTGAGACGCGTATCGCCCGTTTCGAGCAGCGCAAACGGGATTGAAGCCATCGGCGACAACTCACTCACTTTGGACTGATCGGCGGCGACCCCGCTCGCTTCCGCAGCACCCACGCCGCTCCCCAGCAGCCCACCCCGGCCGCCAGGGCCCCTCCCAGGAATTCCAGTCCGGGACTAAACTTCTGCCGCCACTCAATGGCTTCAATGCCGGTGATTTCGTCCAGCACCTTCACCTGCTCCTGATTTCGCGTAAAACCCGGATTGGCCCCGCCCGCCAGCCACCAGCCCAGACCGACCACCCAAAACAACACTCCCAGAGCCTGCAGCGCGCGCACCATGGCCCCAGCGTATTCCCTGGCGATCCAGACGCCAAACTCGGCCTCATTTCGCGGCGATCCCCCTCCGTTTTCACCCCACATACCCCTTTAACTTCCAAAAAGCCGTTTGCATCGGAGGAATCCTTTGCTAAACACCTCGCTCCCGCGCGGCCCGGCCGGCGGCAACAACGTACCATTTCGATTTATGTCACAACACCGAAGCCTCCGCAGCGCCGGTTCCACCGCGGCCAAGCGCAATGTCATGAAACGCTTTGAACGCGTGGCCCTCCTCAAGACGCGCGGCCAATGGAAAGACGGCGACCGCGTCACCGGTCTGCGCAAGACCAAGCCCGCCGAATAAGCCCGCCCAGCTCCCAGCCCGGCCCGATTGCCGATGGCGCTCCGGTTCCCCGGAAATCCGCCATCGGCATTCGTCGTTTCCAGCCCCATAGTCCCATCCCATGATCCGCCTCCAAAAATTTCTCGCCGATGCCGGTGTCGCCTCCCGGCGGGAATCCGAGCGGCTCATCTCCGACGGCAAAGTCCGCGTCAATGGCGAGGTCGTCCGGGTCTTGGGGACCAAAGTCGATCCCGCCCACGACACGGTGGCCGTGGACAACAAGGAGGTTCGCGTCCGCCGCAAGATCTACGTGGCTCTGCACAAGCCTGCCGGCTTCCTCTGCAGCCGCAAAGATCCCAAGGACCGGATGATCGTCTCCCAGCTCCTGCCCAAGGAATGGGCTCATCTGTTCACCGTCGGACGCCTCGACCGGGAAAGCGAAGGGCTGATCTTCCTCACCAACGACGGCGAATTCAGTCTCCACCTCACCCACCCCCGCTACGGCATTCGCAAGAAATACGTGGTCCGGGTGGTCGGCCGGGTGGAAAGCCGGGACACCGAAGTTTTCCTGCGCGGCGTTAAGGACGGACCCGACTTCCTCAAAGCCGAACGGGTCCACATCGTCAGCGCCAACAACAGTCACAGCACCGTCGAAGTGGACCTGATCCAGGGTAAGAACCGTGAGATCCGACGCCTGTTCGACATCATCAACCGGCCGGTGGAACGTCTGGTCCGGATCCAAATCGGACCGATTAAACTCGGCCAACTGCCCGTCGGTAAGTGGCGGGTGCTGAGTGACACGGAAGTTAAATCACTCTTGCGGCCCCCGGCCTGAGCCCGGACTCTGATCCAGGGTCGCCCGCAGCGGCCCGCGCCCGTCATGAATTCCTTTTCTCGCGCCCTCAGTTTCATCCTGGCCCTCTGGGTCGGCTCCGCCTGGGTCGGAGCCCAAACGCGGATCGTCATTCAAGCCGATCGAACCAACGTCCGGTCCAAGCCGTCCCTTGATGCCGAGATTCTGGCGTCCTTGAACAAGGGTCAGGAAGTGACCGTGCTCGGCGAAGTGACCCCGCCCAAGGGCCGCGAAACCTGGAGCCGGATCGCCATGCCGGAAGCCGTGACGGTCTGGGTTTACGAGCCCTTGGTGAACACCAAGACCGGCAAAGTCCGCGCCAAGGAACTGAACTACCGGGCCGGCCCGGGCCGGAACTACAGCGTTCTCGGCGAACTTAAGCAGGGTGCGTCAATCAAAGTGATTCGCGAGTTCGATGGTTGGGTTCAAATCGAACCACCTGCCAATGCCGTGGCTTATGTCGCCAGTCGATTGCTCGGGCCCTCGGTAGCTGCCACCCCGGCTTCCACGCCCGCTCCAACTCGCACGATTATTCCTGAGGCTCCTTACGTGCCGCCCGCCCCGGTGGCCAAGCCCCAACCCCAACCGGCTCCTGAGCCGGCCGCTCCGAAGGGGCCGCTCGTGGTCACGCCCGCCTCGGAACTCACCCCCCTCGCCCGACCAGCGTCCACCGAACCGACAAATCCCCCGCCGGTGATTCCCGAGGCTCCGGTGATCACCTCGATCGACCCGGCCCCTGAGCCTACCCCTACACCCGCCCCCGAACCCGAGCCACCCCTACCCGCGACTCAATCCCCGGCCGGGGCGGAGTTTGAGCAAAGCCTGACTCCAGTCGCGGAAACGAACGCCCCGGTCGTCAGTACCCGACGCCTGTTGCCCCTCGGTTCACCTCGAGCCCGCAGCAAGCTTCCTCCGCCGCCCGCCGACAATCCCGTGATGGTGGACGTCCCGCCGGCGCCGAAGATCGCCACTTGGGAACCCCGGTTCGTGATTCGGGAAGGCAAGGTCACCCCAACCGTCAGTATTCAGGCCCCGACGGATTTCGAACTTCGGGACGGATTCTACGGCGAAGGACCGATCAACTATCTGCTGCTGGAACCCCAAAAGGAACTGCGCCAGTACGTTGGAAAGCGAGTGGTGGTCAGCGGTCATGAGTATTACGACAGTCGCTGGCGCCTGCCCGTACTGAAGGTCGAGAAAATCGAACTGGCACCTTAACGCCCTCGTCACCAACCGATTTCGCTCAGCCGTGTCCACCCTGATTGACGGGCGCGCCATCGCCGCCCAGATCCACACCGAAACCGCTCAGCGGGTCGCCCAGTTGAAGTCCCGGGGCGTTACTCCGGGACTGATCTTCATTCGGGTGGGAGAGGACCCGGCTTCCCAGGTCTACGTCTCCATGAAGGAGAAGCGGGCCGCAGAACTAGGCTTCCGGTCTCAAACACAGGTCCTTCCTGGCGATACCACCCAGGCTGACCTGCTCCGCCTGATTGATGGCTTCAATGCCGATCCCCAATGGCACGGCATCTTGGTGCAGGCCCCGCTCCCTCGGCAGATCGATTCCACCGTGGTCTTTGCCCACGTTGCCCCGCACAAGGACGTGGATGGGTTTCATCCCCTCAATGTTGGCAAGCTGATGTTGGGCGATCCGTCCGGCTTCGTTCCCTGCACTCCGGGCGGAATTCACGAACTTCTGATTCGTACTGGGGTTCCCTTGGACGGCGCGGAAGTCGTCGTCCTGGGCCGGGGCAACATTGTCGGCAAACCCATGGCGTCGATTCTCTTGCAAAAGGGTAAGCACGCCAACTGCACGGTCACCGTGGTCCACAGCGCCACCCGGGATATCGCTGCTCACTGCCGGCGGGCGGACATCCTGATTGCCGCCCTGGGGTCGCCGGAGTTTGTGAAGGCCGACATGGTCCGACCGGGAGCGACGGTCATTGATGTCGGGGTGAATCGGATTCCCGACCCGTCGGCCAAGAGTGGCAGTCGATTGGTGGGTGACGTCGCCTTTGCTGACGTGCAGCCCAAGGCTGGTTGGATCACCCCCAACCCAGGTGGCGTGGGTCCCATGACCATCGCCATGCTCCTTGCCAACACTGTCCGCGCCGCCGGCGGGTGAGGGCCGGCACACGGTAGGCCGGTAGGGCGAGGTTCCACCGTGCCGTTCGCGTCCCGGCGAATCACGCGGCACCAGTCCACACACGGGCGGCTCCGCGGAGCGTCGCCCTACCGGTTACCAGTCGGCTTCTTTGGTAGGGCGAGGTTCCACCGTGCCGTTCGCGACCCGGCGAATGACGCGTGACCAGTCCACCCACGGACGGCTCCGCGGAGCGTCGCCCTACCGTAGCTGAGGGGACGAGGCGCTGATTCGATTGGTCGACTTCACGCGTCACTTTCCGATCAACGCGTCATGAGACTGAACGGCGCCTCCTTCCGTCGGCGGCTACGTCCCCCGGTGGGGCGAGGTTCCACCGAGCCGTTCGCGTCCCGGCGAATCACGCGCCACCAGTCCACCCACAGTCGGCTCCGCAGAGCGTCGCCCTACCTCTCTTCCCCCTTCCGACCTCTCAGCTCTCAGCTTTCTCGACCGTTCCAAAGCTTGCATCTGGGAGGTTCGTAGATACGATTCTACCGCCTGCCGTCACGAGTGTGAGGGCATTTTAGGCTGAGAAAAAACGTTGAACGCACAACCTGACCTCTCACCTCCGTTGCTCACCCGCAACAGGGTAATGTTGGGCACGGAGTCTTCACGCCGGACCGCGTATTCTACAGGTCCACGCTCCTGACTCCCGTTTACCGACCGGACGACCTTGGTTTCGTCCGGCCGAATGTCCGTCGTTATTAAGTGTTAATATGGCAGTTACTACGCAGCAGTTCGCCGAGATGCTGAAGCAGTTCGAGAAACCGCTTCAAACCGGCCAAATCGTCAAAGGCACCGTCATCGAAGTCCGTCCGAAGGAAGTCATCGTCGACGTGGGCGGCAAATCCGAAGGCGTCATCAACGCCTCTGAGTTCTCCGAATTCAGCACCGTCAAGGTCGGCGACCAGTTCGAAGTGCTGGTCGAACGAGCGGAAGACAAGGACGGAAATGTCCTCGTCTCCAAGGAAAAGGCCGAATTCAAGCAGAACTGGGATCGCATCCAGCTCATCTGCAACGAAGGCGGCACCGTGCAGGGCAAGGTCAAGGGCGTCGTCAAAGGCGGCCTGGTGGTCAACATCGGTGTGGAAGCCTTCTGTCCTTCCTCCCAGATCGACGTCGCCCCGCCCAAGAATCTCATGGCCTACGTGGGCAACAGCTACGAATTCAAAGTCGTTAAGCTGAATCCCGAACGCCAAAACGTGGTGCTCAGCCGCCGCGAACTCGTCGAAGCCGAACGCACCGCCCGCCGGTCCCAGTTGCTCCAGGACCTCGTGCCGGGCGACATCCGCAAGGGCGTGGTCAAGAACATCACCGACTTCGGTGCCTTCATCGACCTCAACGGCCTGGATGGCTTGCTCCACATCACCGACATGTCCTGGGGCCGCATCTCGCACCCCAGCGAACTGCTCCGCGTGGGCGCCGAAATCGACGTCGTCATCCTCGACATCAACCGCGAAAAGGAACGCGTCTCCCTCGGCCTCAAGCAGAAGGAAGCCAATCCCTGGGACAGCATCGAAGCCAAGTTCCCGCTCGGCGCGAAGGTCAAGGGCAAGGTCGTCAACCTGGTTCCCTACGGCGCCTTCGTCGAACTCGAACCCGGCGTCGAAGGTCTGGTGCACGTCACCGAACTCTCCTGGACCAAGCGCATCGCCAAGCCTTCCGACGTCCTCAAGGTCGGTCAGGAAATCGAAGCGGTCGTGCTCGGTATCAACCGCGAGGAACAGAAGATCAGCCTCGGTATCCGCCAGCTGGAAACCAATCCGTGGGACATCGCCCACACCAAGTACCCGCCGGGTACCATGGTCAAAGGCACGATCCGCAACCTCACCAGCTACGGCGCCTTCCTCGAACTCGAAGAGGGTCTCGATGGTATGATCCACGTGTCCGACATGTCCTGGACCCGCAAGATCAATCACCCGAGCGAAGTGGTGAAGAAGGGCGACGTGGTCGAGGCGACGGTCCTCGAAGTCGACAAGGCCAACCAACGCATCTCGTTGGGTATGAAGCAGCTCTCCAAGGATCCTTGGGAGCACATCGACCAGTTCTTCAAGGTCGGCGACCTGGTCAAGGGCAAGGTCACCAAGCTGGCCAGCTTCGGCGCCTTCATCGGTCTCGAACACGACATCGACGGTCTGGTGCACATCTCCCAGGTCAGCGAAGATCGCGTCGACAAGATCAAGAACGTGCTCAAGGTCGGTGACGACGTCACCGCCCGCGTCATCAAGATCGACCGGGCCGATCGCCGCATCGGTCTGTCGATCAAGGCCGCCAACTACTCCACCGAGCAGTTGAAGGAAGAGCAGAAGTTGCTCGACCAGCTCAAACCCGGCGAAGACCTCGTCGCTCTGGAGCACGCGTTCGCCGCGGCCGAAGAGAAGTTCAGCAAGCAATAAGACTTCCGTCTTTTTGCCTGATCCAGGGGCGCGACCGAATACCGGTCGCGCCCTTTTAGTTGGTTCCCTGGCCCGATTGGATTAGGGCACCCCACTCCGACCAACTAATTCACTGATTATCAGTTCCAAACCTTGTTCCGCCGGGGCACTCGGATACGTTCCTAACCTTCCGACCGCTTAACTCCCGACGCTATCCAGCGTGGGAGGATAGGTTTGCCCTCACCGGCAGACCGGTCGTCGGTTCGTTTCATTCATCTGACATACGCTATGACAACCCTCGCGAAAACGGCGGTTACGACCGCCCCGCTCCGCGCCTTTGGTCGGTGGGGAAAACAACTCCTCGCCGGTTTGGCCCTGGCTGGCGCCGTCTCCGGTGCTCAGGCCCAGGAAAATCTGATCATCAGTGACTTCAACACCGAGGAATCCGCCGCCGCCTGGACGCGCTGGTGGGGCGCTGCACCGCAGACCTATTCCTGGGATGGCGCGGTGAACGATCCTCCCACTGATCCCAACTCCGGTTCGCTCAAGTCGGTCATCGACTTCGACCTCGCCACCTACGGAGGTGACAACCAGTTCGCCCTCATTGGCGCTCTGCCCGAGACCATCAACGCCGGTCTCTACACCAATCTGGTGATGAACATCCTGTGGGATCCTTCCTCACCCAAGACTCCGGCCGGCAACCACGGCTATCTGGAATACGGTTTCCGCAACGCAGACTTCTCCCAGACCTGGCTCGGCGGCATGAACGTCCCGGGCGACGTCACGGGATGGCAGCAGATCAGCGCCCCCATCAGCGCGGCTCTGCCCAAGCTCGACCAAGTCACCGGTGTCGTTCTAAAGATGTGGTCCGGCGACCCCGCCAACGGCATGACCGGAGCAGCCACCTTCTGGCTCGATAACGTCACGCTGCTCGCCAACACCAACACCGCGCCCGTGCCGCCGCCCACCCTGAGCCTGGTTCAGGCCCAGCCCGGACTCCAACTCTTCGCCAGCGCCGGAGCCCAGTATCAGCGGCAGAACGTCCGTACCGTGGACAACGGCTTCTCGTGGGTCGGTCGGTCTGGCCCCGTCTCCTATTCCATCACCACGCGCAGCTACCCGGATGGCACCCATTCCGGCTTCCAGACGCATCTGTTCCTCGTGCCGTCGGAAACTCCGCCGACGGAATCTTCGCCCGACTGGAATCAGCCCAACGTGGTCTTCCTCGAAATCGGCAACAACGCCAATGGCGGCGCCTACGCCAACCTCCGGTACAAAACGAATCAGCCCAACGGCAATTCGATGTACTACAATGCGAATCCGGACAACGGCCCCGTCGGCGCCTTGGGCAGCGTCGGCAGCGCCACCCCGGTCGGCACCTGGACTCTGACCTTCACCGGCGACACCCAGGTGACTCTCACTTCCCCAGACGGCTCGAGCACCACGATGGAATTCCCGGTTGAGTCGGCCGCGCTGTTCGCGGATCCGCTGTATGCGTTCGTCGGCGTGCAGCCGAATCAGTTGGCGAACATCGGCCAATCCGTGGTCTTCGGCGAAGTGAAGTTCACCGGTATGGCCACCCCGCTCACCGACAACTTCGTGGGCGTCCCGCCGGAAGAAGGCGGACCGAACCAACTCGATCCCGCCAAGTGGGGCGTCGTGGCCGAAGACCCGGCCGGCGTTTATCTGGTGCCGCAGGATGCCGCGTACTGGGCTTGGTGGACCTTGCCCGCCACGGGTTACTCGCTGCAACAGAGCAGCAGCCTCAGCGCCACCTGGCAGGCCATAACTGAGACGACCTTCCGGGCTGGACCGCAGGAAGGTGTCCTGCTCCCGTCCAGCACCCTGCCGGTCGGGGCCGCCAATTTCTATCGGCTTAACAAGGCGGAATAACCGTTCCGCACGTCACGAGGGGCTCCGATGCGTCGGAGCCCCTTTTGTTTTTCAGGGTCTGCTGACCTCACCCGGTCAGCTTCTTCACCACGGTTCCCGCCACATCCGTGAGACGGAAGTCCCGACCCTGATACCGGTAGGTGAGGCGTTCGTGGTCCAGACCAAACTGATGCAGCATGGTGGCGTGCAGGTCATTCACGTGCACCGCTTCCTGGGTCACGTTCCAGCCCACTTCGTCGGTGGTCCCAATGACCTGACCACCCGGAACGCCGCCGCCCGCCAGCCACACGCTGTAGGCAAACGGATGATGATCCCGGCCGGACACTCGGCCGCCAAAGCTGGGTCGGTTCTCTCCCAACGGTGTCCGTCCAAACTCACTCGCCCACACGACCAAAGTGTCCTCCAAAAGCCCGCGCTGTTTGAGATCCTTGAGGAGCGCCGCCACCGGTTGATCCACCACGCGGCAGTTGTATTGCAGATCGGAATCCAGGTCGTTGTGGTGGTCCCACGACGCATGGTGAATCGCCACAAACCGAACGCCGCGCTCCACCAACCGCCGCGCCAACAGGCAATTTCGGGAGAAGTTCCGGAAGGCATCCCCGCTGCCGCCGCGCTGGGTCTTGAGCCCGCCATCGTCCCGATCCACACCGTACGCCGCCCGCGTCGCGGCTGATTCGGTGTTGAGATCCGTCAGTTCCGGCACCGCCAGCTGCATACGCGCCGCCAACTCGTAGTTCGCAATCCGCGCCGCGATTTCCGGATCGCCCACTTTCTTTTGGCGCAGCGAATTCAGGTCGGCCAAGGCGTCCAAGCCATAATGCCGCAACTCGGCGCTGATACCCGGCGGATTGTCCAGATCCTGCACCGGCTCCCCCTGCGACCGGAACAGAACGCCGGAGTAATTCGACGGCAGGAACCCGCTTTGGAACATCGTGCTGCCACCACTAGGCGCCCGACCGGCCGTCAGCACCACATAGCCCGGCAGATTCTGCGACGGACTGCCGAGCGCGTAGTTGACCCAGGACCCAATGCTCGGCCGACCCAGCACCATCGACCCGCAATACATCAGCAGTTCGCCGGGATGATGGTTGAACGCCTCGGTGTGCATCGACCGCACCAACGCGAGATCATCCGCGCAGGAACCGATCTGCGGCAGGAGTCCGCTCAGTTCCATGCCGCAGTCCCCGTAGCGTCGGAACGCATGCGGCGATCCCATCAACACCGCACTGTCCTTCTGCAAAAAGGCGAACCGAACATTCTTGGTCAGGGAATCCGGCAGCTTCTGTCCGTTCAGCTCGGTCAGCTTCGGTTTGGGATCAAACAGATCCAGCTGACTGACCCCGCCTTCCATATAGAGGAAGATGCAGTTCTTGGCCTTGGGCACGAATCCCGGACTCCGGAGCCCTGAGGATACCTTCGGCGCCGGCGCGGCCAGCAACCCGTCGCGTTGAAACAGCGACGCCAGCGCGAGACCGCCGACGCCTCGGCCGGCGTTGACCAGAAAGTCCCGACGCGTGAGCTGAATCACGTCGTCCGGAGTCGGATCGCTGAAGGGCCGTTTACTCACGGTTCTGGAACTCATCAAGGTTCATCAAGGTCTGCGCGACGACGAACAACGCCTCCGGCGCCGCCTTCGCGGCGACCTGCGCGTACAACCGTTCCAACCGAACCCGCTCCGCTCGGGTTGGGGAGCGTCCCACGCAGCGGCGGAAGGCGAGGTCGATCTGCGCCTCGGAATCATCGGGACAGTCCCGAGCCACCTGCGTCGCCAACGAACGGGCGGCTCCGATGAAGGTGTCATGATTCAGCAGGGTCAGCGCCTGCAGGGCGTTGTTGGAACGCTCCCGCCGGGTGCAGGACTCGCTCGAATTGGCCTGATCGAACACCGGCAACAACGGATGCGGCACGGTTCGCTGGGAGAAAATGTAGAGGCTGCGCCGATCCAGCACCGGACCCGCATCATCCGTCCAACTCCACGCGCCGGCGGAACCCAGCCACTTGATATCCGCCGGCATCTCCGGCCGGAAACTACGTCCACCCACTTCCAAGTTCAGCCTTCCTCCCGCGGCCAACGCGCTGTCCCGCAGGATTTCCGACTCCAGGCGAAGGCGGTTCTGTCGGGCCAGCCAGCGGTTCTCCGGATCGCGTTCCCGCAGTTCCGAACGCGCCTCGGAAGCCTGCCGATACGTGGCGGAACCCACGATCAGGCGAATCATGTGTTTCCGACTCCAGCCCGAGTTCTGAAATTCCCGCGCCAGCCAATCCAGCAGCTCCGGATGGGACGGCCGTTCGCCCCGAACACCAAAGTCATCGGTCGTGCTCACCAACCCCCGACCAAAGAGGTGGAGCCAGATCTGGTTCACCGCGACCCGTGCCGTCAGCGGATTGTCCGGGGCGACCAACCAGCGGGCCAGATCCAGCCGGGTGGGCGTCGGAACCGGTTCCCAACCCGTCTTCTCCGACACCGCCTGCAACATCGCCGGCCGCACTTCCTCACCCTTGCGCAGGAAGTCGCCCCGCACGTGAATGAACGTGGGCGCCGGTTCCTTGCGTTGCCGGAACGTGTATGCCGTCAGGCCCGGCCCAACTTCCTGCTCGCACTCTTCCGCCGCTTCGAAGAAGGCGTAGAGCTGATAGAACTCGCGCTGGCTGATCGGATCGTACTTGTGCGAGTGGCATTCGGCGCACCCCAGCGTGAGTCCCAGCCAAGCCGTTCCGGTCGTTGCCACCCGATCCACCTTGGCGCGCACGGCGAATTCCGCCGCATCCACGCCGTCCTCGTGATTACTCAGGGACATTCGATGGAAGCCCGCCGCGATCAGCAGATCCGGATTCGGTGCCGTGGACTTGGTCTGTTCGTACAGAAGATCGCCGGCCAACTGTTCGACGGTGAACTGGTCAAACGGTTGATCCCGATTCACGGACCGGATTACCCAATCTCGATACACCCAGGCCCACGGACGTTCCCGGTCCACCTGATAACCACTGCTGTCGGCGTACCGCGCCAGATCCAGCCAATGCCGGCCCCAACGTTCTCCGAAATGAGGCGAGGCCAGCAACTGGTTCACCCGGCGCTCGTAGGCGTCGGGCAGCGTATCAGCGAGAAACGAGTCGATTTCCTCCGGACTCGGCGGCAGCCCAATCAAGTCTAACGTCACCCGGCGCAGCAGCGTTACACGGTCCGCTTCCGGCGAAGGTTTCACACGCTCCCGCTCCAGTTTGGCCTGAATGAACCGGTCCACCGGTGTGCGCGCCCACTGGACATTCCGCACCGCCGGCAGGGGCGGTTCCACCGGAGGCACAAAGGCCCAGTGCGGCGACTCCGATCTCGTCTGAAACAATCCCAGCCCGGTCGAAAAAACCAGGAACCAACGGAAAATGGGCAGAGGAAAGGCCATGAACTGGAATCGCGGACTAAAGGACGTTCCTTTTATTGAATCCCTTCGGAACTTTTTTGAAGCCTCAACGCAACTTCCCGGTCAGAATCGTTTTATGCCCGCCCGGATTTCACCCCGACCGTCGCTCCGCGCGTTCACGTTGATTGAGTTGCTGGTCGTGATCGCGATCATCGCGATTCTCGCGGGCATGCTGTTACCCTCACTGTCCAGCGCCAAGGAGGCGGCCCGCCGGATTTCCTGCGTGAATAACCTGCGTCAACTCGGCCTCTCCCACGCGCTCTACTCCGGCGACTATTCTGGCAAAATGGTGCCGCGAACGTATCGGCCGGCGTGGCCCACCCTGCTCCGTTCCGGGTATCAGGATGTTAAACTCCTGCGCTGCCCCAGCGACGGCCCCAAGCCGCCGCACACGTTTGGTTCCCCGGACACCAATCACTTCGCCGACAACGCGCCGCGCAGTTACATCATGAACGGCTGGAACGATTGGTTTCAGGTCAACTCCAGCGCGGAGGATTTCCAGCTGTATCTCGAGAACAAGGTGACGAATTCCGTGCCCGATACCGGCATTCGCGAACCTTCGGAGACGGTCGTCTTCGGCGAGAAACGTTCCGACGCTCCGTCCCACGGTCATTTCCACATGGATTTCCTGGCCAGCCGGCTCGGAGATGACGTGGAGGAACTCGAGCACGGCCGGCACGGTCGAGTGGGCAACGCCAAGGGCCATGGCTCCAATCACGCCTTCGTGGATGGCAGCGTTCGTTATCTGCGCTTCGGCCGCGCGCTGACACCGATCAACCTGTGGGCCACCACTGAAATCTGGCGAACCAACACCGCCAGCTTTAATCCGAAGTGATCCGGCTTCTGTTCCAGATACCCCATTTCAGTCGTTCCGCGGCTTTCTCCCCGATTGACCCCGGAGCACCAACCGCCTAGACGCTTTCCGCACATGATGAGCTTCGCCCTGTCCCGTCGCCGATTCGCCGTACTGGCGTCGGTTTCCACCCTGGTTCTCACCGCTCTGAGCTGGGCGCCCACCGCGCTGGCCCAGACGCCGCCTCCCGGATTCACCCCGTTGTTCAACGGGAAGGATCTCACCGGATTCCGCGGCGGCGACACCTACGACGATCGCAAGCTCAAGGCCCTTCCGGAAGCCGAACGCAACGCGCAGATCGCCAAGTGGACCGCCTCGATGCTCGAGGTGAATCCCAAGACCGGAAAACCGCACTGGTACTTCGAGAAAAATGGCGAACTGGTGAACGACGGACTTGGAGCCTATGCGACCACCGAGAAGGACTACGGCGATTTTGAACTGCTGATCGACTACAAGACGGTGCCCCTGGCCGATTCCGGTATCTACCTGCGCGGCGTACCCCAGGTCCAAATCTGGGACTTCACGGAAAAGGAAAAGTTTAACCTTGGTGCCGACAAAGGATCGGGTGGTCTGTGGAACAATTCCCCCGGTGCCCCGGGTAAGGATCCCGCGGTCCTGGCCGACAAACCCTTCGGCGAATGGAATTCGTTCCGCATCGTCATGGTCGGCTCCCGAGTCAGCATCTGGCTCAACGGCAAACAGGTGGTGAAGAACGCCGTGATGGAGAACTACTACGACCGCAAGCTGCCGGTTCCGGTCAAGGGGCCGATCCAATTGCAGACCCACGGCGGTGAGATCCGCTGGCGCAATGCGTTCATCCGCGAGATCCCGGCCAAGGAAGCCAACGAGATTCTCGCCAAAGAGGGTGAAGCCAATTTCAAACCGGTGTTCAACGGCAAGGATCTGACCGGTTGGTCCGGCCCCTTGGACAACTATGAAATCATCAACGGCGCCATCGGCTGCAAGGCCGGCAAGGGTGGCACGATTTTCACCGAGAAGGAGTACGGGGATTTCGTCGTCCGCTTTGAGTTCAAGCTTCCACCCGGTGGTAACAACGGCTTGGCCATTCGTTATCCCGGCAAGGGCGACACCGCCTACGACGGCATGTGCGAACTCCAGGTGCTCGACGACAACTACGAGAAAGTCACCAACTCCAAGCTCGATCCCCGCCAAGTCCACGGTTCCGCCTACGGCATGGCCGCCGCCGCCCGGGGCTTCCAACGCCCGGTCGGTGAATGGAACTACGAGGAAGTCACCGTCAAAGGCTCCCGAATCAAGGTGGAGCTGAACGGATTCGTCATCCTCGATGCCGATCTCTCCACGGTGAAGGATTTCATGGCGAACTCGCCGCATCCCGGCAAGGACCGTACCCGAGGACACTTCGGATTCGCCGGTCACAACGACCCGGTGATGTTCCGCAACGTCCGGATTCAGGAGCTGTAAGGCAGCAGGCCCGCCCCAGCGGGCCGAATTCATGATTCCCCGAGTTCTTTGGATCACGGGCGCCCGCGGTCTGATCGGAAGCTATCTGTTCGGTCAGGCCGCTTTGCTTTGGCCCCAGTGCCGCGTGGTCGCCGTCGGCCGACCCGAACTGGATCTCACCGAACACACCCGCGTCCGGGATCAATTCTTGGCCGACTCCCCCTCCGCCGTGATTCACTGCGCGGCGATCAGTCGGTCCCCGATTTGCCAGGCCGATCCCGCGCTGGCTCGCCGGCACAATGTTGACGTCACCCGTCATCTCGCGGAACTCGCCGCTGGAATTCCGCTGGTGTTCTTCTCGACTGACCTGGTCTTCGACGGAACCCAGGGCCACTACACGGAAGACGACTCGCCGAATCCCCGCCTGATTTACGCCGAAACCAAGGTGGAAGCGGAACAGATCGTTCGCACCCACGAGCAACACCTGATCATTCGAACCTCCCTGAATTACGGTCATTCCGATACCGGCACTCGATCCTTCAACGAAGAGATGGTGACTGCCTGGCGCCAGGGAAGAACCCTAAAGCTGTTTACCGACGAGTTCCGTTCCCCAATTGCCGCCACCGAAACCGCCCGGGCCGTGCTCGAACTCCTCGAACGAAACGCCACGGGAACCGTTCACGTGGCCGGTACCGAACGGGTGTCCCGCTGGGAACTCGGTCAACTCCTGGCCGCGCGACATCCAGAAGTCCAACCGCGGATCGAACCTTCGTCTCTCCGGGACTTCACTGGGCCGCCAAGGCCAGCCGATGTCTCCCTGAAGTGCTCCCGAGCTGAGCAACTGCTCGGCCGGCCGTTGCCCCGGTTCCGCGACTGGATCGCCCAGGCGGAACCACTGCGCTAGGTGCCCCCATGTCCTATCGCGGACGTCTCGCTCCCTCCCCGACCGGTTATTTGCATCTCGGTCACGCCCGGACCTTCTGGACCGCGTCTCAGCGCGCCCGCCAGGCCGGAGGAACCCTCATCCTGCGCAACGAAGACCTCGATCGCGACCGAGCTCGACCGGAGTTTGTGGCCGCGTTTCTGGAGGATCTGCGCTGGCTGGGACTCGAGTGGACGGAAGGCCCTGATGTCGGCGGACCGTTTGGCCCCTACTCCCAAAGCGAACGGTTGAGTTCGTATCGGGAAATTCTGGAACGACTACGCGCCGGAGGCTGGCTGTTTCCCTGCCAGTGTTCCCGGAAGGACATCCAGAACGCGGTACGCGCCCCGCATGCCGCCGACGACGAACCCATCTATCCCGGAACCTGTCGCCCTCGTACCGGAATCCAAATCGAGCACCAAAGCCGAGTGAACTGGCGCTTCCGAGTTCCCGACGGCGCAGTCATTGAGTTCGTGGACGGCCACTTCGGTCCCCAGCGCTTCGTCGCGGGCCGCGACTTCGGGGACTTCGTGGTGTGGCGCCACGACGACCTGCCCAGTTATCAACTGGCTTGTGTGGCCGATGACGCCGCCATGCGTATCACCGAGGTGGTCCGGGGCGCCGACCTGCTGGTCTCCACCGCCCGACAACTTTTGCTGTACCAGGCGTTGGGCTGGCCTCCTCCCCGGTTCTATCACGCCCCGCTCCTGGCGGACGAGCATGGGGTCCGCCTGGCCAAGCGCCACGCCGCTCTCAGCCTGCGCGCCCTACGAAACGCTGGTCGTACTCCCGAGTCTCTGCGAACGGAGTTCTCCACCCCCCGTCCGGGTGAGTTGCCACTGCCCACTCCCCCCGCGTAGCATTCGGGCAACTCATGCAGCCCCCGTTTCGTGGCCTGGTTCCGTTCGCCCGGCGTTCTGGAGTGTTCCGGCTCCTGATCGCCCTCGGACTGGTTGGGCTCATGATGTTACTTCAGGCCGATCCCCGAGAGGAAGGACTCGCCCTGGTTCGGCAGTTCACCGCCCAGGATTTTCTCGCCAATCCCCAGGTCTACGACGTGATCGAAACCCCCGACGGGCGGATTGCGTTTGTTTCGGCCAGTTACCTAGGTTGGTTCGACGGCGTGAAGTGGACCAAGCTGGAAACCAAAATCTCCAATCTGCGCGCTCTCGGAGCCCTGCCCGACGGATCCATCGTCACCGGAGGCGCCGACGACTTCGGGGTGGCCCGGCGGGATGGGCAGGGACGTTGGGAATGGCAATCACTCCGCCCCAAACCGCCGGCTGGTCCCGCTCAGGTCGGCCAAATCATGCGAGTCGCAGTACGAGGCAGCGAAGCATGGTTCGGATCGGATCAACATGTCTTCCGCCATAACGCCTCCGGAGTTCGGACCTGGAGCTTCACCAACACGCCCAGCCGACTCGAACTCTTCGTCACGCCCGAGGCCGTCTACCTCCAGCAATCGGGCGTCGGCTTGCTGCGCTTCACCGGCGAACAGTTCGAACCCTGGGCCACCCAATCGTGGCTCGCCACCAACAGCCTCGCGGACCTGAAGTCCCAAGATGGAACGTTGCTGCTGCTGACTCGCCGGGCCGGCCTGTTTCGCTGGCAGAACAACACCCCGCAACCCATCTCGGCCGCACTCAACGAACGCTGGACCGGAATGCGGGCACAACGTTTGACCGTGTTGCCCGACCAGTCGCTGCTCGTGGGGTCCATTACCAACGGACTATGGCATCTCGGGCCCGACGGATCGGTTCGCGGACGCTACGACCGAAGGCGCGGATTGCCCACGGATACATTCAATAGTGCGGTGCTCGACCGCCACGGCTCCTGGTGGCTGGGAACGGATTCCGGAATTGTGGCCGTGGATCTCCCGGGAGCCGCCACAGTGTTCGACGCGCGCAATGGACTCGTCAGCGGCATCGGCAGCGCCCTGACGCGGCATGACGGCCGAATCGTGTTCGCCAATCCCAAGGGCATCTACCAAATCGTGCCCTCCGCCAACGCGGGTGCTGCCGCCCAGGTGCAGACTCATCCGGCCAGTTTCAACTCGCCGCAAGGCCTCGCCAGTCATCCCAGCGGATTGCTCGTCGGCGGGCCCGAGGGACTGGAACTGCTCTCCACCAACGCCCGCCAGCGAATCATCGCCTCCAACAACCGGTTCTTCGTGCTTCGCCTTTCCGACAATGATCCCAACCTTCTGCTCGCCGGCCGGGCCAACGGACTTTCGTTTCAGCGCTTTCGGGACGGCCGCTGGGCCGAGACCAAGCTGGTCCCGGAGCTGGGCGAGGTGCGCAATCTATATCAGGACTCCGCGCAAAACTGGTGGATGGATTCCATCTCCCGCGGGATTCACCGACTGGAAGCCGGACCCGGCGACGATCCGTGGGCCAATCCCACAGTGACCACCTGGTCCAAAGGTAACGGCAAGATTGCGTCCAGCAGCACTCACACCCTGTTGTTCCCGGTTTCGGAGGGCTTCGTGGTGCCCGTCTTTGAGGACCTCCTGCGTTTCGTTCCCGCGACACAATCCTTCGTGGTGGATCTCCGGTACGTGGACCGAACGGGTCCCCTGCGGTTCATCGCCAACACCGCCGTTGCCGACTCCAACACCTTCTGGGCCGTGGCCGCGCGATCCCAGGCCGCCGATGCCGCCGACTACCCGCTCGTCCGATTTCGCAAACAAACCAACGGCGACTTTCTGGCCGAACCCATGCCTCCCGCGGTGGCTGAGGCTCTGGGGTTCCTCGGCAGTCTGCACACTCGCCGGGAATTCGAGGACGGCCGGGAAGTGATTTGGTCGCTGAGCATGGACGCCTTGCTGCGCTTGGAACCCGACCGACTGCCAACGCCACCCGCGCGCTGGCACACGCATGTCGCGTCCTTTCGCGCCGTGGGGACGAATCAATCGCTCATCGCCAACACCGTGGCCCTGCCTCACACCCGCGACCGCTACGAATTCGAATTCGACGCCCCACGTCCGGACCGTGGCGCCGAGGTTCGCTATCAGACTCGCCTCGTGGGTTGGGACGATCGCTGGAGCGAACTCTCCGGAAAACGCGACGTTTCCTGGGCCGGACTTCCCGGCGGACAGTACCGATTCGAAGTCCGCGCCCAGGATCGGTTCGGCGGAATGTCCGAGGTGGCCGCGCGAAGTTTCCGGGTGGCGTCACCGTGGTATCTGAGCGGTTGGGCCTGGCTCGGCTACGCCGCGTTGGGCTGGGGTGCGTTCCAAGGCGCCCTGCATGTCCGCCTTCGACGCGCCGAGGAACGCGCTCGGCAACTCGAGGAAACTGTTGCTCTCCGCACCCGCGAACTGGAACTTGCCAAGAACGAGGCCGAGGACGCCAACCGCGCCAAATCCCGGTTCCTGGCCAACATGAGCCATGAGCTGCGCACACCGCTGAACGGCATTCTCGGATTCGCCCAAATTCTCGGGCGCGAATCCGACCTCAGCGACCGGAACCGCGAACGCCTCCGCATCATTCGCTCCAGCGGCGATCATCTGCTGAGTCTGATCAACGACGTGCTCGATCTCGCCAAGGTCGAGGCCGGCCGGGTCGAGTTGCGTACGGGTCCCTTCAGCTTGCGGGAATTGGTCCGCGATCTGGAAGCCAGCTTTGCCCCCCGCGCCACTCAACGCGGTCTGCGCTTCCGGGTTCCGCTCCCCCAGATTCCCGAGGGCGACGTGATCGGCGACCGCCAACGACTGCGCCAAGTGCTCGAGAATCTGATGGGCAATGCCCTCAAGTTCACACGCCAGGGCGAAGTGACCCTTGAGTGCCGGCCCGCAGCGGAACCTAACCGCTTCGAGTTCCGCGTTACCGACACCGGACCCGGACTGGAACCCGCCGACGTGGCCCGATTATTCCAACCCTTCTCCCAGGCGGATGCCGGCCGGCCCGCCGAACCCGGGGCCGGACTCGGTCTCGCGATCAGTCAGCATCTCGTGGGTCTGATGGGCGGCCGCATCACGGTCCAAAGTCGGCCCGGCCACGGCAGCGAATTTCAGTTCACGGTGGCCCTAACGCCGAGCAGCGATCCCCAGCGATCCACGGCGCCGACCCGACGCATTCTCGGTTACGAAGGCCGGGTTCAACGGGTCCTGCTGGTGGATGATCTCGAGGTCAACCGACGTTTGCTCCGGGAATTCCTGGAACCGCTCGGCTTTGAAGTCACCGAAGCCGTACAAGGCGCTGCTGCGCTCCAACTGCTCGACACTCCCGGAACACCGGACTTCGACTTGGTCCTGCTGGATTTGCGCATGCCCGGCATGGACGGCTTCGAGCTGACCCGTCGTCTACGCGCCCGGCCGGGTTGGAAAGCGCGGTTGGTCGCCACCTCCGCGAGCGTACTCGGCTTCAACCGGGAAGATGCCCTGCGCGCCGGAGCCGACGAATTCCTTCCGAAGCCGTTTCAGGAGGCCCAACTCCTCGACCTATTGCAGCACCAACTCCGACTGCGCTGGCAGTACGCCGAGGCTGAATCCGTGCCCACCCCACCGAATCCGACACCCGAGGCCGGAAAGATCCCTGGAGCCGAAGCACTGGCCCCCCTTCGCGCGGCCGCCAATCGGGGCGACGTGATGGCCCTGCGTCAGGAACTCATGACGTTGCGTAAGCACTCTCCGCAATTCGCCGGCTGGCTGGCGGAATTGGAATCCCTCGCGGCGAATTACCAGATGGCCGCCGTTCGCGACCGTCTCGAACGCGCCAGCAAATCACCGTCCTCAACCACCGCCTCAAGTTCCGCCGCCCTCTGAAATGCCGAACAAACCCGCCACCATTCTGGTAGTCGATGATGTTCCCGCCAACCTCGGTCTCCTGCTCGATTCCCTGGGCAAGGCCGGCTACCGCGTGCTCGTGGCCGAAAGCGGGGAAGGCGCCCTGGAGCAAGTCACCCACGAGGTGCCGGATCTGATCCTACTGGACTTCATGCTGCCCGGCTGGGACGGACTCGAAGTCTGTCGCCGACTCAAGGCCCTGCCCGACTGCGCGGATCTGCCGGTGCTGTTCCTCTCGGCCGTGGACGAAGTCGCGGACAAAGTACGCGCGCTCGAAGCCGGAGCGGTGGACTACGTCACCAAACCCATTCAACCCCCGGAAGTCCTCGCGCGAGTGCGCACCCATCTTCGCCTCGCCCGACTGCAGCGCCAACTCGAGGAGGAGCTGGAAATGCGACGGGAAGCCGAGGAACAGCTACGGGATTCCCTCGACCGAGCCTTAATGGTCATCGACGCCCACGGTCGCCTGCACTTCGCCACCCGTCTCGCCTCGACCCTGCTGGCCCACTACTTCCCCGAAACACCCCGGGGCACGGTACCACCCCCACTTACCTACTCAATTGCCGGCCACCCTGCCTCTCCGCTGCCCGAGGGACTTGAGACCCGGATTCTACGCCAGGCCAACGCGACGGAACTCGGAGTTTTGGAACTCGTGGGTCACCGCGTCGTCGGTCCCTCGGACCTGCTTCCCCTTGGTCTAACCCCGCGCGAAGCCGAGGTCCTCTTCTGGCTGAGCGAAGGCAAGACCAACGCCGAAGTGGGCGTGATTCTGGGTTCCGCCCGTCGAACGGTGGAGAAGCACGTCGAGCACATCCTGGAAAAGCTCAGCGTCGAAAACCGAAACGCCGCCATTCGCCTCGCCCTGGCGCAACTGGGTAACTGATCCGTCCGGAACGGCCGAAAGAGCAACGAGGGGCAGAAGTCCGCAATCATCAGATTCCAGCGCGGCAAACAGAATCTCAAGAAAGGAATAATGCTCACCTCTTCTTCCGTGATGTAGGCTTCCCCGCGATGTTGCGCCTCAGCCCGGCGACACCTAAAGCAGCCCTCTTTCAGCCAACTCGTCCTCATCCAGGCCCAGGAAATGGCCGAATTCATGGATATAGGTAATGCGAATCTCCTCCTGGTATACCGCTTGGTCTTCCTCGGCGAAGTCCCAGAGATTCTCGAGGAACAGGAGAATCTGGCGGGGCGCTCCGGAGACTTCAGCGACTCCCACGGGATCGCCGATGTACATACCCAGCAAATCCCCCTCCCAGCCCTCGGCAATCAGGGCTTCGCTGGGCCATGACTCGTAGGTCACCGGGATCGACTCAGCATGCAGCCGTAGATCCGGCGGCAGGTTCCTCACCGTTTGCTCCACCTCGGCGCGGGCCGTTTCCAACAACCAGTTCCAGTTCTCGGACACCCTCTTGATGTCTCAGGTCTGCCCGGGGCGAGGCCAGCTTTCCTGGAGTTCCCACTGCCCGACAGACACCAGGCCAACTTCACAACACCGTTCACCTGGAAAAACCTATTGCCCGCCGGTCAGTCGTTTGACAGGTTGGGCGTTCCTTCGCGTTAAATCGCGGGGGTAAACGGCCTGTAACGTCCCGGCGCGCGTGCGGCGGGCGGCCACAATCACACCAAAACCAATCCGGTTCTTCCGCCGGATGGCGTCGGGAACTCATCCCGGGAAAACGCCGCAACCATCGGAAGCAGAACGACATGATTAGTGTAGGCGTCAAAGAACTCCTCGAAGCGGGAGTTCATTTCGGTCACCAAACCCGCCGTTGGAACCCGAAGATGAAACCGTTCATCTTCGAAGCCCGGAACGGCATCCACGTCATCGACCTGTCCAAGACGGTCCCCCAGTTGGAAGCCGCTTGTGATTTCCTCGCTCAGATCGCTGCCAAAGGTGGCCAGATTCTGTTCGTGGGCACCAAGAAGCAGGCTCAGGAAGCGGTCAAGGAAGCCGCCAAGTCCTGCAGCCAGCCCTACGTCACCGGTCGCTGGCTGGGTGGCACGCTCACCAACCTTCGCACGCTTAAGCGTTCCCTGAAGCGGATGAAGGACATCGAGCGCATGGAAACCGACGGCTCGATCAATGAGTACGTGAAGCAGGAGCAGTCGATGATCCGCCGCGAACACGCCCGCTTCGTCAAGAATCTGGACGGTCTCCGAACCACCGATTCGCTCCCGGACGCGATGTTCATTGTCGACATCAAGCGCGAGCACAACGCCGTGGCGGAAGCCCGCCGGCTCAAGATTCCCCTCGTCGCGATCGTGGATACCAACTGCGATCCCGATCTCGTCGACTATCCGATCGCCGGCAACGACGACGCGATTCGCTCGGTGAAGCTGATTCTCGGCACCGTGGTCGAGGTCATCGCCAAGTCGAAGGCGGAATTCGACGCCAAGCGGGCGCGGAAGAGCGACAAGGCTGAAGCCACCCCCGCTCCGGCTGAACCGGCTCCGGTCGCAGCTGAACCAGCTCCCGAACCGGCTCCGGTCGCCTGAGCAACGTCACCTGATCGGGTCCGGCCAGTGACCTCGGCGTCACCGGCCTCCCGCAACATTCAACAGTAACCGCGTTTCCTGACATGGCAGACATTACTCCCGCCCTCGTGGGCAAACTCCGTGAGATGACCAGCGCCGGCCTCATGGACTGCAAGAACGCGCTCGTGGAAGCGGGCGGCAATCTCGATGGCGCCGTGGATATTCTCCGCAAAAAGGGCCAGGCCAGCGCCGCCAAGAAGGCCGGTCGCGAAGCCAAGGATGGCCTCATTGCTCAAGCCGTACTCAACGGCGGACAAGTGGGCGCCTTGGTCGAAGTGAATTGCGAAACCGACTTCGTCGCCCGCAATGAAGACTTCAAGGCCTTCTGCAACGAACTCGCCGCCAAGGTGGCCGCCAATCCGGCGGTTGACCTCGAAGCCGACCGAGTCGCCGCCGTCGCCAAGATCGGTGAGAACATCCAGATTCGTCGTCAGCAACGGCTCGAAGTCACCGGCAGCGGCCTGGTCGCGGCTTACATTCACACCGGCGGCAAAGTCGGCGTGCTCGTGGAAGTCGGTTCGACCAAGCCCGAAACGGTCACGTCCGAAGACTTCAAGCAACTCGTTCGCGACATCACCCTGCAGATCGTCGCCGCCAGCCCGATCGCCATCAGCCGGGATTCCGTGCCCGCCTCGGTGATCGAGAAGGAACGCGAAATCGCCGGTCAAAGCGAAGCGGTGAAGAACAAACCGCCGCAAGCCGTCGCCAAGATTATCGAAGGCAAGGTCGGTAAGTTCCTCGAGACGGCCTGTCTGCTCGAGCAGGGCTTCGTGAAGAATCCGGACCTCAAGGTCGAAGCCCACATCGCGTCCGTGGGCAAGGCACTCAACGACTCCCTCGTCGTCCGTCGCTTCCTGCGCTTCCAAGTGGGCGAGGCGATCTGAAGTCCCCAGCCGCAACCGCGGCCAAAGCATCCGGCGGTGGAGTTCGCTCCACCGCCGTTTTTGTTCCCCGGATCCGGTCCCAGGATCAGCTCGGGCGCTCTTCCGGCTCGGGTTCCAGAGGCAGTTCCAGATGGGTTTCCGTCGGGACCTCCACCGCCTCCGTGACCACGGGCGCTTCCCGCTGTACCGAGACCAAGATGCGGCGGACGGGCTGACCTTGGTAGGTGTAGCCGCACGCCACCGTCCCCTCAATGCGGGTGCCCGGCGTCGGGATTTGACCGTCGGGAGACTGATGCACTTGGGGATCAAAAACATCGCCGGGCTGTGCCTCGTAGCAGGACAATCCCACGCGTCGGGCCGCGTCCAAACAGGTGCCCCGAAACTGGGTCAATTGGGCCTGTACCCCAGGCACCCCACTGCGCCGCGCTGCTTGGTAGAGCGCGTACACGTGGTCCAGAATGTGAACGATCACCTGCACATGTTCCGTACCGCCGCGACGCAGCTTCTCGAGCTCTAGTTTGAGCGCGGCTTTCTCCTGATCATTGGCTCGGCCTAGAAACTCGGTGAAAGCTCGAGCCTCGGCCGTAACCTTCTCGACAGCCGTTGTGGAGGTCTGAGCCGCCCGAGTGGCAACGTCATGAATGTTCTGCCATTGCGCCGTCGCCAGCTTCATCTGTTCGGCGACCGATCCTACATCTGCCAACTGACGCGCCGCCTCCGCCAGGTTGGCCTGTTCCCAAAGCTTCACCGCGGCGTGGTGTTCTCGAAGGAAGGGAATCAAACCTATCCAACACCCCACGACAACACAGGGAACTATTCCCATGATCTCCCATCGGCTCAGGGGCCAAGTCGCGGTGAGAATCAAAAAGCCGGCCACCCCGACCAACAGGGCGTCGGCCAGAAGGAACGGCCACTTCGTTATTCGCGGTGCTTCCAACTCAGGCATGCGGATCAGCCTACCCTGAAGGGACGCGAGACGGAAGCACGGCGAGTGATTGGGAGGTGTTCCGCGCCCTCCGAATCAAACGACGCGGCATTCGCCCGTACCCTTAACCACTTCGCCAATCAACCACGCCTTGAGCCGGGTGGCGCGAATGGCGGCGAGCACGTCGTCGACCACCTCCGGGGCCACCGTAACGGTCATGCCAATGCCCATGTTGAACACCTGATAGAGCTCAGCCTCGTCCACGCCGCTCTTCGCCTGGATCATTTGAAAGACCGGTAGCATGTCCCACGAGCCTTTGCGAATGACGACGTCGCATTTGGCCGGAAGCGTCCGCGGAATATTGTCCACGAAGCCGCCACCCGTGATGTGGGCAAAGGCCTTGATTCCCGGCGGACGCGCGCCGGTGGGTTTATTGAAGCGTTTGAGGAGGGACTGAACCAGCGGGCCATAGGTCACGTGAACCTTGAGCAGTTCATCCCCGATCGTCGTGCCCAATTCCGCTACCTTGCTGCTCGGCTTGAGCTTCAGAGTTTCGAAGAAGATTTTGCGGGCGAGGGAGTAGCCATTGGTGTGAAGACCACTTGAGGTGATTCCGATGACAGCGTCGCCACGCTTCACGGACTTTTGGCCGTTAAGCATCCGTGACTTCTCCACGACGCCCACAATGGTGCCACTCACGTCATACTCCCCGGCCTGATAAAACCCGGGCATTTGCGCGGTTTCGCCGCCGATCAGAGTGCAGCCGTTGGCGGCGCAGCCCCGGGCGAAGCCACGGATGATATCGGTAAAGACGTGCGGCTGGAGTTTCCCCGTCCCGAGGTAATCGAGAAAGAAGAGGGGTTCGGCCCCAAGAACGGCAATGTCATTGACGCAATGGTTGACCAAGTCCTCGCCGATGGTGTCGTGGCGATCCATGGCGAAGGCCAGCTTGAGCTTGGTTCCGACCCCATCGACCGACGAAACGAGAATCGGTTGTCGGTACTTTTTGGTATCGAGCGCGAAGAGCCCACCAAACCCACCCACCTTGCCGAGGACCTCACGGCGGTGAGTGGACGCGAGGAGGTGGGGAAGGGTGCTCTTGACTTGGTTACCCAGGTCGATGTCGACACCAGCGGCGGCGTAGGCTTTCTGCTTCATTCGTCGGGCGCTAAACCTAGCGAGGACCACCGCCGAAGGAACCTGAATTGTTGCGGTCGGATGATCATTGGATGGGTTTCAGGATTGACGACCTGAAAAAAATCGAGCCGCGAAGGCCCGACATTGGGTGAGTTCAAAATCAGCATTGAAAATGACTGGTCGTTCGTGTAGCCGCTCGGCCATGAGAAGGTCATTCGCGATCATCATCGCCCTAGCATTCAGTATCGTGTTCAGTCGTTCAGATGTTTTGGAGCTTAAGGACGGTTCTGTCCTCAACGGAACGTTCCTAGGCTCTACGGCGCAAGCGATGCGATTTCGGATTGGCACCGTTGAAATGGAATTCCCAACGGCCGATGTGTTGGCGTTGACTCTCGCCCAATCGACTCCCACCCCGGTAGCGCCCGTAGCGCCAGTCGCCCCCGCTGCCCCCGCCGTTCCGGCTCCTACTACAATTACTGTTCCTGCCGGGATACCCCTTTTGGTTCGCATGTCCGACACATTGTCTTCCCGCAATTCGGCCGGCCGTCGTTTTGGGGCTCGCCTAGACAGCGATCTGCGCGTCGATGGAATCCTCGTTGCCCCGGCAGGAACTCGATTGTTTGGTCGGGTGGAAGAAGCTCGACAGGCCGGCCGCTTGACGGGCGCCTCTCATTTGGAGATCGGACTTAACGAAATCGAAATCCAAGGAACCCTACGATCGATTGTTACCAGCGACTTTCGCGTTCGCGGCGCCGGCTCAGCCGGCAATACCGCGGCCACCACCGCCGTCGGAGCAGGCGTCGGTGCCGCTTTTGGCGGAGGTCGAGGCGCTGGCCGGGGAGCCGCTGTCGGGGCTGGCGCCAGTGCGCTTTCTTCCGGCGACACCGCCACAATTTCCAAAGGTGAGCTGATTGAGTTTCGTCTGCTGGAGCCATTGACCGTTCCGCGATGATTCAACGGACCGATTCCGGTTCCCTATAAACCCGCTCCGAAGTCGTCATTCAAAAGTTTCCAACTTCGCAGTGGCATCCGGCGAACAAATCGTCACTTTTCGCGTGTCCGAGATCCCTACCGCAAGCTGAGATTCTCTGGCCTAACCTCACCGCTTTTTGGTTTTCCGCCCTTTGGGCGGACGGCGGGCCGCGAGCGCGAAACCGTGTGTGCGCTCCGGCCCGCCGCTTTGTTTTCTGCCTGAGGACAGCCTTGCCCACTCAACGCCACAGAAGCGGCCCACTTCACGAACACAAGGCGACGGGAACACCTCTCCAGATAATCAGCGACCTTGGTCGGAACCCAGCGGAGATAGCCAAGCAGTGACGCGGAACCAGCGCTGTGTGGAGGAGATAGTCAGTAGTTCCCGCCCCACTCCGTCTTCGGCCCGAAATGGCACCTCCGCAATCGGCGAATAGGGCCCGTTCAATTCGGAAGCTGACTCTACTTGGTAGTACAAGCCCCGAATCGTCCCATACCGGAGATTCGCCCGATCGGTATCCACCGGTTCCAATGTCGCCACAATCTGTTGGTTGGCCACGGAGCCGTCGAAATACTGCCGGGCCAGCGCCCACGCCTGTTGTCCACATTGCGCTCCAACCCGACGTCCCGGGAAATCATCCGCTGGCGGGTGAATCCCTCCCCAGATCCGCGAAAGCCCGGCCTGATCAGCCGCATCCCGGTAAGTCGCCCACTGTAACTGAACGTCGGCCGCAGGTCCTGGCTCAAAACCCAGGCCTCCGACCGGCACTGTGTGCGTCGCCATGCCTCCCGGAAAAAAGGCCGAGCCGGTAAACTCGGTCAGAACCTCTGCTGCGGCCCGACTGAAGGTGCTGTGTCCGGAGATGTATCCCGGAAAGGCAGGGGTTACGAAAGACTTCCGCTGATACGGCACCCACGTCTGGGCATCGATCCATGACACTCCCTTGAAATGGATCCCTCCGAAATCACTCACTTCCGGACTCGACCACGCCCGGATCGCGATCTGGTTTGGCGCCAAACCAGCATGAGGACCCTCGACGCGAACCGAAAAGGACGTCGTCAGTTCTATCAGTCCCGGTATCAGAGGCAGGCCGGAAGGATGGTATCTGGGTAGATGAGGATCACTGCTCTGCCCTAGGGACGCGAGATACCGCACCGCCGCCAGCGGACGCCAACCATCGTAGTACCGTTTCAGTGACCACGCCGCACAAGCCGCGTCATGCACCGCCGCATTCAGACTGAAATAGAGTTTAACATCCCATTCCAATTTGCCCAGGACAGGTCCAACACCGCCAATCTGTCGGGAAAAACCCGGGGAATCCGTGACCTGATTGGCCAATACATTCCAATGCCCTGGGGGCGTCTCCGAATGCGGACCGTCCGCCCAAAACTCTGCCAGAACCCGGGTGAAGTCTCCCCGCCTGACGAGATTCGGCGCATAGGGCTTGCCGGTGACGGGATTCCGGGTGTGCCCCTTTCCCGTATTCAGCCCCAACGGATTGTTCCCCTGTGCCGCGGGTGAGATATCCACGATCACTCCGTCACCAGGGGTCAATTCCGAGCTCGCCCGAATCACCGCCACCACATTCGAGCGAAACTCCGTTTCCGTCGGACCGCCAAACTGCGGTGGAGGCCCCGGATCCATCCAAGGTCGCCGGGGATCGTCGCGCACCAAGCAGAACGGTCGGACTCCCAGCCAATGGGCACCGAGAAAACTCTGATCCCGCTTGATCACGATCGAGCCATTCTGACCCGCCGGAACCACCTCCGTAAAGATCAACGGCTGCCAGTGATTCACATCCTGCAATCCCCCGACGCCAGTGGCCACCGAATCCAGATGCGGCTGGGTGGGGACATACCCTCCCGCCGAAGCAGGGACGTCCTGATAGCCCTCCGTCTGGCGTGAACCGTCGTTCAGAAACCAGCGACTGATCGACGTCGCCACCGCCAACCCGACGCCCGTTGGCGAATTGAGATCCACCGAGGTCCTGTCGGGGTCGAATCCGAGATGTTGCATTCGGCGGCGCAGGGAGAGAAGCGTTTCGGCCCCCCGAAGTGAATTGGCGAAGCGTTCGCTCAGCACCGTGTACGCCGCATAACTAATCGCCTCATCGCGGGCCGCCTCCACATCTCGCGCAGTGTGTTTCCTCCGATACGACAATCCCACCGCAACCGGATCGTAGGCCGCCCACGCATCATACATCGCCGCCGAGAGCGTGAAGAGATTGCGCGCATGCACTGGTGGATGCGGCGTGTCGATCCGAATGGCCTTCAACAATTCCAGGTTCCACATTCGTGCGACCGAAGGACTGAGGGAAGTCCCCAACTCCGCCACTTCGGCTGCCGTCAGCGCCCGGTCATACAAGGCTGCTTCCTCGATCTCGCCGCGGAAGGTGGACTCCATTTCGCCGATTATCACGCGGGTTTGCCCAGCGGGAAACGTGTGAGCCCGTGAACGAATCTGCATGCGCGCGATGAATGGCTTGCCATTCCGATACAGAGTGACACCGCCGCCCGAGTCATAGACCGCGACCACATGGAGCAGAGTGTCGGGATCAGGCTCGGGTGAGTTCTCCCAGAAGGCCCCTCCCTCCTCATTGTCCGCCGACCAAAACTGTCCCTCGCCCCACGCACCCATGATGTCCCATCCAAACGACACTCCATCAAAAACGGCGGAGTTCTCAGATACCGTGAACAGCCGCCCACGTTCATAGTAGGCGTCCGCAGGTCGGACGGTTAGCACCACCGTCTTTTCCGTCAGATTCGTCGCCAGAGTGTCCGTGAGGAGCGCCGCACCCTGCGTCCGCAAGACGAGGCGCCCCTCGCGAATGACCGCGCCATTTACCAACTCGCCATGCAACGAACCGATTTGGTCCCGCGCGTCTCTGTCAAAGGTCCAAAGCGCCAGGGGCGGAGGCACCGCCGCTACCAAGCGGGGCGCCATCATGAGTCCGACCAAGACCAATACTCGCCGCAGATTGCGGAGGGAGTCTCCCCAGGCACAGTTCCGAAAGGTGTTCATATCATCCGTTCTATCGGTTACTTCGGGAAACGCTGTCCAACGTCACACCGTTTGTGACCGTGACCGGGTAGGCTTTACCGAACCTCACCTACGGCAGATCCACCTCGACACGGTAGAAGGTGTTGGCCTCGGGCACTTCGACATACTCCGCCAGCCCGCCCTCCAGCCACCGAATCCCGTCCGCGCTCGGCTCAAAGGTCTGCTCCAGACCTCCACTCCGCTGCACCGTGTAAAACCGATCCGTTACCACCGGCCAGCGCAGCCGCGCTTTCCCGTCTACTTCTTCCAAACTCACTCGGAACGGTTCAGTGCTCTTCGTCGGATCACTCCCCGCTTGAAACTCCTCCCGATCCGACTGCCCATCGCCGTCCGAATCCGTATCAGCCCCTGCCAGCAGCAACGAACGGAAGTGCGTCTGCTCCCAGGCATCCGCCAACCCGTCCCCGTCGGAGTCCAACACCGGCTGCAAACGCACCCGTTCCCACACCGTCGCATTGAGCTGCGATTGCAACGTCAGTTCCACCGCCGCCAGTTCCGCTCCCACCGGCACTGTCAGTGTTCCCTTAAGCCACGCCTGTGTCCCCGCTTGGACGGGCACCTTCGCTGGCAAACTCAAAGGTGGCTCGCCCGCTTCGTCGGCCCGGCGCAGTTCCAGAGTCATCGATCCCAGGGCTCCCGCCGTCAGGTTCATCGTCTCGCCAAATTCACCCGGATTCCCCAAAACCAGTTGGAACGGTGCCGGCACGCCCGGCTGCACCAACACCTGGACCGCCCGCCATGCCGCATTCGCATCCTCCAGATCCACCGTTCGCGGCGTCGAACCACCTCGACCCGCCGCCAACCTCACTTCCGCCTCCGCCCGATCATACAAATAGGCCTGAGCCACAAACGCTCGTCCTTCGCGGCCTTCACCGTTGAAGATCAGATAACGGCCTCGGTTGTTGGCACGTTGTCCATAGGGAATAAGGATGGAATCACTGATCAGGACTTCGCTAAATCCTCCGGGGATCACCCCGGTTCCACGCGCGCCTTGGGCCACGATTACTCTCCGCCCGGTGCTTCGTTGAAGCAGGTTCAGTCGGGTTTCGAGCCGTTCCCCTCCGCCCACTGACACGCGCCGACGCAGGGCCAGAACCAGCCAGTCGCCGTCGGTTCGCACCAATAGACTCGTAGGAACAAAGTCCTTTTCCTCCGCACTACGGAGTTGCTCCGCAGCCACCACCCCGCCGGTTTCCCGATCCCACAAATAGAAGTGCGGCGCGGAATCTGTCAGCCCGCCGGGAAGATTGGGAGCGTCCGATAACAAAGTGACCCACCGGCCATCGTCGGAAATACTGAGCGCTTCCGAATTCCCCGCCGCCGCCGTTCCATCAGCAGCCCGGGTGACCAGGGTGTTTGCACCCGTTCCCGCATCCCAAAGGTAGACGTCCTGAGTTTGATTGGTGTCGGGCGAACCCGAAAGGTTGCTGGCGTGGCTCGAGTACACGATCCAGCGACCATCCGACGACGGATACGGCAGGAAGCTGACCCCATTACCCAAGGTACCATCGGGGGCGCGGGAGATGATTCGCGGCGGGGCCCCAGCCTCGGTCCGGTCCACCCGGAAAACGTCACCCGCACGATTGGTATCGCCCGTTACCAAATTGAGCGCGTGGCTCGAAAAGCAAACCCACCGGCCATCGGCGCTGATCGACGCATCCCCCGCTTCAGCGCTGTTGAAGTCTCCAAACGTCGTTCCCCGTCGGCTCACCAACTCCACGGTTCCGGTCTCCAGATTCTTGACGAACACATCACAGATAAAGTTGCCGTCGGCTCCCAGATTGTTCGCAAAAGAACTGAACACCACCAGGCGCCCGTCGGCACTGATCTGTCCGCCCATGCTCCAATCATTTCCCAGAGTTCCCCCACGCTGAGCGCTCACCGCGGTATTTGTTCGGGTTGCCCGACTCCGCAGGAAAACGTCGGAATGTTCGTTTCGATCCGTCGCAATGACGTGGTCAGCCAGCGTGTGGAACACTACTCGTTCGCCATCCTCGGAGATCGAAGAACGCAACGCATGCCGATCCAGGGGAGCTCCGCTGAACCCCACAGAGATCAACTCTGCTCCTGGAGCCTTCAAGTCAGTCGTGACCGCGGCCGTTACTCCATCCGCCACCGCGAAGGAACCGTCTTCCCGCCGGGTTCCCGCCAATAAGCGAACCCGCGCCTGGGATTCGGCCGATGGAACAGGAATCTGCACTGTCCAAGTTGTACCCGCCCCCGCTGCGAGCGGCGGAAGGCGAAACACCCCGTCACCTTCGGCCACCGTTCCCGCCGGCCAGGACCAGGTGACTCCCGGAGGCGCTGATTCAATTCGCACCCGAGGTTCTGGCTGACTCACGCCCCGGTTGATCAAGCGAAGTTCCACCGACCCCGATTCCTGTCCGCGGAGCGACTGAGCGTGGTATTGTACAATGGCCGGGCCGACCACACCACGCCCCGTCTCGCGCGACTCGCCGACGGCTCGCACCGACAGATCCAGTGAGAGGGACGCGCGATCGGAGACGAAGATATCGGGCGCGGCATTCCCATCTCCAGGCGCCAAGTTCCACCCCAAAGTCGTCTGGGCAATCGACCCTCCATTGCCGGAGATCGCCGCCTCGGAAATCCCGATATCACTCACCCCCAGAAACTCGGGAACCGCCGAGGCAGGCTGTCCCGAGTCGCTGTAAGACAGGGCCACGACGTCATCAACCAATCGATCGTAACCAAAGACCCGTTGAACCACCGACCCCGCACCGGGCGGAAGTTGGGATGAATTGGAGCGAAAGATCACCCAGCGGCCATCCTCCGAAATACCCTCCAGCGCCGTCGTCCCGGTCAACGCCCCGACTTCGGCCGACTTCGACACCCGCCAAGTTCGCCCCTCCTGCCGATCGCGGAGATACACCTGAACCCCGCTCCCCGCGGGCAGGGGTTCCAGAGTTCTCGCCGCCGTTTGAAACGCGACATAGCGGCCATCTCCGCTGATGCGAACCCGAGTCACAGCCTGATCCACCAAGTCCCCAATCGAACTCCGGCTAACCAACTCCGTCACGCCCGTGGACAAGTCGCGAACGAAGGCGTCGGCCACTTGGTTGGTGTCGCCTTCCACCAACTGGCTGGACGACGACAGGAACGCCACCCAACGACCATCGCTGCTGATGACTGGACCCGAGGAGGAGCCTTCGGCCGATTCACCCGTTTGCGTTCGGCTGATGACTTCCAATTTTCCACTGGGCTGGTCGAAGAGATACACGTCCAAGACTCCATTGGTATCGCCGTCGACCAGGCGCACGTTGGATTGAAAGACGACTCGTTGCCCGGTGAAGTCCAACGACGGAAAGTCGCTGTTGCCGGAGGTCTCGCCCACCTCGGAGCGGCTGATCCATTGCAACGCCCCACTCTCCCGCTGCCATAGCACAATATCCTTCAGCGCGGTCGTGTCCTCGGGAACGAGTGAACGGGCCGCCGTCACAAACGCTACCCACTGACCATCTCCGCTGATGGCGGGCAACGTGCTAGAGCCGTCGGCTTGGCGTCCCTCTGCCGTCTGCGAAACCCGCGTCACTGTTCCCTCCTGACGATCCCGCAGGAAAACGTCAGCAAGGGTATTCGTGTCACCGGGAACCAAATTGGACGCCCGAGAAACAAACGCCACGAAGCGCCCGTCGCGGCTGAGGGCCGGAGCGGAACTGGCTTCGTTGGCATCGAATCCGGCCGGTGTTCGGCTGACCGAAGTCACCGTCAGCGCCGGGATTTCCGGGCGCGTGAACGTCGTGGGTAACGGCTTGCCCTCCACCAACCATTGGACAGCCCGACCCACATTGATCCGGCCGCCGCTGCGAACGCGACCTCGGTCGAATTCCGGCAGCGGATCCACCGTATTCATGAGCAGGTATTTCACCTGTTCTGGGGTGAGGTCCGGGCGAACGGAATAGAGCAACCCCACCGAACCGGTCAGATGCGGCGTCGCCATCGAAGTGCCCGACCATGCGGCGTAGCGATTGCCAGGAAGAGTGCTCCAGATGAAGACCCCGGGAGCAGCGACATCTACCGTATGAATGCCGAAGTCGCTAAAGTCAGAGAGGTGATCCTCCGAATCCACCGCGCCGCTCGTGATGATTCCGGGCAAGTTGTACTCGTTGGGAAATTTGGGAACAATCGAGTGATCCTCCCGTGAATTGCCAGCGGCTATCGCGTTGACCACGCCGACCGCAGAGAGCCGGCCCATCGCTTCTATCAGGGCCCGATTCGGCCAGATCCCACCCCAGCTGTGATTCACCGCGACGAGGTTCACACCACGTTTCTTGAGTGCGGTCAGGTAATCCAAGCCCCGGACCAGGTCGCCGGCGAAGGCGCCG
Organism: Verrucomicrobiota bacterium; assembly: GCA_017309115.1. Lineage (GTDB taxonomy): Bacteria > Verrucomicrobiota > Verrucomicrobiia > Limisphaerales > UBA9464 > UBA9464. The sequence goes on along the minus strand of JAFLEF010000023.1, from coordinate 63,748 downwards.
TCGTAGTCCCGCGCGACTCGGACGGCGAGCAATTGCACATTCTGGTTGACGCCGATAACCCCCTGACCGTTGTGGCCGACCGCTCCGATTGTTCCCGCGACGTGCGTCCCATGGCCATGGCGGTCGATGGGATCGCCCGTGTTATTCACCACGTTGGCGCCGAACACGTCATCGACGAACCCATTCCTGTCGTCGTCGATTCGATTGCCTGGGATTTCTCCCGGATTGCGCCACATGTTTGCGGCTAGATCCGGATGCGTGTAGTCGATGCCGGTATCAAAGACCGCGATTACCACGGTGTTGCTGCCCGGGCTGTGCTGCCAGGCCTGGGGAACACCGATGTTTCGAAGTCCGTACAAACGGGGAAACAAGGGATCCGTCGGTTCGCCAGCCGCCGGTGCGACTCGGCGGTTTGCTTCCGTCATCGTACCGCCACTACTGCGGGCGGGTTGGAGTAGAGCATACCGAAGATTCGGTTCGGCGTACTCGACGTCAGCACTGAGTTCCAATTCGGCAAGGGCCTGAGTCATCGTTGTCCCTGTAGGGAGCGTCAACTGATGCCAGCCATCCGCTGTCAGTGGCCCTTCGTACGTGGCCCCGGGCAGCAACTGTTGAACCGTCTCTACCGCTGACCTCGATACCCGCGTTGACGGATTGGACTTCAACTTCACCAACACCTGTTCAGGGACAGGGGAGTCGGCGACGGAGCCAGGGGCCCCGCCAAGGGCGGCGAAAAGACTCAAGACACTGAGAAGGTTTTTCATGAGAGCAGAGGACGAGAAACGGATGAGGGTGAGAGTTCAGAAAGCGAACTGGAGCCATTTCGGGTGGGACCAAACGGCGGGCCGGAGTGTGTCTCTATCCTTCACACCCGCGACCCGCCGCCCCACCCCAATCGGGAGGGTAAGCTTCCGGAAGACAGACTTCGGCTCAGATAAGGCCGACGAACGGGGTCTGGGTAACCTCCCACTATTCGCCGGCCTGGGTTGGACCTGAGCCGTGGCCATCTCCAGTTGCGTCCGAGAACAAGTGCGCTCCCTACTGCAGCCGAGCACGCCTTTCAGAATGCCCCCTGCATGCGAGATCTGGGAATGCCGGTGAACCGGTATATTGGCTACCTGGTTCCTGGGAGAACCGAACTTCCACCCGGTTCCGACAAATCCCTCCCGCTTTCTCCCGTTCCCACTTCTCCGAGCAACACGGCTCGTTGATGTCGCGAACCGCGGCGCCGGAGACGAGAGATGCAGAGACATTCTGACCTCTGATTCGGAGAATCCCGGCATCGGTCACCGATTTCTTCCAAATATTTTTGTTCGCCGTTCTGGCCGCGGTTGGTGTGCCGGGTGCCGGGCCCGGGGGCGCCTGCATCTCCAGACCGGTCCAAACTTGACTTCGCGCGGCTCGGCCCGCTTATCGGGACGCAGGATTCCGACATGGTTGATTCTCCATCGCTCCCACCGAGTGGCTTTCCGCACACGTTCTATCTGAGCGCGCAACGGCCGGCCGACCTCGCCACGTTTCTGACAACGGTTGGACAGCTCGCACCCGGCGAACGCGTGCTCGCGGTTGAACGCGCCGGCGACGGCAACATGAACTGCACCGTCCGCGTTCTCACGGACCGTGGCTCCTTCATCGTCAAGCAGTCACGGCCCTGGGTGGAGAAATATCCGCAGTTCGCCGCCCCCTGGGATCGCACGTTGCGCGAAGCCGAATTCTATCGGCTCGTTTCCCTCCGACCAGAGGTGGCTAAGTTTCTGCCCCAGATCCGGGCAGTCGATCCTGACGCCCGGGTGTTAATCCTGGAGGACTTGGGGGCGGCCAGTGACTACACCGGTGTGTACCGGGGCGATGTGTTCACCCGCGACGAAGTTCAGCATCTGGGCCGGTTTCTCTCGGCACTCCACCATCCGGGGGCGGAAGAGGAGCCGCGCGATCTGACCAATCGGGAAATGCGGCAGCTCAATCACGCCCATATTTTTGAGATCCCATTGCAACCCGCCAATGGACTCGATCTGGATGCCCTCACCCCGGGTTTAGCACAGGTGGCTCATTCGCTAAAGAAGGATCCCCGCTATTGCCGTGAGACTGCGCGTTTGGGCCGGGAGGCGTATCTGAGCGACGGCCCCAGCTTGCTTCACGGTGATTTCTTTCCGGGAAGCCTGCTGCGCACCCCTGCTGGTCCACGGGTCATTGATCCCGAGTTCGGCTTCTTCGGTCGGCCTGAGTTTGATGCCGCCGTGTTTCTGGCGCACCTCACGTTGTCGGGACAATCAACGGATCTCGCCCCAGCCTGGAGATCGGCCTACGCGGCGCCGTCGTCATTTGATGATGCCCTCATGCGGCAACTGACCGGCGTAGAAATCATGCGTCGGCTCATCGGCTACGCTCAATTGCCGGTTGGCTACGGACTGGCCCGAAAACAGGAACTGCTCGAACTTTCCCGCGACCTGGTGCTCGAACCGCGGGTTCACCCACTGCTGCCCGTATGATTCCTTGCTCCCGTCGCCAGTTTCTCCAGCACGCTCCTGTGCTGGGAATGCTCACCTCGGCACTGGTTCATGCCGCCCCGAACCTCTCGGTGGTTGAGGTCGAAGAACGGATCTGCGGCTTGATGTGGGGCACGGCCTTGGGCGATGCCTTGGGGGGGCCGATTGAGTTCCAACCCCGCAACAGAATTCAGAACCTCTTGGACCCGCCCAAGGTCTGGCAACCGGGGGAGAAACTGAATCCCAGCGCCCGCGCGGCCACGGCGGCCCGCCTCCGGCTCCGTTCTTATCGCGACCTCCGACCCACCCCCGAATCCTACGGCCAATGGAATCAGCTGTCCGAACCCGGGACGATCACCGACGACACGCGTCACAAGCTGGTTCTGCTCTTCGCACTCGAGCGGGCCGACCGTACGGGGCGTTGGCCGCTAACCGTTCAGGATTTGGCGAAGGCGTATCTCGACTGGCCGTCCTCGCCAGCCATCGCCGGTCGCCCCGGCTACGAAGCCCTCGCGCGCGACTGGCTGGAGGAGTGGCAACTCGCCGCCCGGTGGGTGCTCGGCGAGCGCGACTTGTCCCGGGCACTTCCTCCCGAGCGCATGTGGCAAAGTTTACCGACGTGTAGCGGGCAGATGACCTTATTGCCGATCGCCGCGCTAGAAGCCGGGCGACCGGAAGCCGCCTACCGCGCCGCGTACGACCTGGCGTTCTTCGACAATGGCTTCGGCAAGGATCTGAATGCCGCGCTGGTGGCGGGCCTGGCCGAGGCGCTGGTGACCCCATGGGACGCCGCCCGACCCCGCATGGCCTACACCCACGTTTTCGAAGTCATGCGCACCACCGATCCCTTTCGCTTTCGCCAGATTCGCTGGACCGAGCGGGCGGTGGACCGCTGGCTGAATCTGGCCCTCAAACTCGCCCGGGAAGCTGAGGGCGAGCCAGCCCGCCTATTTGCCCGACTCGACCAAGTCTTCGCCGAAACCACCAAATGGGAGGCCCAAGTGCCCGTGGTGGTGGCCGTCTCGTGTTTGGAACTCGCCGACTACGATGCCCTCGCTGCCGTGCAGCTCTGTCTGGAATGGGGCCACGACTCCGATTCGTACGCGCAGCTGATTGGAGCCATGGCGGGCGCCCTGCAGGGACCGAATCTATTTCCCGAATCCTGGCGCACGGCCGTCGGCGCGCGACTCCAGGCCGATCATGGAGTGGATTGGTCCGAAGCCTGCCGGTTTCTCTGTCGCACTCGCACAGGCATTCGGCCGGCGCCCTGAGCCCGGCTTTTCGCTCGGTTCCCTTGGCTCCCCATGGTTCCCTTACGACCCAACCGCTTTCCATGAACCCGTCGTCGCCCACTTCGCCCGCCTCTCCGGATCCCTTCCAAAACGCGCGCCAGGAAACCGGATTATTCCTGGGCGAATTTCAAGGAGAGGAAGTCCCCATGATTCTGCGCCTCGACGATGTCCGGCGCGCGGCCAAAGACTGGAAGACTTACAGCTCGGACGCTCCGTTCCGGGTGCCAATTCCTTCGGAGGAGGATGTCCGGTCCATGCGCCAACTCCCGGTCGAAACCGATCCGCCGGAACACACCGAGTATCGGGAGATCGTCGAGCCGTTCTTCCAGCGACCAAAGGACCCCGCGATGATCGCACAGGTCGAGGCGCTGGTGGATCGGTTGCTCACCGACGCCTTCCAACGGGATTCGCTGGAAGTGGTCCGCGAATTCGCCCTGCCGCTGCAATCCGTCGCGCTCACCTATCTGCTCAACATGCCAGAGTCGGAGGCAACGCTCTGGATCAGCTGGGGTATTCACGTGTTTCGCGACGGCGGGGATGGCCAAAAGAAAGGCGCCGCGCTGGAACGGTATTTGAATCAGCAGTTCGACCGGGCGGAAGCCAATCCGGGTGACGACTTTTTCAGCGCGCTCTCCCAGGCCACCTACCGCGGCCGCCGGCTGACTCGCGAGGAACTGCTGGGCTTTGCCAATCTGGCTTTCGCAGGCGGACGCGACACCATCATTCACACCGTCTCCTCCGTGCTGGGCTACCTCGGTTCGAATCCCCGGGCGCTCGAGTTTCTGCGCGAGGATCCGCGTCGAATCGCGTTGGCGGGCGAAGAGTTCTTCCGGGTGATTTCGCCGCTGACGCACATCGGCCGGGTCTGCCCGGTCCCCACCGAGGTCCACGGCCACACTGTACCCGCGGGCGGCCGGGTCTCGCTCTGCTGGGCGTCGGCGAATCGGGATGAAGAAACGTTCGATGCCCCGGAGGAAACCCGGCTCGATCGGAAGCCGAACCCACACGTGGCCTTCGGCAGTGGCGCCCACTTCTGTCTGGGTGCCGCGCACGCCCGGCTCATCCTACGCACGCTGCTGCAAAAGTGCACCGAACGGGTGGCGCAGATTTCCATTCTAAATGCCGTCGAACGAGTCGAAGAGGAAACCCGCTACCGGAGGACGGCCGCGTACGAGTCCCTCACAGTCCGCCTGCTCCCCCGGTAACGCGAAGGGCCGGAAAACGGCATCCGCTTTCCGGCCCGAAAATCCCCTGCGAAACCGCTTCAGCGATTGGGCTGCGGTGTGTAGCGCAGATACGGCTTCACCTTCCGAAAGCCCTTCGGAAACAGCGTCTCAGCCTCGGCATCCTTCACCGCCGGCGTGATAATGCAGTCTTGACCCTCCTGCCAGTCGGCCGGAGTGGCGACGCGATACTTGGCAGTCAGTTGCAGCGAGTCGATCACCCGCAACAGCTCCAGAAAGTTCCGACCCGTGGACGCCGGATAGGTCAGCGTCAGCTTGATCTTCTTGTCCGGCCCAATGACGAACACCGAACGTACGGTGGCTTTGTCATCAGCGTTGGGATGGATCATGTCGTACGCGGTGGCGACCACCCGGTTGGGATCGGCGATGATCGGGAACTTAACCGTTGTACCTTGGGTTTCATTGATGTCCTTGACCCAGCCGTGGTGGGCGTCCAGCGGATCCACGCTGACCGCGGCGACCTTCACATTTCGGCGGGCGAATTCCGCACCGAGCTTGGCCGTGGCGCCCAGTTCGGTGGTGCACACCGGCGTGTAATCCGCCGGATGCGAAAAAAGAATGCCCCAGGAGTCGCCCAACCAGGAATGGAACTGAATCGTTCCCTCAGTGGTTTCCGCCGTGAAATCCGGCGCCAAATCGCCCAATCGAAGTGCCATAGTCGTGATGAATCTCAGTTACTGCGAGCGACCAGCCTATCGCCCGCGCCGTGGCTGGCAATCCTCCGTGAGCGAACCCGACAGCCATCATCGCGACGAAGGCCGATCCTCCGGCGGGTTCTTAGCCACAAACGTCCGCACCAACTCGGCCACCAACGGGTTGGGAAACCGGCGGGTGGGCGTGATCGCATAAAACGTCTCCCACAGTTGCGGCAACCGATGAGTCTCCACCAAACGGCCGTCGGCAATTTCTCCTCGCACCACCACCGGAGGCACTAATGCCAGCGCGCCCCCCTCCCGTACCAGCAGTCGGATCATCGCCATGTCGTCCACTTCCGCCACCACCCTGGGCCGAACCCCGGCCGCCGCCATGAGCCGGTCAAAACCCAGCCGGGTGTTGCTCTCCAGACTGGGCAGAATCACCGGGACGTCCCGGAAGTCCTCCGGAAATCGCAGCCGCTTCTTCTTCCAGGAAGGTTCTCCCACCAGGCTGGCAGGCTGCTCCGCCAAGAGATGACTGTGCCAGGTGGTTTCACTGTCCCGCCGCGCCGGATGATTCGAGAGCACAACATCCACCTCCAGCGCGTGCAGCAACACGACCAGTTCGCGGAGCGCTCCGGACCGAATCTTGATCTCGACCCCGTCCCGACCCAGGACCGGACGGAGGAACTCCAACTGAAAGTTGCGCGATAAAGTCGCCATCGCGCCCACGCGAAGAAGGTGCCGGCCACCCCGGGGCTGATGCTGCATCAGATCCATCAACTCCTCCCCCGCCCGCCCAATCGTCTCCGCGTAATCCAGCGCCAGACGGCCGGCTTCGGTCAGCACCAGTCCGCTCCGGCGGCGCTCGAACAGAGTGTGACCAAGACTCCCCTCCAGTTGGCGCAACTGAATACTCAGCGCGGGCGGCGAAAGATTCAGTTTCCGAGCCGCCCGGGAAAGACTGAGCTCCCGGGCAATCACCCGGAAATACCGCAGATGGTGGTAATTCAGGAACGGCATTGGCGTTAAATAAAACTAACGTCCGGGTTTTAATGGCTGTAGTCGTCTAAAACAAGAGTCCGCCTAGCATGGCGGCCGATGAGTTTACTGCTTCTCGGTCTGGCCGCCGCCCTGCCTCTCCTCCCGCTGATCGCCGGCCTCCTCGCTCTGCTCGGAACCTCCCGCGCCCCACGTCTGGTTTGGGCAGCCACGCTCGCTGCCGCCGTCATCGCTTTCGCCACCACGGCCGCCGTCTTGGTTTATGGAACCGCTTGGGTCCGGCTGATGCCAGATTCCGGGCTCTCCGCGATCTCCCTCCGACTGGATGCCATCAGCCTCGTCATGGTCCTACTGGTGACCTCACTGGGATCGGCAATACTGCGTTTTTCCCTTCACTACCTCGCAGGTGACCCAAGACAGAATCAGTTCTTTGGTTGGATGGGTCTGACCCTGAGCGCGGTGCTGACCTTGGTACTTTCCGGCAATCTACTGCTGATCCTCCTGGCCTGGATTGCTACGAGTCTGTGTCTCCACCAATTGCTCCTGTTCTATCCCGAGCGGCCAGGAGCCGTTTTTGCGGCCCGAAAGAAGTTTGTCGTCAGCCGGCTCGGTGACCTGTGTCTGCTGGGCGCGGTTATCCTGATCTATCGCCACTACGGAACCTGGGAATTGGAGTCCCTGTTTCGGTTGGTCGCGGCCGGCGACAACCAACCGCTCCCCAGCGTCGGAGTCTTACTTGTGCTCTGTGCGTCCCTGAAGTCGGCGCTATTCCCCTTCCACAGCTGGCTGCCGGACACCATGGAAACTCCCACTCCCGTATCCGCTTTCATGCACGCCGGGATCATCAATGCCGGTGGATTTCTGCTGATCCGCCTGAACCCGCTCTTGGCGCACTCGGCTAGCGGACTCGCCGTCCTCTCGATCATGGCCGCGATCACCGCCGCCTTTGGGGCCACGGTCATGCTCGCCCAGCCCACGGTGAAACGGGCGCTGGCCTACTCCACCATCGCCCAAATGGGCTTCATGCTCCTGCAATGCGGACTGGGAGCGTTCGGCCTGGCGTTGCTGCACATCGTGGCGCACTCCCTTTACAAGGCTCACGCCTTCCTCCACGCCGGATCGACCATCGGGGCGCGTTCTCCGGCGGCAATCCGACTAAGCGTACCCACCCTGAGCTTTGGAGTTCTCGCGGGGGCGATCCTGGTTTCCGGGTGCGCAACGCTTTGGGCGAAGTTTGCCCCCGGCGGGAGTGAAACCTCGATCGTGTTCCTCCTGATCTTGTCCCTGGCCCTGGCCTACGGATTGGCGCGTCTCGGTTCTTCCGACGCGGGAATCCGATCGCTGACCAAGGGTGTCCTGTTTGCGGCCGTGCTGGTTCTGATCAGCCTGGGCCTGCACGCAGCCGCGACCGCCTTGGTGCCGCCAACGCCCGCTTGGGATCCCAGCCCCTGGGTCTCCAGCTTGGTCGGCGCGATATTCATCGGCCTCTTCCTGTTCCAGGCGCTGCTGTGGAGAAGCCGGAACTGGCCCCTGGGCCGTCGCCTCTACGTCCATGCTCTCAACGGCTTTTACGTCGGGACCTGGGCCAATCGCGCCCTTAACCGACTTTGGCCCCGCGCAACCAGCCTCTGATTCTCACGTCCCACCTTTCATCTGCCAACCTACATGAGCCTGATTCCTTCGCCCCACCTTGATGCCGCCTCCGTTCACGCCGCCAGCGAGGAGGCTCAGAGCCGAATTCCACCGCTCTGGCCATTACGCCATTTCGTCGCGGTCAATCCCTTCCTCGGATTGACCGGCCTACCCTTCACGTCCGCGTGCACCCTTCTGGACCGGGTTACGGGCGCGATCCCTCTGCAATCCGCCCAAGATTACCTCGAAGCGTGGAAAAGCGGGGTCATCTCACCCACCGATCTCGCGGCCGTGAGCGACGCGGAATGGACCCCCGATCGCCTGCGGGAAGCGCTGGAGCAAGCGGGTTCCCGGGAAAGCCGACCTATCCCAACCGTCGCCGATCGGCTGGATCGACAGAGGCCGGGAGCTCATTGGGGACAGTTCGTAATTGAGGAAATCTCCAAGTGGTGTGCGGTTCAGTTTGACGAAAACCAAGCCGCCTGGCGTTCCCCTTGGCGGGAGCAGGAACTTTATCGCGCCTGGCGGGAGGCCGCCCGCTGGGACCATGCTCCCGAGACCTTTGGCCTCACGGGCTTCCGGAATTTTGTCGGCAATCTACCGGAAGACGCCGCCGAATGCATCCGGGTCTGTCTCGAGATCATTCAACCTCAGAACATCCCGATCGCTGAATTCCTCCATCGGCAACTGGCCACCATTTCCGGCTGGGCCGGGCACCTTCAGTACCGCGTCCGGGAGGATCAGCTCCGGGGAAAATCCAACACCCTTTTGCGGGACCTGCTCGCCATCCGCCTCGCCTATGACGCGGCGCTTCACCACGCGTTTTCCCCGCCTCCCGCGGATCCGTCCGAATCTGCCCCGTCGCGGGAGGTGGTCGCGGCTTTGGTTCGTTGGCAACAGGCCTATGAACTGGGATTTCAACGCGACCTGGCCCTTCGACTTGTCCGACAGAACCTCACGCCCTTTAAAACACGCCCTACGGCGCAAGCCATTTTCTGCATCGACGTCCGCTCCGAGGTGTTTCGACGGCACCTGGAATATGAGTTCCCGGGCATTCAAACCCTGGGGTTCGCCGGCTTCTTCGGATTCCCTGTCAGCCACCATGCGACCCACACGGATTCGGTTGGCGCCCGCTGCCCGGCACTCCTCGTGCCACCGGTGACTTCCACGGAACCCCTTAGTCCAGAGGAGCAGGCTCAACTCAGCGTTGGCCACCGGGAAAAGGAGGCTTGGAAAGCCTTCCAGAACTCGGCCGCCTCCTGCTTCTCCTTTGTCGAAACTCTGGGGCTGACGTTCGGTGCCGCTTTGGGACGAACGCGAAGTCGGATCCAGCCCACTTGCGGTCCTGTGGCTCCGGCGCTTTCTCTCCCTGCTGAGCAGTCCCTCCCGACCCGCCTAGCCCTGGCCGAAGGCGCCCTACGGAACATGAGCCTCACGGGTGGATTCTCTCGACTCGTGCTGATCTGTGGTCATGGCAGCCAGAGTGCCAACAACCCCTACGCTTCGGGATTAGACTGCGGCGCTTGTGGCGGTCATGCCGGCGACGTCAACGCCCGGCTCGCGGCCACCACCCTGAATCAGCCCGACGTACGCCAAGGCTTGCGGCAACGGGGCATCGACATTCCGGACGACACCCACTTCCTCGCCGGACTTCACAACACGACTTCGGATGATGTCACCCTGTTCGCCGAAGCGGTTCCGACCACGCATCATGAGGAACTGACCCTCCTGCAGGACGCACTCGCCGCCGCTGGGTCTGCTACGCGCCGAGAGCGAGCTCAGGACCTGGGCTGTTTCACAGCCTCAAGCTGGGAATTGGACGAGCGAATTCGAGACCGCGGAACGGACATCTCCCAAGTCCGGCCGGAATGGGGCTTGGCCAACAACGCGGCGCTGATCGCCGCTCCTCGCTACCGGACCGCCCAGCTCAATCTGCAGGGTCGGGTGTTCCTCCACGACTACCGCTCGGAACTCGACCCAGAGGATCGGGTGCTGACCCTGATACTCAGCGCGCCGGTGGTCGTCGCGAGCTGGATCAATCTGCAATACTACGCCTCGCGCGTGGATCCCCAACGTTATGGGAGCGGGAACAAGGTTCTGCATAACGTGGTCGGCGGACTGGGGGTGCTCGAAGGAAACACCGGCGACCTCAAGGTGGGACTTCCGCTGCAATCCTTGCACAACGGCAACCAGTTCATGCACGAACCGCGCCGGTTGTCCGTGTTCATCGAGGCTCCCAGAGATCGGATCGCCGCCGTTCTGAGCGCAAACCCAGGGGTCCGCCAACTCTTCGATCACGGTTGGATCCATTTGTTCGCTCTCGATGGTGGCGCCTGCCACGCCTACAGGCCGGAGGGTTGGCGCGCCTTTCCCCTCCCGGATCCCAACTCGAGTTCTCACTCGCCAACAGAAACCACCCGGTAGAAGCCCGAACCTAAGCCCGCTTCGCCCGAGGCCTCGAAACGATCCGGTTCCGTCCGGCGGATGGACCATCGCAAGGGCTCCCAGTTCCGCAGATCCGAACTGAACTCCACGGCATAGGTGCCGTCTGCTTCCCCCGCCCAGCGGACCACCACCTGCGGGCCGGGTCCGGCTTGGGCACCCTCCGCCTCCGCCCGGCTCACGGAGGATCCAATTGCGGGCAGCACCACAATCTGCTCAATGCGCAACGGCCCGACCGTCCGGATCACTGGCGCATTGCCCACCACCACGCCGCCCTGATCCACAAACTCCCGAAGGCGAATCTCCCCGGAGTTCTCCAACCGACCTCCCGACAACAGGGTCAGGGTATCGTCCAACTTGAGCGCATTGAAATTGCCCGTCGCCGTCGCGACCACCGTCATTCTGCCCCCGACCACCAGCGGTCCACTCACCGTATTCGCCGTGCTGAAGGCCATCACCCCACCCGCGTCATTGCGCAGCGTCAACTCACCCAGGACATCCACCGAGGGACCAAACTCCACCAACAAGCGACCCAGGTTGAGCTCCTGGGCCAACTCCACGTTGGAATTCGCCAAGAACGCCAGCCGACCACTGCCGCTCAAACTCAAATCCGGACCGAAGGTCTGCCGACCCGAACCCAGTTCCAACGCGGCGCCCGCGGCCACGGTCACTTCACCTTGCCAGCGCGCCGGTGACGCCACTCTCAGCAGACCCGCCTGCACCTCCCACGCGCCGGTCTGCTCCACCTCCACGCCCCCGGTAATCTCCAGCGTCGTGCCCGTTTCCTTGACCCAACGTCCCTGGTTTAGCAGGCGATTGGTGGTCGAACCAAATCCCAGGAAACTTCCAGAACTGCGCAGGATCACCGTGCCGGAGGGTTCATTCCTCCAAGTGCCATTACGGAACTGGACCGACGCGGTGTTGGTGAGGGTAACGGTGCCCGCGCTGGAGAACAGACCGCGAAGGCTGGCCAGTCCGTTGCCACTGACTTCGCCCAAACCGGTGGCGGCCAAATGAACTCCGCCCGCTCCGGCAAGGGTCCCGGAGAGCCACCGAAACTCTTCGGTAATCGTCAACGGCGCCTCGGCCCGGAGCTCGCCTTGCTGCAGGATCATCTGCCGAACCAACGACGGCGTTCCGGCGACCATCGTGCCCAGCACCGTCACCGAGCCGTCGTTGGTCAGTCCCGCGGTCCAGAAGACTTCGGCACCGGAATCGACGCGCAGACTTCCGACATTTTGGAAGGGCGCGTTCCACTGCTGAACTCCCGCCGTGAACTGAACCGGACCACGGGCGGTGAGCGGAGCCAACTGGAGCCAACGTCCCCCGAGCGACAACGGCATTCCTGCCGGAATGTTCCAGGGAACCGAGTTGGTGCCGCCGCCGGCCAGGGTCAGCGAACCGCCCGTCAGCAGCCAGGGTCCGGTGTTCTCCACCGCCACGCCCGTGATCTCCACTGTGTTGGATCCGCTTTGCTCGAACACCCCCCGATTCACAAATCCGTTGGTTCCCCCGAAGGAGTCCAGACGGAGGCCCGCCGGCACTTCAAAGCGACTTTCGTTCTCCCAGCGTCCTCCTTGAAACCGCACCCAGGCGTTGGTGGCACACAATACCGGACCCCGCGTCAGGAGCGTCCGCCCGAGCGTGGAAAGGGTCGTGCGCACCGAACTCTCCACGCGCACCGTGGAATTGGTGGTCGTGGTCACCCGACCCGGCCCCAGCAGAGCCCCGGACCGCAATTGGAGATCTCCCTCCACCTCGAGATCGGCTCCCTCGACCGTCGCGCCGGCAAAGGAGGCACTGCGCAGCCGCTGTGGAGCGCCGAAAACGGACCGACCGGAGTTGAAGGAAGCCGCATACGGGGACGCTGGGGTCTCGTTCACCGTTACCGTTCCGCCATTCCAGATCACCGAACCCGTCGGCTCAAACCCGCCCGACAAGATGTGATTGCCCTGATCGAACCGAATCGTTCCCGCCCCCCCCAGAAACGAACCTGCCCCGTATTCCATCGAATCCCCCAGGACGAGCGTCACTCCGGCTGGCACTTCGAGGCGACTGTGGTTGGCGCCCCCCTCGTCCAGGAACAGGCTTCCGGTGAGTTCTAATTCGCCGCGATGATGGAAGGGAACCAGGCGGAAGGAGACCTGTCCGCCGCCCAACTGACGGAACCGTCCCTCGTTCTCGAATCGGTTTTCCGCGAAGACCGTCTGCCACCAGATCGTCGCCTCACCTCGGGTGGTGAACTCCCCGCGATTGACGAGCGTCACGCCATTCAGCCGCAGATCGCCGCCGTCCAGAATTTCGACCGCTCCCTCGTTTTCCACCTGACAGGACAACTGCACAATCGAATCCCCGTTCACGACCCAACTGCCCCCGGGCGCAATCCGCAACCGACCGGTTCCCCCAAACGTTCCTGACGCCGACTGCAAGCGGCCCACCACGCTCAACTCGCCGTCCGTCAGGATCGTGCTCGACGCCGAGGCGACGCTATTGGTCAGCACCTGATCCTGTGCGAAGTGCGTTAGCCCAAAGCTGAACGTGGCTGCCAAGGGAGGAACGATCGAACGCGCCAGCCGGGTGGAGGTGGCCGCGAACTCCACCAGACCAGTGGGCTGAAACGAGCCGAGCACCAGATTGCTAGACCCCACGAACTCGAAACGTCCCGCCCCCGACCACGCACTCTCCGGAGTCCACACCAATGGACTGGCCGGATTCCGTCCGCCCAACCGCAACGTCGCGCCCGCCGGCAGGACATTGGTGGTGCTGTGCACGCCCCCGCCCGTGCTCGTCAGTGTTCCGGCCATCACTTCCAGACGCCCGTGCTGATGGAATGGCAGGCTGTTCAGAGTGAACTCGCCGGCCCCGGTCTTCTGCATCCGTCCTTCATTCACCACCTGCTCGCGGTTCAACGAACTGCGGAACCAAATCTGACCCGAGTTCTCCAGCAACAGATCGCCGCGATTCGTCAGGGTGGATCCTTCCAGCCACAGGGTGAGTCCGTCCGCCAACCGCAGCGTTCCCGCATTTTCCAACGAACGGAAGAGCGACAGCGTGCCCGACCGCGTCTCCATCTCGCCACCAGGTTCAATCAGGAGGCGTCCGGATCCGGCCAACGCGCTGGTCGACCACTCCATTCGACCCGCCACGCGAAGATCACCCTGCCCGTCCAAGCCACCATTCTGACTCCGCAGCACCGAACCGGGATGAATCGTGGCGTCGTCGTTCAGCGTTAGGGTCCCCGACACCAGATTCAGCGTCACCGCTGCGCCCGGTCCGCCCACCTGCAATCCCGACGCCAGCCCGCCGACATCCACCGAGACGGTGTAGGTCCCGGGAACGTCAATGACGGCCTGACGTCCCACATCCGGAACCCCGTCGCTCCACGCGGAGGCATCCTGCCACCGACCACTGACCGGTGAACGCCAGCGGGTCACCGGAACGTTGGTCACATTCTGCACCCGAACCAACACTTCCACCGGAAACTCCACCTGTCCCAAAGCCCGGGACGCCGTCGCCCGCAAGCGCAGGGAGTAATCTCCGGCGTCACTGAAGGAAGGACCCAGGCGCAGTCGCCAGGTGGACACGTTGGTGTTGGGCGAACTGGAGTCGAGCAACTGGGCCCAGTCTGGTCGCGGGAACGCCGGGTCGAACCGGAGGGACGGGGAACCCAGATTCACCAGACGCAGGGTCAGGGCGTTGGTCGTGGCGGTTCCCTCCGAAACGGTGAGCGCCAGGGGACTCACCGTCAGACTCTCCTGGGGATCACACGCATCAAAATCAAACCGGTCATTGGTACCATCGCCATCGCTGTCGGCCACCAGCGGACTCGGACAGCCATTCGGTTCCAGCGACTCCTGATGGTCCCAGAGACCGTCACCATCGGTGTCCACCCGGAAGGGATCGGTGCCCAACTGGAACTCCGTCAGATTATCCAAGGCGTCCGAGTCAAAGTTGGCCCGGGCGTCCGCTGGATCCGCGGGATCGAAACGAATCGCATCGTTCACGAAAGAACGGTCCGCCTCCCAACCATTGGGCAGCCCGTCCCCATCGGAATCCCCGTCTCGCGGCACGACCACATAATCCGCTTGCGCCAGCAGTCGCGGCGGCCGGCCCGGTTGGACCGTGATCACCGTGACCTGAGCGTTGGTCGCCTGCTCCGACAACCGTGCTGGATACCGGTGAACCTCACCATTCACGGTTCGCACCGGCATCCGTTCACCATTCAGGCGCACTTCAACCAGATCCAGAGCGCGATCCTGGGTCAAGTCCAACACCAGCGTCTGCCCAGGAACCACCCTTCGGCCGGAATCCGGTTTCAAACCCAAGAACCGCGCCACGGGGAACGTCACGCTGACTCCCTCGGGCGGAAACGCTCGGCCGTCGGCGAGTTGCGTTTCATTGCCACTGGCATCGGTCAGTCCGGGTCGCAGAATGGCCGTCACTTCCGATCCGGGCGGCAGGGAAGCTCCATTGAGCTGACACTGGATCGTATTCGCCGTCAGGACCGGCGTGAACGCGATGGGTTCGCCCAGGTCATTGGTCAGGACCAACTGATCCACCAAATTCGTCGGCGCCAGTGACCGGTCGAAGTCGAAAATCAAAAACGAGATCCACGGTGAAACGACGTTGGTCGTTGGCAGCAACGTGCCGGCCGAGTTGCGAATCTGCACCAGCTTGGGACCACGCACACCCCGCACCGAATAGCTGAGCGATTGGCGCGCGACGTTTCCGGCGGCATCCGTCACCGTCAGATCCACCTCCAACGTTCCGCCGTCCTCCGCCCCCGCCAGATTCGCCTCCAGTCGCACCGACTGGGAAACATTGGGCACGAGCACGACGGATGCGGTCAGATTCGTGAGAACTCCGTTTCGATACCTCAGCGTGGACTGCACGTTCACTGCCCCGCTGTTGTCCCGAACTTCCAAGTCCAACGGGAACGGATTCCGCGGATCCAACCGGGTTCCCGCCGGCGGCCCGTTCCAGACGAGTCCCGGGAGCGTTGCATCCGTGGTGGGAACCGCGAGAAGCGCTTCCGTCGAACGCGCCCCGAGTTCATCGAAGGCCGTGGCGCGAAACTCAAATGCCGGCCCGGACACCGCTTCCGCCGGCAGGGTCACCACCACGGTGTTGGTCCCACCGCCCAGTTCCCAGCGATTGGTCAGGGCTCCCGTCAGAGTCAGCACGGTTCCCGCCACACGGGCATCATCGGTCGCTTCGACCACCACGCTGAAGGATCGTCCGGTACGCACCGGACCTGATTCCAGCGGACCGCGCCGCAAAGCCACCGAGGGCGCATCGTTGGCGACCAAGGGCAGGATCAACTCGGCTTCGCTGCCGGAGTTGCCGCGGGAATCCAGACCCGTGGCGGAAACCACCGCCGTCCCGGAACCGGGCAGCCGCACCGGCCAGCGGAACACCGGTCCGATCAGGGCCACGCCGACCTCCACGCCATCGAGCTTGAAGCGGACCGCGGCATTCGTTTCGGTCGAATCCAACACCGCCTCAACCAACACCGTGGCTCCCGCCACCGCGCGCTGACCCGCCGCCAGTCGCAAATTCGCCACCGCCGGCGCCAACGTGTCGAGCGTGGTGAAGCGGTTGGTGAAGTTGGGGGTTACATTCCCCGCAGCATCGCGAACTCCGCTGACCTCCACGGTGAACCGGGCGTTGACCGGCAACTCCACCGCGGGACTGAACACCACCAACCGCCGACTGGCACTGACCTGCGACTCACCCGGAATCGGACCCGCCGGCCCGCGCACCACCACCTGATAGCCGTTCGTGCGAACCGCTTCATCGAACTCCAACCGAACCACCGCTTGAGGATCAATCTCGACGGCCTCATCCGCCGGGAACGCCGACAGAAGGCCGGGCGGAAGGAAGTCCCGAGTGGTGAAGGAGGACGTGACGGTCTCCACCAGCAACCGATCCACGCCGTCCTTCACGCCCGTCCGCAACAACTGGCCGTTGGGTCCCACCCGATTCCCGCCGAGAACAACCACAGAGTACTGCGTCGCGCTGGCCAGGGGTTCGTCTGGTTGCAACACAACCCGCGATCCCGTCGCCAAACTCTCCAGCGTCACATCGCTCGCCACCCGGTTGGTGCCTTGCACGAGATAAAGGGCCTCCGGGGTCACGCTGTCCGGATCCAGCGCCTCACTGAAATCCACCCGCACGGATTCCGTTTCCAGAAACTCCATCGAACCGTCCGGCGGCAGAATCTGCACCACGGTGGGCGGTTCCTCATCAAGCCGCAGATCGCCCAACGCCAGCACCTGACCGTCCTGCGTCAAGCGCACCGTCCGGCGCAGGAGTCCGTTCAGCGAAGCGACATTCGCCGTCACCACCACGGGAACACCAATCGGAACGCCTTCGGCGCGAAACTCCGCTTGAGCATCGGTCCGCACTAGCACCCGCCCGGGGAAGGCGGTCTGGGACGGGAACGTCAGCAAAATGTCCGCCCCACGCAGTTCGGCTCCGGTGGCGCTGAGCAATCGTCCGCTCACCACCCCGTTGGCGGCAAGTCGCAAGGTCACCGACTCCACGTCGCCATCCGCGTCCAACCGCCCGCCGGCAGTTGCCGCCAGCGCGTTCAGGGAAGCGGTCACACTGAAGTCCCCGAGCCGGGCATCCGGCACCGCGAACCGACCCGAGGAATCCGTCAGCACCGTCACCGTATCGCCGCCACCCCCGACTGTCAGGAACCGCACATCCAGGCGCACCGCGGATGTGGGAATTGAGTTGTCGCTATTGCGCACCTCGCCCTGCACCCGACCCACTCCAGGCAACACCAGAGTGAGCGGGATCTGCCGCCGTTCCAAACTGAGGGCAACATCCCTAACCGCCTGACTCCGGGTTTCGCCTGGCACCTCGGAATTCGCCCGCACCGTCCAGTTGCCCAGAGGCACGTCCCCAAACCGCACGCGGCCCTGCGCGTCCGTATCAAATCGTCGGGGCCCGTCAAACAACCGCAGCACCACGGAGGCGTTGGTGGCGGGTGAAACCCCGTCCGGACGCAGAACTGTGATGTCGAGACTACCCGTCAGCGGTAAGGCCAAATCGAGAATCAAAGGTTCGGTCTCGGAGGCGAGCAGGGCCTGCGCCCGGGATTGCGGACCCGCCAGCCCCAGGACGGCCTGAACCTCAAAGGAGCCCAATGGAACGCCCGGAAACTGAAACTCCCCGTCCGGCCCAGTCGTCACCTGCCGGCTTTCAAACAGCCGATCGGTAGGACTCAACGTGACCCGGACTCCCACCGCCGGATTGGTTCCCGACGAATCTCTCACGATACCCCGTACTTCCCCAAGGGCCTGTTCCACCAACACCACCGATGGCGCAGAATTCTCGGGAGTTACCGCCACCGTCGCCGAACCAAGCCGGCCGTTCACCGGATTTCGCGAGACCAGCTGATACGTTGCCAACGGCAACGACGTCAGTTCGAACCGACCATCCGCCCCGGTCGGAGCACTGGCCACCGCCAAGCCGGCAGGATTCCGCAACCACACCTGCGCACCAGAGATCGGCACCTGCGTGAGTCGTTCCACAAACTGTCCCCGCACCGAACCCGTTGGACCAAACCGCAGTTGAACCCGGGACTCCTGACCCCGACTCACCTTCACTGCTCCGCGTACGAACTCCACCAAAGTGCCGGTCAGTTGCTTAGCCTCCAGCACATACTCACCTTCGGCCAATCCCATCAACGTCCGCCGACCGAAACCATCGACGCTCTCAAACGAGTATTCTTCCCGCGGAAAATCCCAGCCGACGACTTTCACCTCCGCCCCCGTCGCCGGGGTTCCATCCAGATTCTGCACCTCCACCACCAGATCACCTCGGCCCAGTAACCGAACCGCGGCAAAATTAGTGATACCTCCCACCAATTGAACCGTCGTCTGGCCCACGTTGCCGTCCGCCTTCGCCGTCACGAAATAGTAGGCGACCGGCAAGCGAATCTGTGTGTCGAAGACGCCGTTAGTGTCGGTGCGAATCGCGTAGTCGGAGGAAAAACTGATCGCCACCTCCGCGTCCGGGACCGGCGTTCCTTCCGCGGAAGTCACTTGCCCCATCAGTCGGCCGGTCGTCGCCGCCTGGGCCGGGAACGTCAGCGTGACTCCAGTCCGGATGGGAGATTCCGGCTCGAGGTAATCTTCATACTGCGCGCGACCCACCAGCAGCGGCGACGTCGCTTCCAGCCGGATCGGCCCGGTGAGAAATCCGGTGAAGCGGAATTCGCCGGTACCCGGATCGCTGACCATCTCCCCGCGCTCCTCGACTAGAGGACCGCCCGTCTTGCTCGGGCCAAAGGCGAACACCTTGACGTTCGCGCCAATCGGCACGCCCTGGGAGTTCACCACGGTTCCGCTGACCGACGCGCCGGGCAACATCTGAACCTCCACAAACGCCGTGCCTCCGTCGTTCAACAGCTCCACTTCGTTGAAGCCCCAGGTGGTGGGCACGAAGTTCGGACTACTGAATCGGCCCATGGTGCCCTGCGCATAAATGTTCGCCAGTTCCCCGACCAGGGCGGCGGCCTCGGCGGACATATTCCGGCCGTCACTTCCCTGAAGCGCACTCAGGGCACGCTCCGCTAGTTCGTCCGGCTTCACCTTCACCGGCGGCGAGGGAGCGCTCACGATATAGCGTCCGATGGGCCAGGCATCGAAGACGAATTCGCCCCGGGTGTTGGCGTTGACCCAGGCGAAGCCGTCGGCCATTGGAATCGCCACACGGATGTTCGGCACGGGCTCGCCCGCCACATTGAGAATGCGGCCCGTAATCTTGCCTCGGGCGGGCAGCCGAAGATCGACGAAGTTGTCCTGACCCGCCGTTACGGTAAGCGTGGTTCCCGTCAGGCGCGTGACGCCATCGCGCGAATCCGGCGCATCCAGACCCGCCACCACGGAACGCAGACCCGCGGGAACTCCCGTCAGCAGAAACTCGCCCCGCGCATCCGTGCGCACCACGGCGTCGCCTCCGCCGACCTTCGCCCGCGCCGCGGGTTGGCCATCAGCGTAGCGAACGATTCCGCGAACCGTGGCCAGGCTCTCCAGTTCCAGGGTCAGGAAGCCTTCGCCGTCCACATTCAGCTGAACCCCTGCCCGCACCGCTTTGCGCTGAGAATCGCGGGAGAGCGCGACAACCCCCACGCGGTTGGTCGCCAACACCCGATCCGCACGCCAGTAGCCGTCCTCGTCCGTGATCGCCTCCGCGAGAATGCCCCGCGGAGATCCAGCATTGAGGTCCTGCACCACGTACACCCGCGCCTGGGCATGCGGCGTCCCGTCGGCCTCCAGGACCTGTCCGTTCAGCGATCCAAACGCGAGTCGCGTGTCCGGCACAACCAACTCCAGATCCACCGTTTGCCCCAAGGTCTCTAGGCGACCATCCACAACCCGCAGCCGCTGATCCCCGGTGGACGCTTCAATCGAAAAGCGACCCAGCGGCACACCGTCAAACCGGAAGGAACCATCCGGCCCGCTCAGGATTCCCCGGCCCTTCTCGCGGGAATCCGTGTCCGGAAACAGATTCACCGCCGCGCCCGACAACGGCGCCCCGCGCTCGTCGCGCACGATGCCAGTCACCGTTCCCCGACCGCGAAACCGCAGGACCACGGAGAGCTCGCTCTGATCCCGCGCGCCTCCCTGCGGAACTAAGTCCTGGTACACCGCGCGATCCAACCCCTCCACCGCCACCACCGCCTGACCGAACTCGCCGACATTGAACGCCTCCAGCAAAGCCGCGCGCGTGTCGGGCGAAGCCGCCAGCGCCTCCAACTGATCCCGCGGAAAGCGATTCGCCTGATACACCTTCAACAACTGGGAGACGAGGAAGTCGAGATTGGTTCCCCCCAGCGCACGGACATCCAGGGCAGCCACCGTGAACGCCACATCGGCGAGGACAAAATCCAGAGTGAACCGGCCAGTGTCATCAGTGAACACCTGCGCCGCTCGAACCTCAGAGACCAGGCACCGATCCCCCACGCGATCGGCCATGGTGAGGGTCACCGGCACGCCCGCCGCCGGCTGGCCATCGATTCCCAAAACTAGCCCGCGAATCGTCGTTCCCTTCGCCGCCTTCGTTTCCACGAGCCGCGTATCGGTGGCCAGCCGATTGCCCCGGGGATCAGCGACGGAGCTGACGGTGAGCGGATACTCCTGCGGACGCTGCGGGAAACCGGCCAACGCCCGATGCAATTGCAGATAGACGATGCGCCGTCCGGGTTGCAGCTGGGCGGTGCGGACACCCAGCGTGCCCGTCAATCGGTACGCCGCGGGCTCCGCCGCCAGTTCCGACATCGGCTTCGAGTAAAGCACGCCCACCACCGTGCCCCAGTTGGCGTAGTCGCGGATGGGGCAGCGGTTCCACATCCGATCCGTCAACACGTTCAGATTCTGGCGAACCGAGAGAATCTGCGGCGGCAACTCCGCGATGGGCTTTCGCGCGGCGGTGAGCTGAGTGCGATTGGGTCCGGACTGAAGGGTCAGCTCCGTGCCGCCCGTTCCCGGATCGAAGCTCAGCACGGTGCCTTCGGTCAGGGTGCTCAAGGACCAAATCAGAAGTTCGCCAGTGCCATTGGTGTCGAGCCGCAGCCAACTGACCTGAGCCGAGGTCAAATTCGACCGCACGATCCATTCCAGCTGCCGACCCGTATTCGGCGAAGTCAGCGCCCACCCTCCGCGGCCTCCGGCAAGGCTCACGCTGCCCGGGATTTTGCTGAGCTCGGGCGTGGCCCGCAGATCGCCCTCGACCACCGCTACGGTAATCCGGGAATCACTCGACGCCGCGAGCCACCAGGCCTGCCCCAATCCCGCCAGATCCGCCGCCCGACTGACGCTACGTTCCACCGCATTCTCGTTGTCGGCCGATTCGATCACCGCGGCCAACGCGGCCCGCCATTCCCGGCCGGCCTCCGTCTCTCGCAGAATCTGGTCAAACCCTTCGCTCGCGGTCCGGCCGCCCAGCCAGTCGAGCAACAGATCCGTGTACACCCGCCGGGACGGGTCCCCGAGTTCCACTCGTTGTCCTGCCTCGGCCAATTCAATGACCCGTTGAGTTACCGTGGCTCGCCGCACCGGCAACACCCCCGCCGGCAACCGCGCCGCCGTCGCCACTCCCAGTGCCTGACCCAACACCCGGTTCACCGCATGGCGCAGTTCGTTGGGCAGCCGCGTGACCGGATCCGGATAGCCAATGGCGTCGGGATTCAGACCTACCCCGCGTTCATCCACCCCCATCGAAAAGCTCAGCCGACCCTTCACGTTGTCGTCGCTGGTGCTGAGATTGGAGAAGATCACCGACCCAGTGCGTTGGGAACGAAACCGGAAGGTGGCGGTCGCGCTCTGACCCGGAGCGAGATTGCCCAACTCCGCACTCTCCTCGCTCAGGAGGACCGCGCCGCTGACGCTGTTCCGACGCAGGGACACACTCACCAGATTGGCAGTGAAATCACTCGTGTTCAGCAACGTCACGGTGGCTTCGTACGGTTCGTCCGCGCGCACCGTCTGCGGATGACTGAACGTCAGCGAGAAGTTGGCGTTGCGCACGAGCACACTGCCACTGGCGCGGCCCCGGATTCGGGTCACTCCGGCGGCGAGTCCCTCCAGATTGCCTTCGAGCTGGAGGTCGAGCAGATGCAATCCTTCCCGCAGACCTTCGATCAGAAACTCGGCGGTGCCGGTTTCCCCGGGCTGCAGGCGGCTCAGGTCATCGGCGGTTCCGGGCAATCCGTCGGGTCCCAACTGCACCACCGGCAGCAGGGTTCGCACCGCCCCTTCCGACCCGACGCGGGCTGGGCGCAACGGATCATCACCCGGATTCTGAAAGGGGTTGGGCGAAAGGACACCGTCGCGTCCCGGCGGCAGCACAAGCCGGGCTTCCAGCTGATTCACCGCCAAACCGGATCCGCTGGGGGCCGCGTTTTCGGTGTAGAGCTGAACGCTGAAAAACTGATTCAGGAACCCCACATTGCCGGGAATCACCAGCAGCCCCGTGATGGGAATGCCGACCTTCTTCTCCTCTTCGCCCAGCGGCACTTCCTCGAAGTTCATGGGCTGGATCTGGAAATCCGGCATTTCCACCTGCACGTCCTCGGGCAGTTCCACCAGACCGGCCAGTTCCCGATTCAATCGCTCCGCGTGAGCCAGACGTTCCTCGAGTTCAGCGCGGGGAATGATCTCCGTGGACTCCTGGAAACGCGGCGCCACGACCGGCAGAACCACCGGGAACGTTCGTCCCTTCAACACCAGCGTCACTTCGAACTCCACGGCCCGGAAGTTGGCCTCGTCGATCACAATGCCCTTTTCCCGAATCTCCTCGAGGTCCAAGGGTCGGGACGTCACCCGCGACACCAGAATCTCATCGACCACCCGAACGGGTATTGACTCCGGCGTGACTGGGAAGCGGGACAGACCCGTGGCGTTGTCCACCAACTGCAAGTCCTCCAAAACATAATCCCCGGGCAACCGCAGGGCCGGGAGTATCAGCGGCCGATCCGCCGGCCCGGAGAGTTCCTGGGCGGCGAAGGCCGGACCCCGCAGGACCGCCTTAATCCGAGAGCCAGCCAAGGAGGCCGACAGGTCGGACACGATAGTTCCATCGCCCCGCACAAACTCGACCGCCACGGAACCGGCCACGTTTTTCGGCACGGTCAGCGTGGTTGGACTCACCCGGAGTTGCGTGCCCACCACGCGCAGATCGAAGGTGCTCAGGGACGCAGCTGCCACCACCGAGCACGCGGTCAGCACCGCCAACAGAACTCGCAGCGGCCAGGCCAGAGGGAGAGGGAAGGAGTTCATTTAAACGCTCCAGTTCCGATCAGTTGACTCAGTCGGCGGGCCATCTCGGGATCTTCGGTGGCCAAACGGCGCAGGATCACGTCCTCGACTTCCAGATTGAACAGAACGGGCCGGGACATTCCCCCTTTCTGAAAGAGTCGGATCGCCCGTTCGCCGATCTCGTGCAGCAGGTTCGCCCGCAAAACATCGGTGGCTTCGAAGATCCCAAACTTATTGCCGCTGATCGCTCCTGCGAGATCCCGACGCTGGGCCGCATTCACCAAGGCGTCTTCCACCAGGATGATCTTGTCGTAGATCAGTCGCGCCGGGTTGTCCCAGGTGAGCGGTTTACCCAACCGCAGCGCCTCTTGCCGCGACACCACGCCGACCCCGATGTCGAGAAGTCGCGAACGAACCGCTCCCATAAAGGTCTCGGGAATGTCCGCCACCATTCTCACGTCCCGGGCTACACTGGCCGCCACCAATTCCGCGCGACTCATGACCTGGGTCGGCGCATCCACCAAATGATTCAAGATCGGGCCGTCGAATCGTACTCGTGGAACGACTTCGGTTAGAATTTCATCCGATCGCAAGGTTCGGCCAATCCACGTGTCCGCCAGTTCCGTCACCGCTCCCAGCCGGCTGGCATCATCGACCAATCCCGCCGGAGCCATCAGCGCCCGGCCCACCTGCTCCTGATCGAACGCGGACTGAATGGCAGTCCGGGCCTCGCGCACCCGGGAGGCCCGAGAGACATTGGCCAGCGCACCACCCACCGTCCCGCCGACCTGCATGACATCCGCGCCGGCGGCCAAATAATCCCAACCCGACGGCGCCACGCCGGTAGTCTCCTCGACATCCAATTTGCCGCTTAAGGTTCCCAGACCCGAACCCACGTTCAACGCCCCGCCCATATACTGTCCGATTGCCTGAATGAGGCCCGCTGCGCCCGCCTGAACCAAGCCCGGATCATCTCCCGCGGTCGCGACCATGTGCGCCCATTGATCGGTGAAGTACTGCAGTTTATCGCCCGAACCACCGCGCGCTACCAACGCCTCCAACTGCCGCACCTTCGCCATCTTTTCTCGGGCCTCGGCCTGACCCTTGGCCAGACTCCACTCGAGATAGGCCTCATAGTATTGGTCGGCCCGATCCAAACTCTGTTCCAGCGCCCGAATCTCCCGCGCCGCCGCCTCCTTGGCCTCCTTGCGCGCCTCAGCCACCACCTGCCGATCCGACCACCAAGGCACGTAATGTTCCCCGGTCTGCGAATCGATCACCGTGTTGCGCCGCTCCGGATCCACTTCCTTGGTGCTCTTGCCCTTCTTGGAACCGGTCGCCTCTCTCTTCGGATCGTTCCCACTCGCACCGGCGGGTTCGCTGGTGTAGCCGGTGGGATCGACGTACCGCAACGGATTGGCGTTGGCGTAGAGGAAACGGTGCAGGCTGTTCGGCGATCCGGAATCACCCAGCCGCGGATCCTGCGCCAGGAACCGCGCCTGCTCGTCGTCGTAGTAACGCGCGCCCAGATAGTGCAGTCCCGTCTCGGCATCCCGATAGTGGCCGGTGTACTGCCGATCGTTGGCCAGCGTTCCCGCGCTGGCGGTCAGCCCACCCCACGCATTGTAGCTGTATTCCGCCGCCCGAGCGCCCGTGGCGTTCAACAGGTGAACCGAACTCCCCAGCGCATCGGTCAGATAGAAGTATCGGTCCAGTCCC
This sequence comes from Verrucomicrobiota bacterium, assembly GCA_017309115.1. Taxonomy (GTDB): domain Bacteria; phylum Verrucomicrobiota; class Verrucomicrobiia; order Limisphaerales; family UBA9464; genus UBA9464. The sequence continues at coordinate 38,523 of JAFLEF010000023.1, read as the reverse complement.
GCCGCTCCCGGAACACCCAATGACACCAAGCCTTCGCCCTGCTCATACTTGCGCTGCGTGGCGTGAGCGAGAGCAGCGTCGCCGTACTCCACGACCACCGCCGATTCGTCGTACAAATATCGAGTCTCCTGAGCGGCCGAGATCTTCTTCACCCGCAGTCGGTCGGAATTGTTGTCGAATTTCATCAGGGCATTTCCGGCCTCCGTCGCGATCAACTGATCCCGGGCATCGTAGCGGAACTGCCGAACCAAACCGCCCTGCTCGCGCGACACCTGATTCAGATTGGCGTCGTAGTGGTAGGTGATCGTTTGCGCGGCCGTGACCCGATCCTCAATCCGCGAGAGGCTGTTGACCCCGTTGTACGTTCCCGAAACCCCCGGCAAAGCCCCGTACAAAAACACCCGATCGACCGGCTGTCCCCCGGCCGAACCTACTTCCGTCAGCCGATTGCCATTGGGCGCATAGGTGTATTCCAAACGGCCCGAGCCATTGGTCACCTGCGTCAACCGGTTCAACAGATCGTAGCCATACGAATTGGTTTCGGGCCCGGGTCTCAAGGCGGGATTGAATTCCACCTGTTCCTGCCGATTGCCGTTGGCGTCGTAGCGGAAGGTAAAGGCGGACAGCAACGGCCCACCCGACCCCACGGCGTTGGTGATCGAAATCAGACGGTCGGCGGCATCGTACTGACGCTCCGCGACCACCCCGCCCGGATACTCCATCCGCTGCAACAAACCGTCGGGTTCCCAGAAGTATCCCGCCGTGAGGGCGCCCACCCCCGGATCCAGAATCACCTGCTGCACTCGACCCCGCGCATCGTAAACCCATTGAGTCACCCGACCGTCGACATCCGTCGCCTCGGTGCGATGCCCCGCACGATCGTAACGGAAGGTGAGCCGCCGACCCGTCGCATCATCATGATCCCAGCGGGTCTTTTGAGTCAGCCGATCCAAGGCGTCGAAGACCTGTTCAATGCGTTCCGTTACCGCAGTGGTGCCGAGTTGTTTGACTTCGCGAGTCTCGACCTCGTTGCCGTTGCCATCCAGGACCCACTCCATCCGGATCGGCTGGAAGTCCAACGGCCGACCGCCCGTCTGTTCGGCATGCTGCGAATACGTGCGGGAAATGCGGCGATTCAAATGATCGTGCACAGACTCGACCACCTGACCCCTCGGATCGCGCAGGGTCGCCGGATTGCCGTTGGGATCATAGCCATAGCGAGTCTCCAGGGCCGAGGTCAGATCCCCGCCCGGGGAGGCCCCGCGCAAAACGGGCTCGCTCAACTGCCCCGCCACGGTGTGTTGAAACATCCGGGTCATCCGGTTCAACCCGTCGTACTCGTAGGTCACCAGATTTCCGCTGGCATCCTGCTGGGCGAGCTTGTTTCGGTTGGCGTCGTAGCGGAAGCGGGTGACGCCGGCGTTGGCCCCGGTTCCGCGCGGCGTCTCATCCACCGCCAACAGAGTGTTCAATTCGTCATACCGATACCGCGTCTGACCACCTCGGGCATCGACGGATTCCACCAGGTTGTTCGCGGCATCAAAGACCTGCCGGTTCGTTTCGTTGAGCGCGTTGATCGTGCGGACCAAACGGTACCGCGCGTCGTATTCATGCCGGGCATCGAAGGTCCCGCTGTGGCTACGGCCGTCCTTGGACGTCAGCAGATTTCCCACCGCGTCGTAAGTGTACTCCGTCGCCGCCGCCACCGGGGAACCCGCTCCCTCCGTGGTGCGAGTCCGGCGCTCGGCCGCGTCATACTCGTGCGTCGTCACCCGACCGTCGGCATCTTCGCTCCGCACCAGATTGGAACTCTCGTCGTATGCGTTGAACTGGAGGCGCACCGGATCACTGCCATAGCGCAACGCGAGATCGCCTCCGGACCGAAGGACTTCAAGTTCGCGGCCGAGGGCATCGACCTGAACGATCGTCTGCAACCCCCGCCGATCCGTCATCACGCGGCGGTTGAACGCATCCTGGAAGGAGTTCGTCAACGACGTGCGCAGAGTTCCTGTCCCATCGAATTCGTGTTGGGTGAGTAGGCGGTTCAATCCGTCGTAGGTGAACACCACGCGCTGACCCCGACGATCCCGGCGCTCCCGTTGATTCACGCCGTCGTAGCTCGAGGTCAACACCTGACCCAAGGGATCGACTAGGCGCGCCACCCGGCCCAGGGGGTCAAACTCGATCCGGGTGCGGTTGCGATTCGCGTCCCAGGTTTCCTGCGCGTTGGCCGCGTCTTCATACGCCGTTTCCGCCACCACCAGCCAGGAACCCTGATTGCTCAGACTCTCCCGGAGTTCCTGTTTCAGCGGACGACCCAGATTGTCGAAGGTGGCCCGATGCGCGAAGCCGCGTCGGTCCCGTCGGGCAACCACCAATCCACCCGCATCGTATCCAAACTCCTCGAACACCGGCACCCCCCGGTCGTCCGGCGTGCTTACCCAGCGCGTGCTGAGGCGTCGACCCAGGGTGTCGTAGGAGTGAGTCAGATCCACATCGCCATTCTCGGCATCCGACAGCGTCAGGAGATTTCCCGCCGCGTCGTAGGTGAAGCGCGTGGTGAGATTCAGATCCCCGTCCGCCACGACCTTCTCAGCGAGCCGATCCAGGCCGTCTTTGCGGGTCCGGGTCACAACGCCCCGGGCGTTGGTCACCACCATTTCGTTCCGACGGTTTTCGTATCGGGTGCGGGTCACGTAATTCGTCACCCCAGGTCCATTCAACACCGCCAGCACCGGCCGACCCACTCGGTCATAGGCGTTGGTCGTGATTAATCCGGACGCCAGATCCACCTGCCGGAGCCGGTTGCCCGACGGATCGTATTCGAACCGGGTTTCGTTGCCCTCTGGATCCACGCGGGACCGGAGGCGTTGCGCTCCGTCATAGGCGAATCGGGTCTCCTTACCGTTGGGATCCGTCGAAACGAGGACATTTCCCAAACGGTCCCGATCGGTTCGGAGGACGGCTCCCGGCAACGGAAGGGTCTGTTCCGCCAACCGATGCAATCCGTCGTAGGCGTAGCGATTGGTCAACCCCTGATGATTAATCTCCTCAAGAACGTTGTTGATCCGGTCGAAAGTGATTCGGGACAGAACGCCATCCGCGTTGAACGGACCCCCGTGCGGTCCGGAAAGCGTCGTTCGATCCCGCCGGTTCAACGCATCGTACCGATGTTCCCGCCGGACATTCCGGAAATCCACTTCAGCCACCACGTTGCCCGCGACGTCATACTGCCAGGTCTGAACGTAATCGACCCGGCTGCCATCCCCTTGCGGAACCGCCACCTGGGTCATCCGGACCCGGCGATTCAGGGCATCGTATTCGGTGCGGCTGACCAATCCAAGGGCGTTGGTCTGAACCTGCACTTGGCCTCCCGGCAAATAACCGGTGCCCGTCCGACTGCCGGGTCCGGTGGCCAAACCGCTCAAGTCGTTCTCCTGGGTCTCCGCCACCAATCGATCCAAGGCGTCGTAGGCAAACGTGCGATGATGCGTGAACGTATCGCGGGTCTCACGAAGCCGGCTGCGTTCATCGTATTGGTTGCTGATCTCGTTTCCCTCGGCGTCGACGATCAGCTCGGCATTGCCATACGGATCATACCGAACAAAGCGCGTTTCAAATCCGCGCGGGTCGCGTCGAATTTGTACGTCGCCGTTCGGGTAGTACTCGAAGACGGTGACACTGCCGACGCCATCGGTGCTGCGCAGCAGATTCCCCGTGGCCGGGTCCAACTCGAACCGACTGGAGTGCCCTTCGGCATCCACCACGGTTTCCGGAAAGTTGAAAACCGGATGATACGTCTGGACGAGCTCGGACACCGTCACTGTCCGGCCCTGGGAATCGAAGACCGCCCGTTTGCCCGGCGCCACCGTGGTGATCTCCCGCGTTACGTTGCCCCGACCATCGTGATACTCGTAGCGGACTTCCTGTCCCTCGGCGTCCACCTTCCGGGTCAGCACGACGTCGTTCACCGCCTGACCCGCCTCGTTGCGAACCGCGCCATTCCGATGATCGGTCGCCCATTCCAGCAGGGTGGTCTGACCCAGCGGCGCCTCAATCCGCACCGTCGCACCGTACGCGTTGAGCGTGTACACGGTGTCAGGAACGGTCAGTCCTGTCCGAGGATCCGACACCCGCCGGGTTCCTCCGGCAAAGTCGTAGGCGAACCGGGTCACAGAATCATCCGTCGCCGCAAAGCCGGGCCGCGCGGTTCCCAGACGAGTAATGCTGCGAACGGTTTCGTGCGGGGGAGCGCCCTCGAGCAGGCTGCTCATCGCATAGTATCCCGCCGCACCGGCCGGGAAGTACTCGTACTGCGTGACCGCACCGTTCGGATCGGTCCACGTCAGCAGATTGTGCGTCGTCGGACCTTCAAATCCCGGAGTGTACGTGTAGGAGTCCGTCCGTGATTCCGCCGGGGAACCGCCCCACCGCGTGACGTTCGTCAGATTGCCCCACTCGTCATAGGCGTAACGAATCTCCAGTCCGAGCAGATCAGGACTGCCCTGTTGATTGAATCCGCGGAGGTTCACCAAGCGGTCTTCGCCGGCAATGACGCGGTACTGGAACCGGAACCCGCGCTTCGGCACGCCCGTTGGTTCATACTCCGTCACCGTATCGAGGGTCGCCGGATTGGAGTCGTTGTCCTGATAGTTCAGGCGGAGTTCATTGCCGTTCGGCTCCCGGATGGACCGCAGCCGATACACCGTGGCGGAAGGCGTGCTGCTGGAGCCGTCGCTGACAAAGTGATAACGCACGGCCGACTTCGTGAAGAACCAGGCCTCCGAAGTCCGATCCGTATCCCGCACCAGCACGGAGTGATAACCCACCTGCGGTTGGAAAAATTCATACTGCCCCCGCGCCGCCGGCAGGAAGCGGGCATAACGGCCCAGCTTCGCGGCATCGGGTTGGGGTTGTGTGAAGGCGTTGCCCGTCCCTTCGCCGCCAATGACCGTCCAGACGCCACAACGCTGCTCGAGCCGGATGTGATAATTGTGCGTCCAACCGCCGCCGAGCGGTCCCGCGGAGCTGTTGCCGCTATTGGAATAGGTTCGCGAAAAATCGAGGGCGAGCTTGCGACCGGGAACCGCGACGTCCTGCCGGCTGTGGGTGAGATGGCCGTCCCACAGGTCCACACCCTGAATGATCGTGTGGCCAACCGGGAAGTTGTGGTGGATCTCCACTTCATGCTCCACAACGCCGGATTCCGACAAGGTCACTTGCGGTTCAGAACCGTCGAACTGCGTTCCCACCAGTTCAAACGTGTGCCGTCCCGGGTCCCCTACGGCCGCGGCATCCAGTAGGATCTGATGGAATCCGGCGGCGGACGGAACGTTGGTGAAGATCGCGTAGAACCGGCCCTGATCATCGTACAAATTGCGCGCGGGCTGACCGTCCACGAACATTGAAATCCGGCAGTTCACGGTGTGGCCGAAGCTCAGATAGGCCGATCCCGGACACGCATTGGTGTTCACGGCATCCACCACCGTCCGGATCACCAACGTATCGTCCGCTTCCAGTCGCGGCTGCAAGTCCAGCACCGGCCGACCGAGCGCCACGCCCAGCCGCGGCGGCAAGGTGTTCGTCGGTACCGCCACCGTGATCCGGCCCGCTCCGGCGAAGTCACTCAGGGCGGGATTCGCGAACAGTTCTTCGCTGAACCCCACCCGCAGTCGGGTTCCGGCAAAGAGCAAGTGGCGTCGCAACGCCGCTTGAACAGCATTGGCCTCGGTGAGGGGAAGATCCTCCGCCAGCAAGGCCAGTGGACGGGACAAGAACGTGTTGAACGCCGGCGAACGGGGATCGGACGTCAGCCGACGCAAGGGAACCGCCCGCAGCACCGCAGGTGGCGCTGCGCCATTGGTGCGCACGACCACAAAACCCGCGGCATCCAAACTCAGCGCCGTCACCTCCAATTCCCGACCAGCCCCACCCGGCGCCTCCACCCACAGATGGAAATGTCGAGCGGGATTGGCCGGGAGCAGATCGGAAATATTGGTGCCATGACGCGCCACCGGCAGGAACTCGACGTCCGCCAGGGAACGCAGTTCCGCCAACCGATTCGTCAGATCCGGCTCGTCAAACGCGGACAGGGAATTGGTGGTAGCCTGGACCAAGCGAATCACCGGGGCGGTCTGCGCCACCACATTTACCCCGCGCAAGCTCGCCACACTTGTGCCGCCCGGAATCACTCCGAACGACGTCACTCCGCCACCCGCGCCCGGGATCACGCCGAGCACCGCCGGATGAATCGCCCCCGGCACCACCGGATCCAGGAAGCGCGTCGGATCCAGGAGGACAAAATTCTCCCCGTTCGTCGTCACTGTCGAAAGCACGATGCGCCCGCGTTCATCGAGCACCGCGCCCTGCAACACGCCGAACTCGGACTGCGGCAGATCCACATCCGCCAACTTCACCGGTGATTCCGCTTGGGTCGTATCGAGAACGCAGATCCGATTGGTCTGGTTGTCCAGACTCAACAGATTCACCAGGACCAACCGCCGACCGAACACCATCACCGGCACGGCCCGTTTCGGATAAAACTCCGGAAAGGAAACTGACGCTGTCTCTGACAGATTCTGACCGACCAGGAACGATCGAAATTCGGTGGAATGATCCACCCGATTGGTCGACACCGGCGCCGAGGTGAACTCCACCACAGTGTCCGCCCCCGGTGTGGTCAACGCTCCCAAGTAACCTGCCGGCCCGTCGATAAACGCGTCAGTCACGAACCGGGGCGACCGCACCAGAACCAGTTCGCCTCCGTTGGCTCCTCGGCGGTTCGGCATCAGGGTCAGCAACGACACCTCGCCCGCCACCGAGCCCACCGTGTCGAGTCCCGGCACCGGCAACGAGTCGCCCGGATCGACGAAGTCCCCGTCCTGATTGGCATCCACCGCAGGCACGGCGCGCTCGGGATAGATCACCGGCGGCGCGGGTAAATAGGCCCGGGCAAACTGCCGAGAGAAGTCCGTCAATGCCTGACCCAGAATTACCGCCTGCAAATTCAGCACATGCAGCGAAGGCGCCTCGCTGCTGTTTTCCACCGCCAACAGATACGGTGGCGACCAATCCAACCGGGTGATCAGGGACGTCGGATCGATACTCAACACATTCCCCGCGAGAGTCGGCACATCGTCGGGCAAACCCCCGAGATCCAGCACGCGCAGATAACTGGTGGTCGCGCCACTCAACTGGCCCGCCACCGCCAACAAGTTGCCCCGACGAATTCCCACGGGCTGATTCGGATCCGGTTGGTGGAGGTCCACGAACGACGTCGCAAAGTCATAGTCCGGAATCAACACCATGGCCCGGGGCGGACCCGGCAACGGACGGCTGTAGACCCGGACGGGCCGCGAAGGAACGGAGATATCAAACACCACCAACTGGGGCGACTGCCTCTGCCGATCCAACACAAACGCATACGCTCCCCGAATCAACGCCCCGCCGCCTTCCGTGATTCCTGGCAGCACTTCGCTCAGCTCCGGAGCGGTGCGGAAATTCAAAACGAACGGTTCGGCGGCCGGCGAATTCGTCGCCGGATTTTGATCGAGCACCTGACCGCTCAAATCGCGAACACCCTGCACGGTCAGCGTGTAATCCGTGTCCGGCCGCAATCCCGGCACCCGCACCACCACGTCGCGCCGACTCCGGCCGAACTCGCTGGTGAGCGTCCAGGCCGACGGCGACAACGTGAGGAACAAGGCCGCATTGGTCCGAATGCCGTCATCCAACTCCTCGCTGAACTGCAGCTGAATCACGGTCGCCGGACTGACCCCGAGGGCGCCGGCATCCGGTTCAGCGCCCACCACCAACGGACCCGCAGGATCATTCACCGTCGGTGGCGCCGAAGGCGGCTGACCAACCAGAATCGCATGCGTGCGTGTCGCCCGGTTGCCATAACCATCCACCGCTTCCACCCGAAGCACGACCTTGGCCGGGCGATCGGACGTCAGTTCCCAAATCCCCGAACCCGCCGATCGAAGGTTCACCACCGCGTTGAACGGATTCACCGAATCCGTCAGGGCCACCAGACTCGCGATCCCGCCCGGATCACTCGCCGTGGCCGTGAATCGAATCCGCTCCGACACGGCCGGCAATCCCGGAACGTGCGAGGCAAAGATCGACGGGGGCTGGGTGTCGGCAGGTCGGGTGCGATCGAAGAGAATGGTGCCACCGCCAAACGGATGCGACGGATCATACACGCTCGCCCGTCCATGACTGCCGGCCATCTGCCCCGGGAACGCCGGATGCGTCGCGTTCAACGAGTAGCCCTGTAACAACGGCGTGATTGCCCCGGACTGATAATTCGCCGGCGCCAGAAATGCGAAAAAGCCATTGGCATCGCTCAGCGTGTAGATCTCGCCCGGCTGGAGGGAGAACGGAATCGAACTCAGATTCGACCGACTCCGCCCCCGCACCACTGCTCCGGCCAAGGGCACTTCGCTGCCCGCCACCGGCACCGGTCCCTGGCTGAGATCGGCCGAGAACACCTTGCCGGCCACCTCCATCTTGGACCAGATGATCGGGCCGAACAGCATTGCTGACAGATTGCCGCTCCCGGCGAAGGTCAGCACGCCTCCCGCCAGAATGCTCTGGCGGCCCACCCGACCTGAAGCAGCCACCGCGTTGGTGAGCGGCACCACTTGTCCCAGATACCGATAACCCAACGTTCGGGTGGGCGTTCCGCCAATCGCTTCGTCCACCCACGTCGGCGCCCCCACCACCAGGGGAATGTCGTCCACCGTTCGGCCCGCGGGCGGTTGGAGCCGATCCAAGTCGAGGTCCTTGAAGATCAGTCGCACCGGTTCCCGCAGCGGATCGCCCTCAATCTCCAGGCGGAAGAAGCCCAGCGCCTGCGCGTCTGCCGGCGGGGTGTTGGATGTGAGGACTTCGGCGTCCAGAAGCGGTCGGGGCTCGAGTCTGAACCGGGTTCGGCCGGACACTGCGCCCGGCGGAACTTCCAGCCGAAGTTCTCGTAATTCCGACGCCAGATTGGTCGCCGTCAGGGTCCCGCCTTCGCTGTAGAACGCCACGCTGCCATCCGGGAACCGCTGCTGACCCACCGCCAGTTCACTGCGGGTGCCATCCGCATTTACGAACACCAGCCGCAACCGATCTTCCAACCAAGCCGGGATCGTTTGCTCGAACTCCCCTCCCCGACCCGCCGTGCTGGTAGCGGTTTCCCCAGTGGTGTCGTTGACGAAGATCACCGGGAATCCCGGCGGCGCCAGACCTTCGGTCCCGACGATCCGCGCCACTCCGTTGGTCGGCACCCACGAATACAACTGCGCTCCCGGCGGACGGACCCAAGGCGTGCTGACCGTGACGAACGAGAACTGCCGGCGACCCGTCAGGCCCGTTCCAGCGTCGTCCGCAATGCTCGCCGCCAACTCCAGGGTGAACTGCGTTTCGCCGGCGAGGGGTTCCGCAGGGTAGACCCGCAGAACCGTATTCCCGGACTCCAAGGTGATCCGCGCCGGAATCACGGCGCCATTGGTCCCCCGGAGCACCACGGTTCCCGCGTTCACCGACGAGGCCCGCAACGGACGGCTCAGCGTTAGCTTGGGCGCCACCAGGCGATCCACGCCCACCGCGCCGTCCGCCGGAAACGCCGTCAGCACCCGCGGCGCTTCCAAAGCCAAGGCCAGCGTCACCGGAGCCGGGGCCACACCCGCCACCACCGCTAGAGTTCGAAACGCGCTGCGGGCCGAACCGGAATCGCGAACCGCCACCTCCACCGAACCCGCTGGAGCCAGGGTCAGAAACCGACCGGTCGCATCCGTGAACACCACCCAGGGTTGGCCCGTCACGGTGACCGGCAGATTCGTCCGACTGGCTCCGGCGTCCTCGACCTGACCCGTCACCCATTCCAACGGCCCGGGAACCTGCACCACCACAAACTGACCCGAGCCCGCAAGGCCCGGCGCCGGCGAGCCCGAACCTTCGGCCGATTGAAATTCGCCGTTGCGCCGGATCAGCCGTTCGCGGGGCTGAAGTTCCAACTCCGTTCCTCGAGAACGCAGTTGCAGCAGCACGTATTCGCCGTCGGGAAGTTCCCGGTCGACCTGAAGTCCCAGCCGCCGGCCCGGAGTGACCCCACCCAGGTGCAGTTCAAACGCCGCTCGGGGAATGCCGCCGGTCAATTCCAGGTCGGTTAGCACGCGTTGCCCAGGAACGGCTTCGCCAGCCAATCCCAACGGTTCCAGAAGGATCGCCTGAGGCTCAGCCAAGTCTCCCAACTGACTCACGACCCGAAATCCGCCGTTCGTGTAACTGCCGCCAGGAACAAGACGTCCGCCCGCAAAGTCCGCCGGAGCGAGGACCTCCACCGTCACGGTCGCGCTCTGCAGTTGGTCGCCCGGGAACAGCAGTAGGGGCCGGAGCGGAAACGTCGCGAACCCCACGGCTGCATTCGTGGCGTCCGGACGACGGAACACCCGAACGAAGGTTTCATACCGAGGTGGGGTCCGCCGACTTCCGTCCGTCAATTCGTACTGTTCCGAAATCTCCAACCGCAACACGCCTCCGCTGGGCAACGCACCGGATCGGTTGCTCACCGTAAGTTCCGCCTGGGCAGTCACCAACGTGGCGTTGGTGCTCGCCGCCACCACCGGAGGTTCCACCCGACTGGTCACCACCAACTGATCCGGCGTCGGCACTGGCGTTGATCCCGCCGGCAACTCCGTTCCCGCCGCGGGCAACGACCCGCCCGCATCCGGCACCACCACCGCGACCCGCTCGCTTTCGTTCAGGGTCAGAACCACCACGCCCGCCGAATCCACCGTCAAGGCTTCACCCCGGAGCAACCACCGCCCGTCCGACTTCAGCGTCACCGGAACTACCGTTCCCGCCGCCACGCCGCGGACTCCCAGCCGGACCCGCGCCCGCGCCGCAGTGGCCCGCTCGGGTTCCCAGGACCAGGCCGCCAGCGGACTCCAGCCCACCGGCAACGGAGCCGGCAGCGCCTGCTCCGGGAACACGGTCAGGGTCGCGCGCTGTCCATTCGGAGGCGGCGCGCCAGGATCTACCGTGAGTTCCACCACCCCGTCCGCCGAGGCCAGCACCGCCCCCGGCGCCAACTCCACGGATGTCAGATCCCGCGGGGTCAGCCGGGGATTGGGGATCAGCGTCAATCCGCCCGCCGAAAGTTGCGCCACGGCAAAGGACGAGAGGAATCCAGGCCGATCAAACCGGAGCCGATAGGATCCCGGGGGACCGTTCACAGAAACCACACCACTCTCAGCCTCCGTCACTCGCCCGGGTCCAACTGAAGGCTGGAGTTGAGTGACGGTGACCTCGCCCAGCGGCAATCCCGTCGCGGTCAGCGTTCGAGTGAATCCCAGCCCTGGAGATTCCACTGGCGCCTGACCCGCATAGACCTTCCAGCGAACCTGAGGCGCCACCGTTCCCTCCGCGCCCAAGACGATCAATCGAGGAACGGTCAACTCGTTGGTCCCCAAAGGCCCCGGACTAACCCGCCAAAACTCCGGCTCCCCGCTGCCCGCCGAAGTGTCGGTCTGCCGAGGCCCGGAGGTTCCGGTCCACGATTCCGCGACCACCACAATCGGTCCGCGGAGCGGGATGGAACCGGCGTTGCGAACCAGCAGACTGGCATTCCAGACCCGCCGTTCGGGCAGATACCGCAGCGACCGCACCAGCACCGTGGCCCGGTCCGAAACGTCGGTCAGCACGACCTTCCCACCGTCAAGCGTGAAGGTTCGTTCCTGGGCCCGAGCCGTTAGAGCCCCGGCGCCTACCGCCAGCAGCCAGCCCAGCCACCAGCAGGTTCGCGCAAGGAAACACCGAAGGAATCGGCCAAGTTGGGAAACAAGTGGGCTCATGGTTCCAAGCTCAGCGACCAGTTCAACCCCGCCGCCACCGGTCGGTATGGAATCACCAGGGATTGGCCCTCCCAGTAGACCGGCAGGGCTTCCAGCTCCGGCTGGCCGGCGGAACGAATTCGGTAAAACCGCGCGGCCTCCAGAGGGACGGTCAGGAGCTGCCGCGTCGGATCCCATTGGGTCAACGGCTCGTCCGCGTACGGGCCGCAGACATCCACGCTGGATTGCAGGGCAAAGACCGGCGGGGAGTAAACGAAGCGGAACACCAACGTTTCCCCTTCCAATTCCGGCGTCACCAACCGCGCCCGCACGTTGCCGTTCAGCCGGAAGTAACGCTGCGCCTGATTCGCCGGCACCCGAATCACCCGGTTGGTGAGATCCATCACCGCGTTCGTCACCAGATCGAACGGACCCGCTACGGAAGCCCCTCCCAAAAGTTCCACCGTTGGACTCGCAAAGGTGTAACTGAACTGACACACGTCGGGACCCGGGGAGAGCATCTTCAGGGTGACCGCCGCATCCGACCGCAGGCAGAAAAACCGGGCGCGATCCGGCCGATCGATCCGAAAGGTGCGCAAGACCGGATCATGCCGGGCCAGCCATTCCCGGGCGAACGGACCCAACGGGAACGCGGAAGAACGCAGTTCGATGAACGGGGGTTCCGGGGTTGCCAACACGTCGTCCAGGAAGGCGAGGGAGTTCCGCCGATCGCCATTGTCGAACAGTTGCAGGGTGAGCGACAGCGACTGACGCCGGAAGGCTTCGGGCAGTTCCAGACTCACCGAGTACGCCACCCGGGTGGTGTAGCCGGAGCCCCATTCCTCCGGGAATGTCCGGGGCTGAATCGCCAGCGTCAGCGTCGGCGGCGGTCCCAGATCACTCGGCGGAACCCATTCCGTCCCGCTGACATCCGCCGTCACCAGCACCGTGCTGTCCGCTCCCGACGGCCGCAGCAGCAAACTCGCGGAATCCAGAAAGAACCCACCCTCTTCCACGTCTGTGGAGGCAAAGCCAAACGCGAACTCCAGCCGTTCTGGAACCAATCCTGACGAATAGGAGAAGGAAATTCCTCCCTGTTGCAGGGTGACCTCCGCGCCGGTTCGGAAGATTAAGGGAAGAAGATCCTGATTTCCCCACGCACGCACCCCACACCCCGCCAGGAGTGCCACGGCCGTGATGACCATTCTGAAAATACTGGGCTGCATTCGGGACTGGACTGGGCGTCACCCCAGGCCGGAAGAGCTCGAACTCGGACGGCTCGGAGGACTTCGAACGGAAGAGCCCGGGAGATTCAACGGAGTCAGAACGAACTCGTGAGCTCAGCTCTTACTCAGTTTTCCCGTTCGACCGGAAGATCGAACTCATTCCCGGGACTAATTCCCCACTGCCTCAGACCATGAGCATTTTAACCGCCACCGCCGCGAGGACGATGGCGATCGCGTACCGAATGAATTGCAGCGGAGCCCGCGTGCTGATGAAGGCCCCGAGGATCACGCCAGGAATGGAACCAATCAGCAGATTCAACAACAGCCGGTAATCCACATTCCCCAGGGTGAGGTGACCCAGACCCGCCACCAACGCGAGCGGGATGGCATGGGTCAGATCCGTCCCGACCAGTTTGCTGGCGTTGAGTCGCAGGGGATACAGGTACACCAGCATGACTGTTCCCAAGGCACCGGCCCCAATGGAGGTGAGCGTGACCAAGACACCCAGAATCACTCCCGCCACCACGGTCAACCAAGGTTGAACCATTTTGAACTTTTCCGTACTCGAGAGACGGAGATTGCGGCCCAAACCGTGCAGCCAGTCCTTCAGGAGAATGCCCAGGGAGGTAATGATCAGAGCAACTCCCACCGCATCAATGATGAACCCGCCCGTCACCCGGTTGGTGGACGTCAGGCTCATCCAAAACAAAGTCGCCGCCGCCGCAGGCAGACTGCCGTAGGCCAACCGCCGGACCACTTGCCAATCCACCGTGCCGTGACTGTGGTGAACTGCGGTTCCAAAAATCTTGGTGATGGACGCGTAAAGAAGATCCGTGCCGACAGCCGTCTGCGGCGCAATGCCAAACATGAGCACCAAAATGGGCGTCATTAACGCGCCTCCGCCGACGCCTGTAATGCCGACAACAATGCCGACCAGGAGCCCGGCGAGGGCATTTAAGGGATTCATCTCCACGTCATTGTCCGGTTGTCCGGTAAAGCGAGGCTCAGCAAAAACCGTCCTTCTGACAAGGATTCTTCCGGAAGCCGGGGTGGTGAGACCGGAGCATCCCCGCACCGAGCAGCGCAGCAACTGCTTCGCGCTTTTCCACTCTCCGTTCAGCTCTCAGCCTTCCCCACCTCCCGATATAGCGTCGTACGCTGACGGGGAGTCTTGCCCACAGAGTGGATCCACGAACGCAACTCCGCTGGGGTCAGGCATTCACCATACTTCCCCCCGCTCTCCCGGGTGATGCTCTCTTCGTACAGGGTCCCGCCAAAGTCGTTGCAGCCCCAATGCAGCATCTGGGCCGCCGTCTCCGGGCCGAGTTTGACCCAACTGGTTTGCAGGTTCGGCAAGGCGCGCCCGAAAAACAGCCGGGCCAAGGGATACAACCGTTGGATCAGATTCACCCCGCGGGCAGCGATGGCTTCCTTGGATTCACCCGCCGCAGCCGCGAGTTCGGATCCCAGCCGATTTTGATAGGGCACAAAGGCCAGAGGGATGAACTCCGTGAAGCCACCCGTCTCGTCCTGAATCTGCCGCAGCACTTCCAAATGTCGCAGGCGATCTTCCCAGGTTTCCTCGTGACCAAACATCAAAGTCGCCGTGGACCGCAGTCCTAATCGGTGCGCCGTGGTAATAATCTCCCGCCACTCGCCCGCCCGCAGTTTGGCCGGCGCCAGGCGTTCCCGCAGCGAGTCGTCCAAGATCTCCGCCGCTGTCCCCGGAGTGGACCCCAAGCCGGCTGCCTGCAACTCCCCCAAAATTCGCTCGTAACTCCAGCCCGTCTTGCCCCGCAACGAGTACAGCTCCATCGGGGAATAGGCGTGCAAATGCATCGCCGGAAAGGCCGCCTTAATCGCCCGCAAGAGGTCGCAGTAGTAGTCGAATCCCAAGTCGGGATGGATTCCGCCCTGCAAACACACCTCGGTGACCCACGGCGTCTGGGCGATGCGTTCCACCACAGCGCCCACACTCCGGGTGTAGGCTTCGGAATGTCCCTTTGGCCGGTAGAATCCGCAGAAGGAACAGTGGGTGACGCAAACGTTGGTGAAGTTCGCATTCCGATTCACCACGTAGGTGACCACGTCCCCGTGCAACTGACGGTTCAGTTCCGCCGCCGCCGCAATCAACTCGGCCGGCCCCGCCCCATCGGCCTGCACCAAGGCCAGGCCCTCCTCAACGGTCAGAGACAATCCGAGGAAGGGCTTCGACAAGGGCTCTGGCCGAAGCCGCGTTCGCATCCCGCTCGGGGACGCCTCTCCCGTCCTCCCCGCCAACCGCCGCGCCAGCACGGATCGAACCCGCTCACTCACCCAACCTTTTTCCACAAACGAGTCGTACACCGGCCAACGATGCCGCAGTTGGAGTCCCCGTTTAGCGCAGACTTCGGAATACACCGCCGGTGCTTCCCAGGGCGTGTCCGGATTCACCAGATCCCCTTCGGCGCTGATCCCGCCCAAATCATCAATCTCCGGCAGCAGCTCGCGCCAAAACGGATTCAGATTGGGAGGAATCTGGATCGCCACGTCTGGGGCGATGCGCCGCCAATGCACGATCAGTTCCTGGAAGTCCTCCAGCCGAAGTTCCTGCGGAACCCCTTGGATCTCGGAACCGGTGTTCGGAATGAAGTTCTGAAGAATGATCTCCTGCAGATGACCGTAGCGGGCGTGCACTTCCGCCAGGGCATCGAGCGACCGAAACCGGGATTCCCGGGATTCCCCCAGTCCGATCAAGATCCCACTGGTGTAGGGGATGCGTGCCTGCCCGGCGGCCTCCAGGGTCCGCAGCCGTCCCGTCACTGACTTCTCCGGCGCCACCGTGCGGTTGAAGACCTCATCGATGTTTTCCAGCATCAGACCCATTGAGGCGTTGACCTCGCCCAGGGAGACCAGCTGATCCCGCGACATCGCGCCCAGATTGCTGTGAGGCAGCAGCCCGAGATCCAGCGCCCGCCGACACGCGAGGTGGGCAAACTCGAGGAAGTCGGCAAAACCCCGGGCCTGCAGTTCCGTCCGGAGATGCGGCAGCGTTCCCGGAATTTCCCCCGACAGAAACAGCACCTCCGTGGCTCCCTGCCGCACGGCCAACTGCAGCAACCGCTCGAGCTCGGCCTCAGCGATCAGCCCCTGCCGATCCGACCGATACCCGCAATACCGGCACTTCCACGGACAATCGTGGGTCAACGGCACGGTCAGCGACGGCGACCAGGTAATGACACGCGGCAACTTCAACGCCCGCAGGCTAAAGTGAGTCGACGTTCCCGCAATCCCGGCCTTGGCGGATGGTGGACTCCTCCCCGGAGAGTGGTTGAGCTACCAACCACGCCGAACCCGCAGCCGCGACGCCAATAGGGGATACGGCCAAGCGGTGGAAATCAGTGGAACTGAAGGCGCACCGTTTGGAGTGGGCATGGTCGGCTCCTTGAATCCGAGTAGATTCACGCCTCGCTCCAGCTGAGTGCAAGGGAAGTGAACCGCAGATTAAGCGGATTGAACGCAGATTTCTTCCGGTAAAAAAGAGCGTCCCCTTTTTGCTCCCCAACCGCTCAGCGAGCACGTCTCTCAACCCCGAACTCACCAGAACCAGAATAAAAAATCTGCGTTGATCTGTGTTCAATCTGCGGTTCCTACCGCATCGATCCGGCCGGTTGAGAGCTCGTCACGACCAAAGTAATCCCTAGGTTTAGCGAGGCGCGAGATTCCGGGAATCTGACAGGATGCCGCGATGCTTGCGCAAATTCGCTCCGCCGCGGTTCAGGGGGTGGACGCCACCCCAATCGAAGTCGAGGTCGACTCCAGCTTTGGCCAAACCGCCATCGTCGTCGTCGGTCTGCCCGATGCCGCCGTGAAGGAGTCCCGGGACCGCGTCCTCACTGCGGTCACCAACTCCGGGTTCCGCTTCCCGATGGGTCGAACGACCATCAACCTCGCGCCCGCCGACACCCGCAAGGAAGGACCCAGCTTCGATCTGCCCATTGGCATTGGAATTCTCGCCGCCACGGAACAGATCGAACCGCGCCATCTCGAGGACTACATCCTGATCGGCGAACTGGCGCTGACGGGAGCCGTCCGTCCAGTTCGCGGAGCCCTGCCCATCGCGCTCCAAGCCCGGGCGGAAGGTCGGCGCGGAATCCTCGTGCCGCGGGAAAACGCCGCCGAGGCGGCCGTTGTTAGCGACTTGGACGTGATTCCGATTCAGAACCTTCGGGAAGCCGCGCTGTTCCTCGAAGGATCCATCGACATTCCCCCGACCCGAGTCGACGTCCGCGCGTTGTTCGCCCAGCCACCTTCCGATGAATTCGATCTGGCCGATGTGAAAGGACAGGAATCGGTGAAGCGCGCTCTGGAAGTGGCCGCAGCGGGCGGACACAACCTTCTGCTCATTGGTCCGCCCGGCACGGGGAAAAGCATGCTGGCCAAGCGCGTGCCGACCATTCTGCCTCCCCTCACCCTGAGCGAGGCTCTGGAGACCACCAAGATTCACAGCATTTGCGGACTACTCGCGCCCGGGCAGGGCCTGGTCACATCGCGACCATTTCGTACGCCACACCACACCGCCAGCGACGCCGGCTTGTTGGGTGGCAACATCCAACCCACGCCGGGAGAAATCTCCCTGGCCCACCACGGCGTGCTGTTTCTCGATGAATTGCCGGAGTTCAAACGCAGCGTGCTCGAGACCATGCGTCAGCCGCTCGAAGAAGGAAAAGTCACCATCTCCCGAGCGGCCGGCACAATGACCTTTCCCGCCCAATTCATGCTCGTGGCGGCAATGAACCCGACCCCAGACGGGAAAATGCCACAGGAAAGCCGCTCTTCGCCTCGCGAGATTCAGAGCTATCTGGGCCGCATCTCCGGCCCATTGCTCGACCGCATTGATCTGCACGTCGAAGTGCCGGCCGTGAAATTCGCGGATTTATCCCAAGCGGCCTCCGGAGAACCCAGCGCCGTGGTGCGCCAGCGCGTCGTCGCCGCGCGAGAGCTTCAGCAAGCCCGCTTTGCCGGTCGCCGCGCCACCTGCAACGCCCGGATGGGGACCCGGGAGCTCAAGGAATTTGTCCAACTCAACGAGACCACCCTGACGCTGCTGAAACACGCCGTCACCGACCGCAACCTCAGCGCTCGGGCTCATGACCGGATCCTCAAAGTGGCCCGCACCATTGCCGATCTGGCGGGCCGGGCCTCGCTGACCGAGGAGGACGTCTTCGAAGCCGTTCAATACCGTTCGCTCGACCGCCAACTCTGGACGTGAGGGAGCTGGGTAAGGGGTAAGAGGTAAGGGCTCAGGAAATCCCGGTAGGGCGACGTTCCGCGGAGCGGTGCTTTCGAGGACTCTGGACGCGTTATTCCCCGTGACACGAACGGCTCGGTGGAACCTCGCCCTACCGCTTTTCGACCCGGCTGCTGACGCGTCGAGGAGCTTCTACCCCAGCCGTCCTCCGCGCGCCCCAAAGCGCCAGAGGGCTGGCGCAGTCCAAGACGCTTCCCGCCTTCCTTGCCGCTTGCCGCTTTGCCTCTCAGCTCTCAGCTCTCAGCTCTCTGCACTCAGCTTTTTTCTCCCCCCCGAAACCCAACCGTGACTTGTCCCCAGCTCCACCGCGGGAGATAGACTCCCGGAAGCAGCGCACTGACATGAACCACCTTGGCCACCTCGGATTCCTCTTTGGATTGATCGCCGGCCTTCACCCCGTGCTCGCCGCTCCCGAAGCCTTCGAGGTCAGTCCCGCGCGTACGGCCGAATTGCCCGGCGGGAAAGAAGCTGATGGCATTGTCGGCGACTTCGTGCTGCGCAACGACTTGGTGGAACTGGTCGTCTCGCACAACGCCCCCTTGCGCCGGGCCAACATGAGCACGTTCTACGGCACCAATGGAGTTACTCCCGGCTGCCTGTTTGACCTAACCCTCCGCGGCGCCAACAACGATCAACTGGTGATCTTTTGTCCGCTTGGCCAGCAGGGTCCGGTGTCGTTTGTTCATCTCGAGAGCGATGGTCGCGATGGCACCGCCGTGGTGGAGACCGTGGTGACCGCCGCCAGCAATCAGGGTCTGGCCAAGTCCCACTCCTACCGACTCCGGGACGGTCAACAAGGGGTGCTCGTGGTCACTACTGCTCAGAACGAAGGGCCGCTTGCCCGCACCAACCGACTGGATGATCGCTGGACTCGTTTCGCCCGAACCGGAAAGGCGGGTTCCATCGTCTGGGCCGATGCCGAGGATCCGGCCGACAAAGCGGGTTACGCCTATGCCTGGCTGCCGGCGCCGAACCGACCCGAGCCGGGCCAGGAATTCATTCTCGCATTTGGCGAACGTGTCGAAGTGGCACGGTTTTTGGCGGTGGGCCGTTCCCCCGCAGAAGCTGTCGGAGTGGTGGCCGCGCAACTGGGGACCACGGGACAGCTGCGCGGCCGGATCCGAGACGCTGAAGGTCGACCCATTGCCTCGGCCAAACTCCTTATTCCCTGGGGTGAACGACCCGTGCCCGCCTATCCGGATGCCGACGGCCGTTACTCCCTTCGACTGCCACCCGGAGACTACGCGCTGGAAGTGGCCGATCTGGGTCGGGACTCCTGGAAAACCAATGTGACGGTCACCGCCGACGGCTTGGTGGAACTGGACTCCGTGCTGGGTCCTGCAGCGCAGATCCAGTTCAACGTTCACGATGAGTCGGGCCGATCCCTGCCGTGCAAGGCGCAGTTCATCGGTCTGGACAACACCCCCACGCCAAATCTGGGTCCGGACCTCCGCGCCCATGGGTGCAAGGACCAATACCACAGCGAACGCGGCGAGTTCACGGTACAGCTCCCGCCAGGCCGCTATCGGGTCGTGGTCACTCGAGGCCCCGAGTACAGCCATGTGGCCCGGGAAGTCACCGTCGCTCCAGGCGCCACCCAATCCTTCGAAGCGACCCTTCGCCGCCTCGTGGATACGACCGGCTGGGTCAGTTGCGACTACCACAATCACTCGACGCAAAGCGGGGACAACACCTGCGGTGTCCCCGATCGAATCATCAATCTGGCGGCCGAACATATTGAGTTCGCCCCCACCACCGAGCACAACCGTTTGTTCGACTGGGTTCCGACGATCGTCCGGCTCGGTCTCACCAATGAAGTTCAAACCGTGAAGGGATTGGAACTGACCGGTTCAGGCCAGCACATGAACTCCTTCCCGTTTGAGCCCGTTCCGTTCACTCAGGACAACGGCGCTCCGGTCTGGAACCGCGATCCGCGCATCACTGCCCTGACCCTTCGTCGCTGGCAGGGCGAGAATCCCTACCGCTGGATTCAGCTCAATCACCCGGACCTGGCCGAGGATTTCTTCGACCGTGACGGCGATGGTGAACTCGACGGCGGCTTCGTCGGACTGGCCGGAATGGTGGAAGCCTTGGAGACCCAGAATTTTCTCGGCGCCGAAATTCTGGCCCAGGCGCCCTACCGGATTGAACGCGGCGCGGCGGGCAAGGAATCGGTCCGGCAAATCCGCGAGTTCATCTGGCTTCAAATGCTGAATCGGGGACTGCAACTCTGGGCAACCGCCGTGGCTGATGCGCATTTCGTTCACGGCAACGGCGCCGGGGGCTGGCGGATGTATTTGCCGAGTTCCTCGGATCAGCCCGCTGAAATCGACTGGCGGGAGAACGTCCGCAATGCCCGCAACGGACGCGGCCTACTCACCACTGGCCCGTTCCTCCAGGTACGTTGCGAGGATGGTACCCTCGCCGGCGGCCACACCCGACTGCCCCGGGAATTCAACCTTCAAGTCCGGGTCCAATGCACCGACTGGATCGACATCAATCGGGTCCAGGTTTTGGTCAACGGTCGGCCGCGACCCGACCTAAACTTCACCCGACAGTCCCATCCGGAGTTCTTTCAGGACGGCGTCGTTAAGTTCGATCAATCCCTGCGGGTGAAGCTGAGCGAAGACGCTCACCTAATCGTCATTGCCTTCGGCGAAGGACTTGACCTGAAGACTGGTTACGGGACGAGCGATCAGGCTTCGCTCCGACCGTGTGCGTACCACAACCCGATTTTCGTGGACGTCGATGGCGACGGATTCCGGGCGAATGGGGATTCGTTGGGATGGCCATTGCCACATGGAAAGCTTGCGGTGGAGACCGTGAAGGCGGAATTGGAGCGGGCGGGGTTGGATCCGTTCACGGCCCGGCCGAAATAGGCAGACCGGGACAGGCCGTCCGCCCTCGGTCGATCCTGGGGCCAACCGCCGCAAAGAGTTCGTGCAACTCGGACGGGTCTTGCTCACCGTAGTCCAGCCTTCCGCGCGCCCAAGGCCGGGGCCTGGACGATCCCACGTACGTGCGTGGGAATGCCGGTTCCGTTCGGGGCCAACGCGGAGCGAAACTCCACTGGCTCCTTGCAGCCGGCGGCGTTCCGCACACAACCCAGATTCCGCATGCGCCTCGAACTTTCGGCCAGCCGCTTCTGCCGCACCCTGAACGCGGACGATATCGCCACGATTCGCGCCGAGAGCCGCACCTGCCGATTCGCCGCCGGATCCCAGGTGTTTCAGGAGGGTGATCCCGGGGACGGTCTCTACGTCATCCTCGAAGGGGTTGTGGACATTAAGGCCAAGTTGGTTTCGGGGAACGACTACGTGCTGTCCCGAATGGAACCTGGGGATTACTTCGGCGAAATGGCGGTCTTCGATGGCGAACCTCGCTCGGCCACGGCAGTGGCGCGGGAGGCCGTGGAGGCGATGTTCATTCCGGTCCACGTGGTACAGGGGCTGGTTGAACGCAACGCCTCCCTGGGCTCGATGCTGGTCCGCGACTCCAGCCTCCGGCTCCGGGAGTTCAATCAACGCTTCCTACGGGAAACTCTCCGGGGAGAACGCCTGGCGCTGGTCGAACGTCTCGCCCGCAGCATTGTTCACGACTTTCGAACCCCCCTGAGCGTGATTTCGATGGCGGCGGAAATGGCCGCCGCACCGTCGGCCACTCCCGGCGCCCGACAGGAAGCCCTGGAACGGATCAAGAAGCATGTCGGTCTGGTCAACCAGATGCTCCAGGAACTAGTCGACTTCACCCGGGGTCCAGCCCCGCCCCTCGCGCTTCCCAAGGTCATTTTTTCCGACTTTCTTCGGGACGCCTTGGTGGATCTGCAAACCGATGCCTCCCGGCGCGGGGTTAAACTGTTGGTGGAAGGCGAACTTCCTGATGTCCGGGTCCGTTTGGACAAACCACGCTTCACCCGGGTGTTCATGAACCTGTCGCAAAACGCCTTCGACGCGGTCTCCGGACTACCCAATCCGAGCCTCACGCTCCGCCTGGGCCACACCGCCAGTCACGTGATCGTGGAGTTTGTGGACAACGGAAAAGGGATCGAGGCCAAGAATCTGCCGCACTTGTTCGAGCCGTTCTTCACCTACGGCAAGGCTCAGGGAACCGGTTTGGGCCTGCCGATCTGCGAACGGATCGTCCAAGACCATGGCGGCAAGATCACCGCGCACAGCGAGCACGGTCAGGGAGCCACCTTCACCATCATTCTACCCGTCCCCGCTGCCGGCGATTCCGGGGCGCATCAGGCCAAAGTCCTTTAGGCCAGCGGGTGCAGCCGTCGAAAAAGTGATTCTGGAAAACAGGAGAAAGACGGTAAGTGGAAACGGCTGGCTTGGGCGTGCCTTCTGCGTTTTCGCTCAGCTCCCAGATTGTTTTTGAGTCGACGGTTTTTCCTCCGCGCCCCCATGCCTCCGCAGGAAATTGGTCCCCTTTCCGCCCTTTTTTCTCCTGTTTTCCAGATTTACCCCGCCTACTTCAGGTACTTCTTCAGAATCGGTTTGAGCCGCTGAATCGTGCCCTTCGGCCACAACGCACGATCGGTCATGATCGCCGTTTTCAAGGCCTCGTGGCACGGCCAGTTCGCTTCCGCCGGCAGACGCGGAATGACGTCTTGAACGATCGCCTTGGCCATCGCGGCGTTGCGGCGAAGATTCTCCAACACCAAGTCCACCGTGACGTGCGCCTCGTCTTCCTTCCACGAATCGTAGTCGGTCACCATCGCCAACGTGGCGTAAGAGATCTCCGCTTCCCGGGCGCACCGCGCCTCACCGAGATTGGTCATCCCGATCACATCCAGACCGGCGTGATGATTCAGTCGGGATTCCGCCCGCGTACTGAACGCTGGTCCCTCCATGTTGACGTAGGTGCCGCCGTTGTGAACCCGAGCCCGACACGCCTTCGCAGACTTCAGGAGCAACTGGCGCAATTCTTCGCCAATGGGCTGCGCAAAGGCCACGTGCGCCACCACGCCCTGACCGAAGAACGTATGTTCGAAGTCCCGCTTGGTCCGATCGACAAATTGGTCGATCAACACAATGTCACAGGGCCGGTACTTGGCCTGGAGCGAACCCACTGCGCTCACACTGATGACCCAGGCGACGTCGAGCGACTTCAAGGCCCAGAAGTTGGCCCGATGATTCAATTCGCTCGGCAGCAGTCGGTGACCCCGTGCGTGACGCGGAAGAAAGACCACTTCCCGTCCGGCCAATTCCCCGCACAAAAACTGATCCGATGGAGCACCAAAGGGCGTTTTGACTGTGCGCCACTTCTGTCGGGTGAACCCTTCGATGTGGTACAATCCCGAGCCGCCAATGATGCCAATGCGAGGTGATGCCATGTCGGGCCGGAAGTGAACGGCGGACCCTGCCCGGATACAATCGCGAACACCATTCGTTCCCTTCGCTTCGAAACGGAAGCTTGTGCCGCGCCTGTTTCGAATCAGGCTTCGGCATGGGCAAGGGTTTAGCTCCTCACCGCCGCCCACCGGGATTCACCCTAATTGAATTGCTGGTGGTCATTGCGATCATCGCGATTCTCGCCGGACTCCTCCTGCCCGCACTGGGTAAAGCCAAGAGCACCGCCGTCCGGACCGCCTGCCTGAGCAATTACCGGCAACTCAACCTGTGCTGGCTGATGTATGCCGGTGATCACCGGGACCAGATGCCTCCGAATGAAACCCTGCTCGGTGGCAATCGCTCCGCCAACACCGCCACGCCCCAAACCTGGGTTCGCGGCAACGCCTATACCGACACCGACACTACCGCGATCGAGGCCGGCGTGCTCTTCCCGTACAACCGATCCACCCGCATCTATAAGTGTCCAGCCGACCGATCCACCGTCCGGGATCTGAAGAAGATTCCCCGGGTTCGCAGTGTGGCGATGAGCGCGTCGATGAACACTTCGCCCAGTCCCCGCGATGACGGCTACGCCTACTGCTGGCATCGCGTGACGGACATTGTGAGTCCGGCGCCCGCCCAGGCCTTGGTGTTTCTGGATGAGCACGAGAACAGTATCGAAAACTCCCGGTTTGCCATTCCCCAGCCGGGTGACTGGACCTGGATCGACTTCCCCGCAACGCGCCACGGCGGCGGAGTCACGACCAGTTTTGCCGATGGACATGCCGAAGTCTGGCGCTTGGTCAGTGCTGACTCCCGACGCATCGGCGCCAAGCCGCCCTGGATCCAGTTCGAGTCGGTAAAGACCGGCGATCCCGATCTCTCCCGCTTCCACGCCGCCATTTTCAGCCGCCGCTAAGCCTCCCCCAAACCGGTTGAGAGTTGAAGGAAGGATGAGAGTTGAGAGAAGCCAAAACCGGTAAACCGGATCCGCCTTGCGTCCACAAACCCGTCGCCACTCTTAACGTGCTGGATTCCAGGATTTTTCTCTCAACTCTCAACCGGTTTGTGGGTAGAAAAATGCCGGCAAGACGACGCTCCAAGGAGCCTTTGGAGTGCAGTAGCGAAGCCTGCGTAGCTACCGCTTTTCGTCCCGGCTGCTGAGGCCTCGAGCCACTCCAACCTTCACCCGCCCTCCACGCGCCCCAAAGCGCCAGAGGGCTGGCGCAGTCCAAACGCTTCGCTTTCCTTACCGCTTCGCGCTTCCCGCTTGGCGTCTTGGCCTCTCAGCTCTCAGCTCTCAGCTTTCTCTCGCGCCACCAACCGGGCCATCGCCTGGGCTTCCTCCGTTCCCCGAGCCCGCAAGCCGGATACCACGCCCGCCTGATCCGCCGGCGTTCGATTTTGACTGACCTTCCATTTGCCCTCCCATCGATCGATCGGGATTTCCACTCCCACAATCGCCCGGAGGAGCCCCTCGATGAACTCGGCGGGCGCTTCGTCCACTCGCCACGGCTGCGCTTCGCGCGACTCATGTTCCGCACTCAACTGCGTCACATGATTCAAGAGCCAGTCGCGTTCCTCGCGGATCTGCGGGATTCCGTGGACGTGTACCACCGCGTAGTTCCAGGTCGGCACCATTTTGCCGTGCTCCGCCTTGGAGGGATACCAGGACGGGGTGATGTACTGTTGCGGACCCTGGAAGATCACCACCGAAGGACGGGTGCGGGAAAACTGCTGCCATGCCGGATTGGCCCGGGCGACATGCCCCACCAACACCCCCCGCTCGCCCCGGGTTGAATCCAGCAGGAACGGAACATGATTCACCAGCAACTCGTGGTCCGTCGACGTCACCCACGCCCCCAGCGGATGCGCGCGAATCAGCGCCCGCAGCACAGCAGGATCCGCTTCGGCAAACTGGGCGGGAACGTACATGGTTCGCCTATTGCCCGGCGGACGTCGTCGGCGCCTTCCCCAGTTTTCGCCATTCCAACAGGAATTGGATCAGGATCCCGAAGCAGCCCAGGCCACCGCCCAGCAACACGCCAATGGTGGCCCCGAGAAACGTGGCGAAGCCGACGGGCTCGACCTCCTGCCAGGGTATCAACCGACGAAAGAAGTCCGGCGTGATTCGGCCGGATCCGAACCCGAAGAGTCCACCGAGCAGGAGGCCCATGAGAGCGCACCCGGTGACGACCGCGAAGACGTGTTTCCAACTCATGCCAGGGATTCCCGTTAATCTGCCAAACCGTTGAGAGTCGAACGTTGAGACCAACCAAAGCCGGGGACAGGTCCGCATTGCGTCCACAAACGGACGAGCGGCTCCGCAAAGCGTCGCCCTACCGGCATTTCTCTCTCAACTTTCAACTTTCAACCGGTTTGTGGGTAGTTGAGAAAAAAATACCAATCACAAAACCGGCGTTCGCGAGTCGGCGGATCGAGGAACCTTCCCTTCGCCACCTCCCAATGGACCGGTTGTTTCGTGGGGACGTTTAACCCAAGATTAAACAGGTTGTCGCAAATTTTGGATTGGGAAGGAGAGGGTAACTGGAGGCGGCTGGCCCGGGGCTCTTCGACGTATTCTCTCAGTGCCTCTGCGGGAAATTGATCGCCTTCCTGCCCTTCCCATTCCTGTTTTCGTGTTTTCCAGATTCCCCCTCCTTTCTGGTCTTTAAGGGCGTACCGGGAGGTCGGCCGCACTCCCAATGCTTTGAGCGCACTCGGTGAATCCTCGCCCCACCATTCCCAATCGCGACCCAACCGTTAGTGTCGGGCATGAAACAATTCTGGGTCTGGGGTTGGGCGTTGTCGGTAGGAGCGATGATCGCGCCGATCGAGGCGGCCACTACGCTGCCCGTCCTTCAAGGTCCCGGAGTCAGTCCGGCCGACTTCCGGGTCACGGCCTTCGCCACCGGGCTGGATTTCCCGGTGGGTATGGCGGAATTGGCCGACGGCTCGCTGCTGGTCGCTGTGAATGATGGCGCGAGCTTCGGCAATTCAGTGGGCAAACTGGTGCGCTTCGTGGATGCCAATCAGGACGGGCTGGCGGATGACTCGGGAACCGTACTCTACTCCGGTTTGCCCGGCGGGTTGAGTTCTCTGCGCGTGAGCGCTCCCTGGGTGTTCGTCACCGGCCAAGGTCGGGGCAAACCCATCCATGTGTTGCGTCAGGGAGCCAAGCCGTCCTCACCGCTGACCTCCGTGGGAACCCTCGACCTGACTTATCCTTCGGGCTCCTGGCTGCATCCGCATTCGGCCCTGGCAGTTCGGCGGACTCCCGGTGCTCCCCAACAGGTGGAGCTCTATTTCCAGTTGGGATCCGAGTTCAACATCCAGCCCACCGCCCGAACGATCAGCCTGTCCTCGGTGGCGTTTCCCGGCGCCGCCGGAGTGCTTTCGGGCGACTCCGTGTATCGAGTAACATTTACCGAGCAGTCGGGCTCACTCCTCGCTGGCGCTCCAGTCCGCGTCGCCAAGGGTCTGCGCAATGCCGCCGGACTGGCGTTCGAACCCGGGACCGGCGATTTGGTGTTTCAGGACAACGGCATCGATGGACTGGTGAATGTCAACGAACCGGAAAGTGCCGACGAATTGAACCGCATTCCCGCATCCGCGCTGGGACAGGAACCTGTAGCAGACTTTGGTTTTCCCGACTCCTACCTCAAGTACCGAACCGGCCAAGTTGTGGGCGGCCTGGGCATCGCTCCAGAAATCGCATTCCAGCCGTGGTCTGGATCGGAAAGCGAGGGTGCGGCCGACATTGCCTTTGCTCCACCTGAGTTTCCCGAGGGATTGAATCAGGGTGTCTTCGTGGGCTTTCACGGGCGCTACAGTTCCGGCGGTGTGGCCAATGAAGAGAATCCGCTGGTGTTCGCCGATCTGCACACGCGGGAATACTTCCACTTCATCGGCAATCAGGAACCTCAGATCGGCCATCTCGATGGCGTGATTTCCACTCACGACTCCTTGTTTCTGGCCGACCTGTCATCCACCGGATCCCTAAGCGCCCGCGGTCAGGGCGTCATCTATCAGATCAAAGCCCTGACTTCGCCTCGCTTGGACTTGCTCCCCACTTCGTCCGGCTTCGAGCTCCGCTGGAGCGGCGGCACCTTGGAGTCGGCGTCGCAACTCAATCACGACTGGCAGTCCCTTCCCACCGCCATCAGCCCGTATCCAGTCTCCACCGATCACGAGGCTCAGTACTTCCGAGTCCGACCGTAGGCCGCTACCGGAAGGCTTAACCCCAGATTCGCAGGGGGGAAATCTGGAAAAGGAAAACCGGAATAAGAGGGTAGTCGGAAACGGCCGATTGGGGTGTCTTCGGCGTTTTCTCTCCGCGCCTCCTGTGCCTCCGCGGGAAGTTGATCCCTTCCCCTTCCTGTTTTCCTGTTTTCCAGATTTCTCTTCCACGAACTCGGCACCGAAAAACGGTGACAAGTTCCTTCAGACCGGGACGCTTTGCGGCTCGCCACCGGCATGACGAATTCGCCACATCGACTCGCCCGCCTGCTCCAGTCCGGCGGCCCCTTCCTGGGGCTGCTACTGGTTTGCGTTCTCTTCTCTCTTACCGAAGAACGCGCCTTCATCTTCACCGGTGGTAATCTGAAGAACATCCTGACGCAGACCGTGATTGTGGCCATCGGTGCTCTGGGCATAACGCTGATCATCGTCGGCGGCGGCATCGATTTGAGCGTCGGCTCGGTGGTGGCCTTCACCGGCGTTCTGGGCGCCAAATTGCTGGTGGCCGGTTGGTCTCCCGTCGCCACCACGCTGGCCCTGGTTCTGGTCGGAGGTGCGATTGGACTCTTCAACGGCGCCATTGTCGCCGGCTTCCGCATGATGCCCTTCATCGTGACGCTGGGCATGATGGGCGTGGTCCGGGGTTCGGCCAAATGGCTCGGGGAAAACCAGACGGTCAACGCCCCGCCCGATTCGCCGGTGAGTTTGTTGATGGCCCGGGTCAATCCAGCGGAGTTCTGGCCACTGCCGCCCGGCGTCTGGATTGCCCTGGGTCTGGCCGCCGTCATGGCCCTGCTGCTTCGGGAGACCGTGTTCGGCCGCTATGTCTTTGCCATTGGCGCCAACGAAACCGCCGCCCGGTTCAGTGGCGTGCGCGTGGGATGGGTGAAGGCCTCCACCTATGCCATTGCCGGTCTGCTGTTCGGCTTCGCCGGCTTGTTGCAAATGTCCCGACTTACCCAGGGCGATCCTACGGTGGCGATCGGTCTGGAACTCGACATCATCGCCGCCGTCGTGATTGGCGGCGCCAGCCTCAACGGGGGAGCTGGAAGCATTGGCGGTTCCCTCATTGGAGCTTTGATCATGGCGCTGCTCCGCAATGGCACCAATCAGCTGGGCTGGCAGACCTACAGCCAGGAAATCATCATCGGCGCGGTGATCGTGCTCGCGGTGGGCCTAGACAAGTGGCGCGAAGCCCGGATGTCGGCCCGGTAGGGCTATGGAGTGCGGTAGCGAAGCCTGCGGAGCTACCGCTTTCCCAGGGGCGAGGCGTCAGCGGCAACTGACGCGTCCACTCCACCCACGACCTGGGAAAATGGGAAAGGGCTAGCGGGGCTACCGCACTCCACAGCTTCGCGCTGACCTCCTTCCCTTCCGGTGGGGCGACGCTCCGCGGAGCCGTACCTGTGTGAACGGGTGACGCGCTCTTTCGCCGGGAAACGAACGGCTCGGCGGAGCCTCGCCCTACCAGGCTTAACGCCTACCCTAAATCCGCTACTGACAAATTGGAATTTCGACGCATTACTCTGCCCCGTCCATGAGCCCTATTTCGATCGCTGAGAACCAACCCCTCCAGAGCCTTGATGAGGTGGAGGATTTCTACAAGGAACGCTACCCCGAGCCGAAGCCGGAGGGGGAGACCAAGAAGCCGGTGGTCGGGTACGCCCCGGACAAAAAAGAAAACGAGTTCCGAAATTACGAGGCGGATGCCCGGCCGACTGTGCGCGAGTTCTACCGCTTGAACCACCAGTTCCAGACCCGGGAATTCGTCCAATCCAAGAAGCGGGAGTATTTGGGCCTCAACCGGATGAAAATGGGCATCTGGGAAGCCGCCGAGTACCTCAATCAGCTCGTCGATGACAGCGATCCGGATACCGATATGTCCCAACTGGAGCACCTGCTCCAGACCGCCGAGCAACTGCGCCGGGACGGTCAGCCGCGCTGGATGATCCTCACCGGATTCGTCCACGACCTGGGCAAGATTCTCTGCCTCTGGGGCGAACCCCAATGGGCCGTGGTCGGCGACACCTTCCCGACCGGCTGCGCGTATTCGCCCAAGATCGTCTTCCCGCGGTTTTTCGAGGCGAACCCCGATTTCCACAATCCCGCCTACCAGACCAAGTTGGGTGTTTATCAGGAAGGTTGCGGGTTGGACGCCGTGGACCTGTCCTGGGGTCACGACGAATACATCTACAGCGTTTGCAAGGACTACCTACCTCAGGAAGGTCTGGCCATGCTGCGTTTCCACAGCTTCTACCCGTGGCACCGCGAAGGCGCCTACGAGTATCTGCTGAACGACCATGACCGCGCCATGTTGCCGTGGGTGAACAAGTTCAATCCCTACGATCTCTACACCAAGAGCCACGAAAAGCCGGACGCCAAGAAGCTCAAGCCGTTCTACGACGAGCTGATTCATGAGTTCTTCCCGGACAAGGTCCGCTGGTAAATCCCAGTCCCGCTTTTTCCCAGGCCAGCCCAACCGGCTGGCCTTTTTGGTTTTCAGCGGGGCGGGAAGGGACGCGCCTGGGTCAGGAACTGCGCGCTGATACTATCCGCCCACCGCTGGGCGGCCGGCTCCAATCCAGCCTGACTCAGATGAATGCGATCTGAAAAATCCGACGGGGCCAGGGTGTCGTAGTCCGGCCCGGGAAAGCAGAACGGCCCGTCGCGAATCATCTGCTCC
Source organism: Verrucomicrobiota bacterium (assembly GCA_017309115.1). GTDB lineage: Bacteria > Verrucomicrobiota > Verrucomicrobiia > Limisphaerales > UBA9464 > UBA9464. Next base: position 7,927 of record JAFLEF010000023.1, on the reverse strand, counting down.
TGGGCCGTTCGAATGGCGATGCGCTCGCGGAACGGCGTCTGCCGATTCACCACCACCGCAAGTTCTGGAAATCCCAGATCCACCCGGGCTTGGTTGATCCAGGTTTGATAGCGTTTCGCCACGACTTCCACCGATGGCTCGCCCCAGTCATTTTGTCCCTGGTCGGCCAGTACGGCCCGAACGCCAAGGAGTCGAACGTAGTGTTGCCAGGTGTTGGTGAGGTTTCGGTACGGCATGCGCAAATCGGCCCGAACGAAGGAATGTTCGAAGGGCTCGCCACGGGCCGATTTCGCCCAGTGTTCCAGGCTGGTCCCGCCGAAGGCCGCGTTGAGCACCAGGACCGGCACGTCATGGCGCTGCGCCACGAGTTCGCCGAACCGCGCCCAGAAATAGGTGCCGTGGCCGAATGGTGCCGGCACCACCCCATCGCCGAACGCGGTTCCCTTCGCCGCCGGCAGGAAACGCGTCTCGCCGGTCTGTTCGTAAGTGCGCCGTTGATCACCGGAATCCGGAGGCCAAGCGATCGTGTTGACCCGATCGTCCTTGGCGCCGGGTAAATTCAGCTCCCCGCCCTGCGCGACCGAATGCCCCACCACAACAAAGACCTCGCCCACTCCGACCCGCTCGATTCGCGTCATTTCAACCGCACCGTTCGGCTCCACGGTTCGCGCTTCCAAGGAGTACCATCCGGCAGGCGCCAACCAACTCGCGGCGAAGGTGCCATCCGATCGAACCGACCCCACCGTCTGCCACCGCGCATCCTCGCCCCGCCGATCCCGCGGGAGCAAACGCGCCTCGAGCCGGGTTCCCGGCGTTCCTACGCCCGCCAGGGGCAACCGCGCACGGTTATCCACGCCGCGCTGGAACACCAGGCGCTCAGCCGGAGAGGTCAGTTGCAGGGAGGCGTTCGTCCGAACACTCGTCGGCAGCGCGTTGGTCAAAAACGTCACCTTGGGAAAACACTCCGGCACGTGCGAGTCCCAGACCCGATGCGGACTCAGCACCCAGCCGCCGGAATCCTTGGCCGGCGGCGCCTCCTTGTAGGTGTTGAAGCGCGACAGATCGATGCGCCACTCGTCGCCATTCCGCGGCGGCAGGGCCCGTCCGTCGGTGGCGAGCCACTTCATTCCGGCCCAGGGAAAAGCCAGCTCCACCGTCCAACCTCGGTCTCGGTCGGCATCGTTGTTCAATGTTCCATCCACGTGGACCGCCGTCTTCAATCCCGGGAACTGCCAATTGAAGTGTCCCCACCGCAGTCCTCGGGGATGGGACTTGAAGCCCACGCCGTTGAATCCTTGCAGATTCGTTCGGGCAAACTCGGGAGCACGGGAGAATCCCATCCGTTCGTAGGCTTCCTGCCAGATGAAGAACACTTCGTAGATCGTGTTGCGGGCGTTGATCTCGAACTCGTAGTAGGCGTCAGCACCGCCAATGAACACTTCGACGTCATTCTCCTGATAAATGGGAGAGTTCCGTTCGGTGAACTGGGCGCGCACCAAAGGTTCCTCGACCCGGATGGCCAGGTACAGGTTCTCGTCGTCCCACACGATGGCTGCGCGCGTGTCATGCACCGTGGGTCCGCCCGTCAGAATATCAACGTACCGGCTCGACCACGTCGCCTGCTGCCACACCGTTTCGTTCAATTGGCCATCAATCACTGGAGCTTCGCGGGTGCGCAGGGCCGTGTAGCGCACGACTTCCCCGTCGGCGCAGGGCAATCGCGATCGCTCCGCGCCGATCAGTGTCCCGCCGAGAACCAGTAACCCTAGCCACCACCCCTTGAATCTTCGTTGATGGACAGCGACCGACATCCTGGAAAGCATGCGGAGCGTCCCCTGGCGGAAACAGTCTGAACTCCAACTTAATCCGGGGATGTGGCGCCGCGTTCGGCCCAAGGTAAGGAGAGGCACCCGCCGAGCCGCTCGCGGTCGATCAAACCGTGGCGCGCAACACACCGCCGTCCACCCGCAGCGCGGCGCCGTTGGTGGCGCTGGCCCGAGGGGAACACACATAGGTCACGAGATTGGCCACTTCGTCCACCGTAGCGAACCGCTGCAGCAACGAGGTCGGACGCACCGAACGGAAGAACTCCTTCTCGAATTGCTCAGGGGTCTGCTGCGCCTGTCCTGCCAGAGTCCCGACAAACTCACTCACCCCTTCGGAGGCCGTCGGCCCCGGCAGAACCGCGTTGACCGTCACTTGAGTTCCGCGGGTCAACTGAGCCAACCCATTCACCAACGCCAGATTCGCCGCCTTGGTCAGCCCATAGTGAATCATCTCCTCCGGTATCTGGACGCCACTTTCGGACGAAATGAATACAACCCGCCCCCAATTCCGCGCCAGCATCCCAGGAAAGAGCGCGCGGGTCAGTCGCACGCCCGACATCACGTTCACCTGGAAGAAGCGATCCCAGTCGGCGTCGGGAATCTCGGCAAACGGCTTCGGCTCAAAGATACCCGCGTTGTTGATCAAAATGTCCACTGGCGGCAGCGACTCGAGCAGGCGCCGGCAGCCAGCGGCCGTTGAAACATCCCCCACTGCCGCCTGCGCCCCCTGACCCAATCGTTCGATCGCCGATTGCGTGGTCGCCTCGCTGCGTCCGTTGAGAAAAACGCGGACGCCTTCCGCTGCCAGACCGCGCGCAATGGCGAAGCCAATTCCCTTGGTAGACCCAGTGATCAGTGCCGTCTTGTTCTGCAACTCGAGATTCATGCCCCGAACCTTCGGTCGCCAAATGTGCCGCAGCAATTCGGAGAACGGCCGCACTACACCTTTAACGAGACTTGCAGTACGGTTCGCCCATGAACCAGCGGATCGTCCTCGTGGGCGTCGTCGCCGCCCTGCTCGCCGTATTGGCCCTCTCGTTCGCGGGCGGGATCTTCGTGGCGCGAATGGGAACACCAGACGGTCGCCCCCGCATCTCCGACACCGCTACGGTCGTCACCCAGATCCAAACGTTGTCCCATCTGGTGACCGTCAAGTACGTCTTCGAGAAGGTGGTCGTACTGGATGACGTGAAGTGGTACGGGCAAAATCGGCTGCTCATGATCGCCCACGGCGTCGTCAAAGCCGGCGTCGATCTCAGCAAAGTGACGGCGGCAGACGTCACCATCACCGGCGACCGGATTTCTTTAAAGCTGCCCCGCCCCCTGGTGATGGACACGTATCTCGACGAAGCCAAGACGGAGGTTCTGGAACGGTCCACCGGAATCCTGCGCACGTACGATCAGCAAATGGAACAGGAAGCCCGGCGTCAGGCCCTCGAAGCAATTCGCAAGGCGGCCCGGGCCTCGGGCATTCTCAAAGACGCCGAAGAACGAACCCGTCTGCAACTCACCACGCTCGCGCATGCGGCGGGATTCACCTCAGTGGAAATCTCGTTTCGGTGACCTGACCTGCTGGGGCGACCCTCCGCGGCCCTTATGGAGTGCGGCAGCGAAGTCTGCGTAGCTACCGCTTTCCCATTTTCCCCTCCTGGGAGCGCTGGCGTCTCGCCGGCCAGTATTTGAAGAGAGCCTAAGGCGTGAGGAACTCGCCGGCGCTCCCAGGCGAGTCCGAGCCTCGCCCAACCGCTTCGCTTGCCGTTTTTACCTCTCAACTCTCAGCTCTCAGCTCTCAGCTGGTATCACGCTTCGCCCATGGAAAAGCGGCAGAAAGTCTAGAAAGGCTCCCGCACTCCACAGCTTCGCGCTTCCCGTTTCCCGCTTACCTGTTCCCGTCTCCGCTGCTTTGAAATTGGCTCTCCCCGAAATTGCTCTCAAGTTGGCCGGACCAAATGAACTTCTTCCTCGACTCGCTGGCCGAACGTCTGGCGGCCACCTGGCGGCGGCCCCAGGCCACAGCGCGGGCCGGTCACAACTACCGCTGCACCTGCGGACGCCCAGCCTTCTTCCGCAATAGCCAGTGTCTGGGATGTCAGGCCCCGCTCGGATTCGTCGTGGATCAACTGGCCGTGGTCACATTGACCGCGGATCCCGAGAAACCCGAGTTCACCGTCGCTGGCGCCGCCGCTACCGAGCGCTATCGCCGTTGCAGCAATTTCGATGGCCCGGCCGGCTGCAACTGGATGGTGCCCGTCACCGATCCCGAACCACTCTGTCGCTCCTGCCGTCTCAACCGCACCATTCCTGACCTGTCCGTGACGGAAAACGGCGAACTGTGGCGCCGGGTGGAACTCGCCAAACGTCGCCTCGTCGCGCAACTACTCCGCCTAGGTCTGCCCCTGCAATCTCGGGTCACCGAAGATCCCGACGGCGGCCTGATGTTTGATTTCCTCCGCACCCCTCCCGGAGCGCCACGCATTTTGACGGGGCACGACGATGGATTGATCACGCTCAACGTGGAGGAAGCAGACGATGCCATTCGCGAAAAGATCCGAACCGAGTTGCGCGAACCCTATCGCACCCTGCTGGGCCATCTTCGCCACGAAGTGGGTCACTACTATTGGGACCGTCTGATAGACAAAACTTCCTGGCAGGAACCCTTCCGCACGCTATTCGGCGATGAACGAGCGGACTATGCCGAAGCCCTGAAGAAGAACTACGAAGCGGGTCCAACTCCAGACTGGGCGCAAAGCCATGTCAGTTCCTACGCGTCCGTTCATCCCTGGGAGGACTGGGCCGAAACCTTCGCGCACTATCTGCACACTGTGGATGCGCTGAATACGGCGCTTGGCTTTGGTCTCGACGTTGAGGACCTGGAATTCGAATCCGAACCGTTCACCAAGGAATCCTTGTTCGACCCCGACAGTCCGGATGCCACCCGTTTTCTGGCGCTCATCAATTCCTGGGTCGAGCTCACCGCCGTCTTGAACGAACTCGCCCGCAGCATGGGTCAGCCCGATCTCTACCCCTTTGTCCTGTCGAAGCCCGCGGTGAAGAAGCTCCACTTCGTCCACCTCGTCGTGCTCGAAGCCCGCCAGAAGGCCACCGCGTCCCCGGCTCCGCAGAGCGTCGCCCTACCGGAAACAGCTGAGAGCTGCGAGGCAAAGCCGGGTAAGGGGTAAGGGGTAAGGGGTAAGGGGTAAGGGGTAAGGGCGAGGGCGGAAGGAAGGCGCGGAGCGTTTGGAGTGCGCCAGCCCTCGAGCCCTCGGGCGCTTTTGGGGCGCGTTGATGGCGGGTGAGAGTCAGGATTATTTCACGTCTCAGCGGCCGGGACAGAAAGCGGTAGCTACGCAGGCTTCGCTACCGCACTCCATAGACTCCGCGGATCGTCGCCCTACCAAAAAATCTGCGTTATTAATCTCCGTCCAATCTGCGGATAAACCCTCCCCGCAGAAATCCTCCTCTGAATTCGTGCCATCCGCGTTATCCGCGGTCAAAACTTCTCCGCAGACACTCAGCGGCTCCCCGCAGCCAAACGGAACGTGCCCTTCCACTCGATCCGATCGGCTTGCCCGTGAGTGCTCAGTGAACAGGTCAGCTCGATCGTCTGACCCACCTTCAGGGACTTCGCTCCCCAGCGGCTCGCCGGGACCGCCATGAAGGCAATGTTGCGCACGTTCAAATTCCAGCCGGAGAGATTCTTCACGAGGATTTCCGGCTGGTTGACGATGGCTTCCCGGCCCGATCCCAGACGCGCCTCCACCGCCGGGGCGCCATTAATCCCCACGGTCCATAAGGCCCGAGCCGATTTCGGAATGTTCCGATCCCGGTAAAACGCATCCTCTACGATGTCCAAACTGTACACGCCCAGATAGAGGAACTCGCGGTCCCAGCAGACGTAGAGATCCGCCAGCGGAAATGGAGTCGCCGCCGGAACCCAGCCCCTCTCCCGATCCCATCGCAGCAGGGCCTGACCCGGCTCAAAGTTCCCTCCGGGATCCTTTGGCGCGGGAGGTATTCCCTGCCGGGCATCGCTCCGGGGCTGAACCATACGTTCACCCAACCCCGTCTTCACCGCCGCCAGGGCCTCCGTCAGTTGGCGATACGGTCGATCCTCCAGATCCACCAAGCCGAAGTTGAAATTTTCGCCGTCGGTTCTTCCGTGTCGCGGTTCGTCCGACCACTGAAACCAGTCCGCCCCGACGACGAAAGGATACCGGGAAGCCTCCGTCAGAGTGCGAGCCGCTCCCCGAGCGCGTTCGACCTGGGTGGCGACCACGGGGAAGACGCCCTGATCGTTGCGATTGCCGCTGCGATTCTCCTGAGCGGCCAGGTAATACTCACTCACCAGAACCGGCTTGCCCGTCAGCTCATGCAGGGTTTGGAGATAACACCGCAGAAACGTCCCGTCGTCCCACTGCGCGTTGAGATTGCTGGAGATGACATCCACATGCGCGGCGGCGGCCCGCGCGACTTCGGGATAGAAGAACGACTGGTAGCGATCCCCGAGAATCAGCGCCCGGGAGTCGTAGCGCCGGATCGTCTGCTCCATGACCTCATAGTAGCGATGAGCCAGCAGACTGAGGAACTCCCGAAGCACCGGGATGCCGCGTCCGCCCGGCCGCAGGTGAAGCACTCCGTGTTGTTCCAGATCGGCCCAACCCTCCGTGTGTTCGGGTTCGAAATCCTGCAGCAGTCGTTTCCAGTCGTGGTCGTAGCGGGTTCGCAGCAACTGAACCAACCGCTGACGTTGACCACTGGACGCCGGTTGATGCAGCGTCGCTTTGAACAACGCGGCATTCCACCAACCGAGTTCGTTATCGGAGTAATAGCCCAGGAGATTCGGATGCTCGCGCCAGTGCAGAATCTGCTCCCGAGCCAGATCGTCCACCCGCTTGAGGACTTTCTCGTCCCACAAATCGTACCAGGGAACCCCTGCGCTGGATCCCAGATGCAGCACCGGCGTCCGCCACAATCCGGGCGCGGATCTGTTCTCCGAGGGGATCGGTAACTCCGACCAGGCACCGAGGGTTGTCATGTTCCACGACCGCAGCCGGGCTTCGGTCGAACTTGCCCAATTGGTCAGCGACGCGAACTGGCGCCAGTAGGCATAGGCCGGATTCTGGGGATCGTAATCGGTCCGGGAGAGTCCCGGATTCACGCAGCACACCCCGCGGGAAAAGAACGGGCGCCCATCCGGTCCGGCCAACCACCAAAAGCCGTCTCGCTGCAGTACCCGCGGCGGCTCGGCCGAAGTCGAGTTCAGCCCACCCACCACCATCCACAGCAACAGGATCAACCTTCGAAACCCAGGAACGATGCGGCGCACGTCGGGAGAGATCTTCCGAAGCGTCCCCATTTCGCGGGCCGCGGATCAAGCATGGAGCCACTCGTCCCTAGTTGAGCCCGCGAAGCGAAGCTCCTGTTTTCCGCCGCGCGAGGCCCGAACAGGTCTGTCCAGCGGAGGACGCGGAGATCGCGGGGACAATTGAACTCGCTAGAGGCCCGGAGTCTGGATCTTACTCCATCGGGCCATTTTGCCAGTTCCATGAGGGACTCCCGTTTACAGGTTTTGGAAGCTGCGGTACGAGTATTTGCCGGACCGAAACCCTGTCCGAGAATCCACTGTTAAGCATCACGAGCACCATGAGTTCCGAAGAGGCAGCCAAAAAGAAACGCAGAGCGGCGTTTCTTCAGGGAGTTCAGGACCAGTTGGACAACCCGAAGACTCCGGAAGTGCGGTTTCACTATCAGCGGTTGCGGTCGCTGGGACACTCGGACTCGAATGCCCGAGAGTTGATTGCGACGTTGTTGGCGTTTTTCGTTTGGCACACCTTCCGTGGTGACGGTTACACCTACGCCGATTACGTGGCGGATTTGGAGCGGTTGCCGCAGATAGACTGGGATGAGCGTGACGAGGTTGATGCCTAGTCCAGATCTCACAGGCCAACGCCGCCAGACGGGCTCCTACCCCCCGATAGAGGTAGGAATGGGGGATTGACCCCACCCCTCCCTCCGAACCGGACGTGCGGATCTCCCGCATCCGGCTCTCCAGTTGGTGAGTCACCCGCAGGTGGCGGGACTGGAGCGCTCGGCTCGAGCTG